>JACOSB010000161.1 GCA_016179105.1 Candidatus Acetothermia bacterium
ATTATGATGACCTTAGGCCACTATCACCAACCTTAATAGAACAATCGAAGCATAATACAAAGTTACTATTTTTTCAAGAGTTATAAAAAATATTTTCTAATATATTTATGTTTATCGCTACTTCACATAAATAACTGAATGTGCTTGGCAGAAGTTTTTCATCCGGAGTAAACTGGCAGTGCTCGTGAACTCTGCTGAGCCCATGCCTCAGCACAAAGGGAGATACTTAATCTCTATGACAAAAAAAATTCGCTCCATCACTCGCTGTAGTGCTCTGCTCGCTCTAATCACTCTGGGATTCTCCGTCGCGCTCACTCAAGCCCAGACCGGCTGTACCGTCAATGTCAGCGCCGGAAGCTCGCTCCAAAGCGCGATCGACAATGCTGCCTCTGGGGCCGTTGTGTGTTTGGCAGCCGGCACATACAAAGCCAACTTAATCGTTGCTAAAAATCTCACACTGCGCGGTGCTGGCAAAGATTCTCAAGGCCAATGGAAAACAATCATCACTGGAGCTGAGCGCGGCAAACCCGTCGCTCGCATCGACAGTCCCCAAACTTTACAAGTCACGCTCGACACGCTTGCTATCACGAGCGCTCAAGCGACCATGGATTTTCCCTTCTGCGCCCAGCTCGACCCCGCGATCTGCCCCAACGGCCTACAAGTATCGGGCAAGGTTCGCGTCCTCATCCAAAACTCGCGGATCGCGGAGAACGAGTTTTCGGGAATCACGATCGATGACTCGGCCCAAGTCGACATTCGCGACAGCTCTATTGAAGATAATATGGACATAGAGTTCGGCGGTGTGGTCGTGCGCGACGATGCGCAGTTGACTATCGTACGAACTAAAATTTCTGGGAATGGCATACGGGGCGTGCTCATTGCTGAGCGCGCCAAAGCGACAATCTCGCAATCCCAGATCGAAGAGCACTTTAACGAAGGCCTCTGGGTGCGCGACTCAGCTCAATTGGAGTTGCGCGATTCCACGATCCAAGAAAACGATGCCTGCGGGCTGAAGTCGACCTCTTCGGTCGCTGTACGCGGCGGGAATAATAAATTTAGCGATAATGGACTAGGAGCCCTCTGCGGCAAGGTGCCTGCTTCGCTCCGAGTGCCGCTCGTGCCGCAGGGCAATCGCACCAGAGTGGGCGTTCCCCAAGATTACTCCACTCTCCAAGAAGCGATCGACGCCGTCGCTGTCGGAGGAACGGTGGTCGTAGGAGCCGGCCAATACGACGGCGGTCTGACCATTTTCAAAGACGTGACGCTCCAGGGCGTGAACGCCTCGCAGGTGCAAATCAAGGGCGGCCTCTCCATCTGCTGTGATGTCAAGAAAGCACGCTTAGAGAAATTCAAAATCCAAGACACTCCGACGCGCGCACTCTTGGTTTCCGGCCCTCCGATGCAAGTGACGCTCAGCAGTATAACTCTCTCCAGTGCGGGCGAAGGCGGCCTAGAGATCAGCGGCCCAGTGAAGGTTGACATCGCCGACAGTCTTTTCCAGAGTATCAAAGGGCCAACGGCCGAAGCGATCAAGATCGCTGACGGCGCGCAAGTGACAATCAGCACCACGCAGGTCTCACGCAATGAGGGACTGGGCGTGATGGTTACTGGAGGAGCACAAGCGACTTTCTTCAACTCGCAAATTTCAGAAAATCAAGCCGGCGGCCTCAAAGTTCGCGAAGGTCAAGCCGTTCTCAACAACTCGCGCGTCGTGACGAACGGAGGCAATGGGCTAGAAATCCAAGGGACGATCACCGTGAATAATTCCCAAGTCCTGGGCAACAAGAGAAACGGGCTTCAGTTCGGAAACGGCCAAGCGACTCTCACCAACAACACCCGCGTGGCTGAGAATGGGGCTCACGGCATCGCGGCCGAGGGAGGCCAGCTCACGCTCTCGATGGCTGAGGTTTCTATGAATCGCGAAAAGGGAATCAGTCTCGAAAATGCAGCGATCGCCAAAATCGACAACAGCCGAGTGCTCAACAACACCGGGCACGGGATCACGCTTGAAGACTCTTCGCGCCTGGAGATCAAAACCAGCACGCTCCAGGGCAATGGTATCGACGGGCTTCGCATCATGGAGAACACCTCTGCGACCATCACAAACAACAAGGTGCTTAACAATAATGGCTGGGGATTGGTCGCGATCCTCAAGCGTTGCGGCTTTGCTGAGGACAGTTTCCGCGGCTCGGTGAATTCGTCCAACAATGACGTTTCGGGCAACAAACGCGGCGATGTATGTTTGCCGTAGGGGCGAATCTTGTATTCGCCTCTACTCTTTATCGACAATTTTGGGGACTTCGAAAAAATTCTCGCGGCGCTTGGGTGCGTTTTTGAGCACCGCTTCGATCGGGAGAGAAGTGCCCGGCTCGTCGGCTCTCAAGACATTGTGCACGTCGAGGATGTGCTTCATCGGGGAAACTTGTGAAGTATCGATCTCTTCGAGCTTCTTGAAGTAATCCAGAATTTGCCCCAGTTGCTTCTGGAACACGGTAATTTCGTCTTCGCTAAGCTTGAGCTTGGCAAGCCTCGCAATATGCAAAACTTCTTCGCGGCTGATCATAAAACTCCTAACTAGATCGAACCTGGTACACACACACGTGTGTAGGGGCGGTTCGCGAACCGCCCCTACTGTAATGATTTCTGTTAGGCGTTCTTATCTGACGATAACGACCTTACGCACTTCACTATAGATAACTTCACCTTTCTTATTTCGTTCGCTCACTACGTACAGATAGACTCCGTTGGGCAGCATTTCCAGACTGTCTGCCATCATCGACGCGACGAATGCGTTGTTAGCGCCCCTTTGGTCTACCCATAGATGCCCACGGAGGTCAAAAATCTGTAACTGCATTGACTCAATGTTCTCGGCGTTCGTCCGGAGCAACTCTGACACTCTGTCAAGTGAGAGCGCCCGGGACCGGACGCCTGCAGAAGTGAGAGCACCGCAGTCCGCGGTGATAGTAAAATACGGCCTCGTCGCCGTCGCCGAGGGAAGTCCCGCCGCTCGCCGCGTTTGCACGATCAGCCGCACGCTCGTCCCTCTACGCAGCGTCACGGGTAGTTTGGGAGAGATGCTGACGATCGTGAAAGGCTGTCCTGCCAAAGGTGTGATGGCCGTCACGGTACGAGACGTCGTCCCCTTGTTGGAAATTGTGACTGTGATGTTTCGCTTCACCGCTTGCGTCGGCGTGGGGTTGAAGCTCAGGGAAGTCGGGCGTGACGCGGCGGCCACGTCTGTGCAAGAGCTGCTGGCGGTGATGCTGAGAGTAGAACTGTTGTTGGATGTATTCGGGTCGGTCGTGCTGCTGGTCACGCTCGCCGTGTTTTTTAATGTGCCGGAGACCGTCACTTTGACGACGATCGTGGCGACGGCTGCAACGCCGTTTTTCAGTTTTCCGATGTTGCACGTGACGGTGCCGCTCGATGGAGTACAGCTGTTGGGCATAGCCGAGACAAAGCTCGCGTTCGTGGGGAGCGAGTCGGTGAGAACGACTCCGGCAGCCGATGCGGGCCCGCTGTTATGGACGTTGATCGTATAAGTTAAATTGGCTCCGATGGTCACCGGGTTCGGCGCAGCGGTCTGAGTAACTACCAAATCAGCTATTACTGTGAACGTGGCAGTCACGGATTTGGCCGCGTTCATCGTCACCTTGCAAGTCCCCGTCCCGGTGCACGCTCCGCTCCAGCCCCCGAAGATAGACCCAGTCGCAGGAGTCGCAGTCAGTGTCACAACCGTATTTGTGGCAAACTTGACGGTGCAGGCTTGGCCACAGTTGATTGCAGCGGGTGAACTGGTGACGGTTCCACTCCCCGCGCCCGCCTTCGTAACTTTGAGTGCAAATGTTTGGGCTTTTGGTGCAAAGTGCGCCGTGACTTGCTTAGCCGCATCCATCGTCAGCGGGCAATCCCCAGTCCCTGTACAAGCTCCGCTCCAACCCGTAAAATTCGAATTCCCATCGGGGGTTGCTTTGAGAGTCACGGTAGCTCCCGAAGCGTAGTCGGCTGAACAAGTTGTGCCGCAATCGATGAGAGGAGTCGCTTCGTTGCTCGTGACCGTCCCACCACCCGTACCGGCCTTGGTGACAGTGAGCGAGAACGTTTGAGCTTTTGGCGCAAAGGTCGCTGTGACCATCTTGTTGCTATCCATAATAGTCGTAGTACAGTTGCTTGTGCCAGAACATCCTCCCCCACTCCAGCCGGTGAAGTCCGAATTCGCATCGGGCGAGGCCAACAAAGTGAATGGCGCTCCTGAATCATAATTGGCAGAGCAGGTCGAACCGCAATCGATCTTGTTGTCAGAAGTCGTAACTGTTCCGCTGCCTATCCCGGCTTTGCTGATCGTAAGAGTGAATCCCTGGCCGCTTTGTTTATTGAAGTTGGCCGTGACGGTGATGTCTGCGTCGAGAACTAGAGTGCACTCAGGATCAGTATCCCCATCGCAGTCTGTAGCGCTTTGCCAGTTAGCGAACACAGAGCCAGAGTTCGGTGTGGCTGTCAGCGTCAAACCAATTCCACTCGGGAAACTTTTAGTAATGCAGTCGCTGTCGCCATTGCACATCACCACATTGGGAGGGTCATTATCGTCAGAGATAGTGACTTTCCCACTCCCGTCTCCTGCAAACTTTACCGTGATTTTGTTTTGAGCAGAAGCCTCAAATACCGTGAAACTCAACGCAGCGATCAGACAAAACAAACCCATCCAAAAACTCTGCCAGCTCTTCTGTCGTTCGATAGAACACTTATCTGTGTCAATCATGTCTAGAGTGGCTCCACACTGAAGCAGGTGTGTCATAATTCCCTCCTCGAATTTTTCAGGCAATCGCTCGTGACCGTCGATTATTTTACCGAGAATTTTCCATCGTCTCCCAAGCCGCGGCGTCTTCGGCCGGCTCAACGTGAACCGTGATGCTCGCGTGCCCCAAGACCGCGCGCATCTCGGCTTCAATCGTCTCGCACAAGTCATGCGCGACTTTGACGCTGATCTCACCGGGCACGAGTAAATGCAGATCGATAAATCGCTGTGACCCTGATTTTCGCGTGCGTAGCGCATGGTACGAAGAAAACTCTTCTTGATGTTCGTGCAGTATGGTCTCAATTTTAGCCAATTCCTCCGCCGGGAGTGTGTAATCCATAAGACCTTGCATCGAGCGCTTGAGCAGATCGACGCCCGCCCAGACGATGTTGAGCGCGATCGCGATCGCCGCGAGAGGGTCGAGGATCGTCCAGTTCGTAAAATTGACAATCACTAAAGCCAGCACGACGCTGACGGACGTCCAGACGTCGGTGAGCAGGTGCTTGGCGTCGGCCTCGAGCGTGATCGAGTCGTGATCTCTTGCTGCTTTGAGCAAGATGCGCGCGACTCCCCAATTGATGGCCGAAGCCAAGAGCGCTATGCCGATGCCAAAGTTCAAATTTTTTAGATCTGCTGGGTGCAAAAATCTCTCGAAAGCGGTCCAAACGATGCCGACTGCTGCGACGAGAATGAGCGTGCCCTCGACGCCGCTCGAAAAATACTCGGCTTTTTCGTGACCATAGGCGTGGTCAGCGTCCGCCGGGCGGGAGGCGACGGTCAGCGCCACGAGCGCGATAACCGCTGTCGCGAAATTGATCAAGGATTCAGCCGCATCGGAGAGCAGACCCACTGAGCCGGTCAAAAAATAGGCTCCGAATTTCAAAATCAGCGTGACAATTGAAGCTCCGATGGAGAGCCAGATCGCGCGCTTGCCCCACGAAATTTTTAGCCCTATTCCCATAAGCGTTCAACGCTCCGGGGGAAGCGCCCTTCTATCTTTACCAGAAAGACATCGGGATTCGTGAGTTTTTCCCAATCTTCAAAACCAAAACGATCGTCAAAGTGTTTTAGCAAGAGTGTCATCAATTTGCCATGAGTGACAATTAGAGTGCTGCGCGCCTCGTGCCTCAGTATGTCTGAGATCGAAGAGACAGAACGCTCCATCGCGGCGCGGCTCGATTCTCCGCCCTCAAAAACAACTTCTAGATCGTCAAACGATTGACGAAGCTTGTCCATCCAATCGGGCAAATCCTTCGCGCTCAGGCGATGCTCGACAAGATGCTCATCGAGCTCAATCTTAAGTCCTAAGCGTCGGGCAAAAGGCTCGATCGATTGCTGAGCCCGAGCATAGGGACTGGAGACGACTCGTTCGATCTTTTTGTCCATAAAAAAGTCAGCCAGCGCTTCGGCTTGCGCTCTTCCCTCGAGCGTCAAAGGCGCGCCCGGATGTTGACTTTCAGATTTGCAGTGTCGTACGAGATATAGATATTTCATCGCGAATTCATTCTCATCATTTGGACAAAGTAAATCTTGCCTATACTTTAACCCGAAAGGGGGGGGAGCGATCAAGTAGCGAATGTCCTGTTCGAGTATCGGTCACGAGGGAGGGAAGGCCGGGATGAGGGCTTTTATTTTATTCCATCTAGGACAGAAAAAGAGGCCTGCTTCTACAGAAACTCGCGGTGAGTTTTGTTAGAGATCTAAGCCGCTGGAGTGGGGGCCCAAGCCAGTCGCGGCGTCGTTGTTGCCACAGCCACCGGCTCGGTCATGCGCTCGGAGGTGCGCGCCTCCCGCAACGCCGCCTCGGCCAAAACATCGAGCGCGTCGTAGACGGGAATGTTTAAGTCCGCTTGGCTAATCGCAAGAGAAATTTCTGTACAACCCACGATCATCGCTCTCGTACCCTGCTCTTGCAGCCGATGCGCTACGTCGAGCAACTCTTGTTTGATGAGAGAATCGTTGCGCCCGGCCTTGATCGCAAAAATATCGCGCATGACTATTCGCTGGTCGTCCGGCTTTGGCACCAGAATGTCAATCCCGCGCTCGTAGGCAGCCTTGTGATAGAGCCCCATCTTGGTCGTCGTGTCTGTGCCCAAGAGCCCTACGGGTGATTCGTTGAGAATCGTCGCCGTCTCGCGGATCATATCGATGACAGGAATTCGTACGGCGCGACGAAGCTCCGGCAAATAATAATGCACCGTGTTGCAAGGCATCGTGATAATATCAGCCCCGGCACGTTCCAAGTTGCGCGCCGTCTCGCGCAGTGCGGGTCGTGGGTCTTCGGCTCTCTGGTCGAAGACATACGAGCCGCGATCGGGAATCTTTGAGTTCGAGTCGATGATGACGCGAACGTGGTCTTGGTCACGTCGAGCGGGTGTACGAGCTACGATGCGCCGGAACAACTCTACCGTTGCCTCCGGGCCCATCCCTCCCAAAATCCCAATCACTTTTTCGCGATTCATTCGGTTATTTCAGCGACTCAACCACGAGTCGAGCTTTGTCCTTGGAGATCTTATTCTCTTTGAAAAAATCTTTGCGGGCTTCGAGGGCATACAGATACGCCCCGTTGCTCTCCGGCTGATAGAGCGCGAGACAGCCTTCGGCGGGCTGCGTCGGACCGGGCTCCATCAACTTAGTATCCACGACCGAGCCGTCTGCCTTGAACCACGCGACGTCCAAAGGAGCCTTGACGTTGCACATGTGGAACGGCCCGCTGATTTCTTGAGTGAACACGAAGAGTATCTGAGTCTTGGCGATGATTTCAGGACCGACGTTCTGATAGCCCGCCTGTTGTTCAGCCAATTCATCGGCGATGCGGGCTTTGACTGTGACTGTCTTTCCGTCATCATTGACGAGCTTAATCTCCTTGACTGCCATATGACAGAACTCCGGCGTCACCTGGGATTTCGCATCAGTGCTGTTGTTGGTTTTGCAATAGTCGACGGGCCTGGGCCAGATCATCCAGAGAATATAGCCGACGACTCCCAAGACTATGACCGCCAAAGGAATCCAGATGACGGGACGCAGACCAAATCCAGAGCCGGCTAAACGGGCAGCCATAGTGGTTCCATTCTATGACAGCACAGGACAATTCGACAATGGCAAAAAAGGGAAGCTTGTCCCTATCGTTGAAGCATTTTGTCCACGGAAAGATTTTGAAAACCGCCCAGTCGCCCAGGGCGCCAAGTTAATTTTTCTTTGAAGAATAGAGAGTCAAATGGGCTTTGCATCGTGCAGCGTCTGTCTCATGGCACGGAGAAATTTTGTTCTCTTTGAAAAAATCTTTGCGCGTTTCCAAAGCGTAGCGATACACCCCGCGATTCCCCGGAGCGTAGAGTTTTGGACAACCGACGGCCGGCTGAACAGGACCCGGTTCCATGAGCCATACATCGAGAATCGAACCATCGCTTCTAATCCAAGCGATATCCAACGGGGCTACGACGTTGCACATATGAAAAGAGCCTGTCATATCTTGATCGAACACGAATAAAATAAATGTTCGGGCGATAATTTGAGGACCAATCTTTTGGTAGCCTGCAGCGCGTTCGGCGGGCTCGTCCGCGATGCGTGCTTGAATATGCACCGATTTCCCTTCATCATTCACGAGCTGAATCTCTTTTTCGCTCATCTGACAGAATTCTTTTGTCATCTGGAAGGCGGGGTCATCGGAAGGGTCTTTGCAGTAATCTCGCCCAGCAATCACCATGAGTGAAGAGCAGCCGACGAGTAGAAATAGCATAAGACTGCAGAGAAAACCAAGCCAGACGATATTTGAATCACGGGAGCCCCGGAAATCCCAGGGAAGGCACGGAAAACGACCGGCCTTTCTTCCATGTTTTCTGTGCTTCTTCGGCCTCTCCGTGATTCTATTATTGTCCATAATTCCACTACATTACGTCAAAGCCATCATGCCATCAAACCGAGTGGTGCGCGAAGCCGAGAATTTAAGACGTGTCGGCTGTCCCTTTTATACAGAGGACCCTGTCCTTAAATGCTTAAAAATTCAGAGCTATACTCAGCGTACTATGCGCGCCACTATCAACCCACTCACGCCCCACAACGCCGGTGTAGATCGCGTCCCGTTGAGGAGTTATACTCGGTTGACCATGCGCCCCGCGACGGCCGAAGCGATTATTGACCTGACTCAGCTCCGCAGAAATTTTTCGATCGTTCGCCAGAAAGTTGGTCCCAAACTAAAAATACTCTTCCCCATCAAGGCTGACGGCTACGGGCACGGCGCAGTAATGCTGGGGCGTGCGGCACAACAAGCAGGCCTCGATTACTTAGGCGTCGCGAACGCGGGCGAAGCCGTCGAGCTGCGTCAAGCCGGAATCACTCTTCCCATCTTGATTCTCTCGTCATCACTCGCTTCACATGCCGCCGAATTAGTGCGCGCCGAAGTAGATGTGACCGTGAGCACCCCGCACATGGCGCAGACTCTCAATGCTGAGGCGGGCAAACTGGGCAAGAAAGTGCGCGTGCAAGTCAAGGTCGATACGGGCATGGGACGCAATGGCGCATTGCCCGACCAAGTGCTGCCTCTTTTTAGACTCTTCCGTCAGTTGCCCAATTTAATTCCCCAAGGAATTTTTTCGCACTTCGCCGTCTCTTATAGCGAATCCAACGAAGATCAAGCCTACACTCACTGGCAGATGGAGATTTTCAATCAGTTATTGAAAGATTTGGATCGTGAAGGTTTGCTCCCGCCTTTGAGACACATCGCGAACAGCTCCGGGTTTATCCAATATTACGATGAAGTCACCACGGGTTTTTATAATCTAGTCCGGCCGGGCATTCTCTTCTATGGATACCCAGAAGTGCGTCGCCCTTGGACGCAAGAGATAAAACCCATCTTGAGCGTCCGCACTTGGATCGTCTCCATCAATGAGCTGCCCACTGGAAGCTACATCGGCTACGGACGGCACTATCGCACGGCCACCAACCAAAAGATTGCAACGTTGCCTTTGGGCTATGCTGACGGACTGAGTTGGCTTTTAGCCAACAAGGGGGAAGTCGCGCTACACGGAAAACTCGCGCGCCTCGTCGGCTCGGTTTCCATGGATCAAATCACGGTAGATATTTCTCATATTCCCGAAGCCAAAGTAGGCGACGAAGTCGAGATCGTCGGCCCCCACATGCCCGCCGAAGAGGTTGCCCGGCGTATGGGTGCCAACTTTACTGAAGTTGTTTTGACCGCACTCTCCAAGCGTGTGGCCCGCGTCTACGCCGAATAAAACTTTTTGTAGTTAGACGTTTTCGCTGTCGGTGCGCAAGGTCTCTTCCCTCTGTAATCCCCATCATAGTCTGACTACAGAGATCGTCCTATAATTACGAACATCTAGCCACAGATGCGGGGAGTTCAATCCAGAAACACGAAAGGGGAGTTATGAAGACCCGTCTCTTCACCATCGCTGCATTGTTACTCATCGTCTTGGGAACTACAGTTTGGGAAGGTGAGAGCCGGTCGAAAAAATTCCTCGTCGTGCTCGACGCCGGCCACGGCGGCTGGGACTCCGGAGCTAAAGGCTATTACGGCACTTTGGAGAAAAATATCAATCTCAGCATCGCTCGCTGGGTCTGGATTCTTAGCCAGATGGACCCGGAGATCGAGATCGTGCTCACCCGTGACGATGATCGCTACATAGAACTGCGCGATCGCACCGGCTTGGCGAACAAACTCAACGCCGATCTCTACGTCTCGATACACTCGAACGCGCATCCGCGAAGCAACTTTACGAATGGTGTCGAAGTGCTGGTTGCCGACAGTCCCGACCATCCAATGTATGGCCAAAACGTAACGCTTGCCAAACTCTTACAGAAGCGCATCAGTCAGAAAATCGGCGCGAACGATCGCGGCATCCATCAACAGATGCTCTATATTCGCTGGGCTCAAATGCCAGCCGTGCTCATCGAATCGGGATTCGTGAGCAATCCTCTCGAAGAATTAAAACTACGCAATCCGAGTTATCAACTCGCCATCGCTCAGACGACGCTCGACACGATCCGGGATTTTCTCGAGAAAAACAGGCGAGCTAACTAAGACATCCGCAACCACCATCAACCACACGAACGCTGCCCGCGGCAGCCGCTCCAAAACGGATTGCCGCGGGTCGCACGTTTTTTTACGAGCTCCACTTGTGTAGGAACAGGCTTCGTGCCTGCTCTTTGTATTTTGATATTGAACGGGCAACTACATGGGTTGCAATTTCAAGTTTTC
The DNA here is from genome assembly GCA_016179105.1 of Candidatus Acetothermia bacterium. Classification (GTDB taxonomy): domain Bacteria; phylum Bipolaricaulota; class Bipolaricaulia; order RBG-16-55-9; family DRXL01; genus JACOSB01. The sequence goes on from JACOSB010000161.1 coordinate 11,013, forward strand.
TCAAATTCTCAAATGCGCTAATCCCGTGGCCAACGCTCTCTCCCATTCTGGATGTTTTTGAGCTTGAGTTAACTCAATAGGAAACTCGGGATTCGCCGAAGGTTCTTTGAGCTGGAGATGCCACCAACCCACGTCGTGCCATGCCTTACGCTTATAACCCACGGCTCGATACACTCCGATAGGCCTAAAGCCCAGCGACTCGTGCAACCCGACGCTCGCCGAGTTCGGCAGAGTGATTCCGGCATACGCGTTATAAAATCCTTGCAATTTGAGAATCTCGAAAAGTGACGTGTACAGCGCTCTCCCGATCCCCGCACGCCGCATTTTTGCATTCACATACACCGAGACATCGACCGACCATTGGTACGCAGCACGGATGCGATGCTCACTGGCGTACGCATAGCCCAAGATTTCTCGATCGTGCTCACACACTAACCAAGGATATTTCTGAAGAGTTTTCAAAATGCGCTGGCGCATCTCTTCGACTGTCGGGGGCACTAGCTCAAACGAGATCGCCGTGTTGGAAACGAGGGGAGCGTAGATCGCCTGAATTGGCTCAGCGTCTTGTTCTGTCGCACGCCGGATCGTAAGAGTCATTGAAATTTTCCTTACAGTTCGCTACGAATGCCAATGCTCATATCAGCGATGTGAGAGTAAAGATCAGGAGTATGCCGGCTATCATAGCGAGCGCCATTTTCCAGTTTCTGTGTTTGCGTGTCTCTGGGAGAAGGTTCGCTGCACCGATGTAAAGAAACTCTCCCACGAATGCGGCCAACACAAGAGATAACACAAACGGCGAGACACTGAATGCTGTCGCCACGAAAACACCCGCCACCGGCGCAACGGCATCGAGCAGCAGGAATATGGTTGCATTTCTTACATGGTGCTTGTACTTCAGCATAATCGTGACGGTATTGATGCCATCGGTGAAATCATGGAATATCACCGCAAGAGCCACTATGATCCCGACCGCAGAGTTCACCTGATAAGCTGCCCCGATGGCAACACCATCCATGAGACTGTGAATGACAAGGCTTCCTGCCCCCACCGGCCCCATGATGTGACCATGTGCTTCGCTTTCCTTTTCGTGATAATGGTGGGTGAGGAAGTATCTCTCCAGCAGGCTAAAGAACAAAAAAGAGGCAACAACTGTTATCATGACATACCGGAGCGGCAAGTTCACTGACTCGGATATCTTAAGACTCTCGGGCAAAAGGTCAAAGAAGGAGACGGCGATAAGGCTCCCCGAGGCGAAGGCGAAGAAATAGGGGAGAATTTTCTTGAAGCGCAAGGCGATGAGCCCGCCAACCATCGTTGACAGGAACGTGATCACCGCCAAAGCTGAGATAGCTAGGTTCATGGCTTTACTGGTTTACTCTTTAAACTATAAATGAAAATTGTTTTCATTTAGATCGAAAAAAATATCACCGACACGTCGGACAACGTCCCAAGAGTTCGAGCCAATGGCTCTCGATCGCGTATCCAGTCTTTTTCGTCAATTGCTTGAACACCTCCTCCAGCTCGCAATCGGAAAACTCTTCGACACGGCCACACTCTTTACAGACCAACTGATGGCTATGCCCTTGCCTCGATCGCACATAGCTGTGGCAGCCCTCGTCCAAATGCACGCGCTGGATGAGGCCAATTTCAACGAGCACTTCCAACGTGCGATAAACTGTAACGAGTCCAAGTTTGGGATAGATCGCCCGTGCGCGTTCATAAATTTCTGCCGGGTTCATGTGCTCCTCACCCAAAGCCAACACAGCCAGCACGGCCTGACGCGGGCGCGTGAGCTTATACCCTCGCGTGCGTAGTTCTTGCTCCAAAATCTGTTTATCCAGAGCCATCGTCACCACTCTAATTGAAAATTATCTTCAATACAGTCTAGCCAAAATTTTTTCACCCGTCAAGACGCGAGTCAGGAGCCTAGCCATCTTTACTGTGTTGAACGGTCTCAAAGCTCTCAATTTGACTTTGCTTTAAGGAATCCAGTAGAAATGTAGCCATCAAAATCTGGAGGAGAAAGGATCGATGGAAATGGTTAAACGATGGTTTGTGCTGGCAGCTGCGTTCGTCGTGGGGTGGAGCGGAACGGTGTGGGGGCAATCTCTCTCAGTCTGTGATTATGTCTCCCCGAAGAGCCAATTTACGTCGCTGAGCCTTGGCGGGAATTATCATCAGTTCAACGACCGATACCGTGATAACAGCGGCAACACGATGAGCGGGAACCTGGCGCTCACCGGCTCGACCTGGGAGGAAGGACCGGAGTGGGGTTATCGCGTCGAAGGCTCTGCCCGTCTGCGACTCAGCGGAACGACCGCCACGCTCGATTACAACCTCGATAGCTCAGGCCAATTGCATCGTTATGTCAGCGACGATATTTTCATGTTCGGTGGGTTCAATTCGACCGGAGTTCCCGGCCAGTCAGGGCTCAGCGTGGACGCGCTCGCCGGTGCCGGTTGGGGCCGCTATCGCGATGTCACGCCCCTCGCCAAAGCGCTCAAGATTGAATCTATTCTTCAAGACAAAAAGTGCTTACGCAAGCACTCGCCGCCGACAAACTTAAAGAGCTGGCACAAACGATCGGCAAGCAGCGCGAGCTGGGTTTGGAAGGTGTCCTGAAAGCGATCGAGCAGAGCTTGGGGACGTCGCTCAATGTCGCTTCCGTGCTCGCTTTACAAGAGACATTGCTCACTACCCCTGCTCGTTTCTGCGGTTGGGATGTGAGCGTTGCCGTCGGTTACAATGTGATCAATCCTAAGGGCCAGAACAGCGCGGTGATTCGTGCTCAAGCCAACTACGCAAAAGCCCTCGATCCTAACACCGAGGTCGTGGCGAACGCGACCTGGCGCGCGCCGGTCCCGATGAATGATTCGACCCTAGACGCCTCAGCGAGCCTCCATCGCACGCTCTCGGCCACCGCCGACTTGAGTGCGGGGTATCGTTATCACCGCACGCAAGGCCCTGGCAATTCGAGCGAACTACACTCCTTGGATGCGGCGGTGCACATGCAGTTGCAATCGTCGCTCAGCGTGGCCTTCACGCTGCAAGCGAGCTACGGCACGGGCTATGAAGAGCCGGAGTGGAGCTTTGATATAAGCTTTAAGTACGATCTGTTCTGAAATAAATAAACCGCCAAAACACAGAGAACACCAAGAAAACAAAAATACGTAGGGGCGAGGTTCCCTCGCCCCTATAATTTTTCGGGGTAAATTTATTGTTTATCGATGACGATGCGAACGCTGTCAACGTAATACGTCATCTTGGCCTCAAAAGCCGCACGAATGCCGAAGGCCACCACGATCGTGCCATCGTTCGAGGCCACTGGAATTTGGAAGTGATACGACCGCCAGCCTTTGGATTGATTCGCGGGTTGCTGGTCAGCAAAATCCGCTTCGAGCGAGGGCGTCTGTGCGCTGGCGTACGCGACAACATTCGCGATTGGGTTAACGCTCTCGTCTTTGCTGTAGAGCGAGAAATAGATATGCGCGCTAAGAGACTTGCCCGTAGGCACTTGAAAACTGCGCGTGAGCCAGATCGTGCCGTGGCCCTGCCGACCATCGAGATAAAACTCGGCCGAATAACTCCCGCTCTGTATCTGGAGCGCGCTCTGCTCGATATGCCATGCGATTTTTTGGTCGGGATGGTTAGGGTCTTCAGGAACGTCGGCACCCTTGTGCCAAACTGTCGTAATCGCGTGCTCAAAATCATCGGCAAACTCGATGGGCAATGTGATGTTGTCTCCTGGACCATACCCGTAGCAGCCGCCGAGAATAGAGATTAATCCCAAACATCCAATCAAGAGCCAAGCGTGTTTTTTGAAAAAATATTTCATCGAGCCTCCGTTTCGAGAAGTAGGGGCGAAGCATGCTTCGCCCCTACAGAAGCGTTCTTTAAAGCAATCCCTTCTTGCGCATCCACTCCTCCGAGTAGACCTTGCCGAGATAGCCACGACCTGAGTCGGGGATGAGCACGACGAGCGTGCCTTGCTTCACCTTCTCGGCATAGCGCAAGGCTGCGAGCACTGCCGAACCGCCGGAGCTGCCCGTCATAATGCCCTCTTTGCGCACGAGTTCGCGGGTCATCGCGTATGAGTCTTTATCGTTGACCCGAATGATCTCGTCGATGATTTTGAGATTGAGTGTGCCCGGAATAAAATCCTCTCCAATGCCCTCGACTAAATAAGTATGAACGTCGTGCGGCTGCCCATAGAACTTGGTGTAGATCATCGAGCCTTCGGGGTCTGCGCCGACAATTCTGACTTTGTGGTTCTTCTCTTTGAGACAGCGCCCGATTCCGCTGATCGTGCCGCCCGTCCCGACCCCACAGATGAACGCATCGAGCTTTCCATCCGTCTGCTGCCAGATCTCGGGACCCGTCGTGCGGTAGTGTGCTTCCGGGTTTGCCATGTTCTCGTATTGGTTGGGCAAGAAGGCGGGCCGCTCTTTAGCAATGCACTGGGCAACTGAGTAATAACTTTTCGGGTCAGCAGGCTCGACGGCCGTCGGGCAAATGTGTATTTCGCCGCCCAGCGCTTTAAGATAATCAATTTTCTCAGAGCTTACTTTATCTGGCATGGTGAACGCGACTTTATAACCCTTGAGAAGCGCGACCAACGCGATGCCTACACCTGTATTGCCCGAAGTCGGCTCGACGATCCAGCCACCGGGCTTGAGTTTGCCCTCACGCTCGGCTGCTTCGATCATGAAAATCCCGATGCGATCTTTGACCGAGCCGCCGGGATTAAAATATTCGAGCTTTGCTACTAAGCGAATGTTTTTGTGGGGATTGATGCGAGACAGCTCGACCATCGGCGTCTGGCCGATGAGTTCTAGGAGATTTTTCGCGACACGCATAAGTCACTGCTCCCATCTCGAATTTTCTAAGCTTTCGCAAGCGCTTGGTCCAAATCTTCTATCAAGTCTTGTATGTTCTCGATGCCGACCGAGAGTCGCAAGAGCGAATCGCTGATGCCCCGGCGAGCGCGCTCAGCCGAGGGCAACGACGCATGCGTCATGATCGCCGGATGATTTATCAGTGATTCGATGCCGCCCAGGCTCTCCGCGAGTGTGAGGATTTTCAGAGCTTTCAAGAATTTTCGGAAGTCACCTTTCACTTCGAATGAGAGCATTCCTGAAAAGCCGCGCATCTGCCTCTTCGCGATCTCGTGACCCGGATGATCGGGCAATCCGGGGTAATAGACTTTCGAGACTTTCTTGTGCTCGCTCAAAAACCCGGCAACGGCTTGGCCATTCTCACAGTGCGCTTTCATACGGACGGCCAATGTCTTTAAGCTTCGATTTGCCAGCCAGCAGTCAAACGGAGACGGCACGCCACCGACAGCAAGTTGATAGAACGTGAGGTGTTCATGAATTTTTTCGTCGTTCAACATCGCGCAGCCGCCGATCACATCGCTGTGGCCGTTGAGATACTTGGTCGTGCTGTGCATGACAATGTCGGCACCTAAATCCAATGGGTTCTGCAAATAAGGCGACGCGAAGGTGTTATCGACGACGAGCAATGCTTTCTCTTTGCGCCCAGCGATGGCAGCGATGTCCGCGATTTTGAGTAATGGATTGGTCGGCGTCTCGAGCCAGATCATCTTCGTATTTTTCTGAAGTTTGAGCTTGCTCGCGTCGGACATATCGACATAACTAAAATCCAATCCGTACGGGCGTAGCACACGCTCGAAGAGCCTGAACGTTCCACCGTAAGTGTCATCGATGCACAAAAGATGGTCGCCCGGTTTAAGCAGTCCCGCGATCGCTGATGTCGCCGCGAGTCCCGAAGAAAATGCGTGCGCGTACTTCGCGTTCTCTAGCGCTGCCAAGGCTTCTTCGAGATTTTTCCGGGTGGGATTCCCGCCGCGGCTGTAGTCGTAGCCCTTGTGTTTACCGGGTTCCTCTTGAGCAAAGGTCGTACTCAAGTGAATGGGAGGCATGACATCCCCGGAATTGGGGTCCGGGGCTTGTCCAGCGTGGATGGCTTTGGTTTCAAATCTCATAGTGAAAAAAAAGCGTCGGCGCGCTCAAGAGAAGACTTGGGGCGGCCGACGCTTGGTTCCTTTACTTAGATTTTTTCAGACCGTACTTGCGCTCAAACGCTTCGACGCGTCCTTCGGTATCGACCAAGCGCTCCTCACCCGTGAAAAACGGATGACATTTGGAGCAGATGTCGACGTGAAGGTCAGTCGCGGTTGAAAGCGTCTCGTGGGTCGCGCCGCACGAGCATCGGATCGTGACTTTCTTCAGTTCAGGATGAATGCCAGCTTTCATGGCAACCTCTTTTTCTGGTGTTACGTTGATGAACATTAGCGCTTGCTGAACTGTTGCGCGCGGCGAGCCTTGTGCAAGCCGTACTTCTTGCGCTCGACCATGCGCGGGTCGCGGGTGAGTAACCCATCGGCGCGCAGGGCTCTGCGGTAGGCTTCGTCCGCGAGCAGAAGCGCACGGGCGATGCCCAGACGTATCGCTTCCAGCTGGCCGTTGTAGCCGCCGCCGTTGCAGTTCGCAATCACATCGTATTTATTAGTAGTCCCGGTCACGTGGAAAGGTTGCTTGAGCAGCTGCTCGACGCGCTCTTTGATATAGGCACTCGCAGCAAAATACTGATCCGCGGGCTTCCCGTTCACTGTGACTTTTCCTTCGCCCTTGACTAAGAACACACGCGCGACCGCTTCCTTACGACGACCGACAGAGTGAAGCTTTCCGTCATTCATCTTCTTGGGCAGTCGCGGTTGATTGACTTTCGCTTTGGCCAAACACTACACCTCCGGTCCCAAAGTTTGCTCTTCCTTTATAGCAAAATCGCCTGTGGCTTTCAAGCAGTGGCCTTTGTAGGGGCGAGGTAACCTCGCCCCTACTCTAGGGCAAAGACAAACCAAATCGTCCCGGCATGAGCGCTTTCGTTGGCGGTGGCTCGGCTCTCCAGTCAGCGTTGAGCGGAGGCTTTTGAGCGAGCTGTCTTGTGCGGCGCTCAACCCGATGCAATTGCCAGCGGATGGTGCGTGCTATCCAATAAGGAAAATGAGCAAATGCGTCCTCGAGATGAGCGCGTACGGGCGAGTCGAACCACTTTAGTAAAATCTCAGCGTGCTGCGGGATACCCTTCTGAAGGGGTGAGAATAAATGCTTTAGAGTATGGTGGTGCAAATGGTCATCAGAGATTTCGTCTATCGTTTTTAGATCAGCTAAATAGTATTCGCCAAAGACGCGCTTGCGCTCAATTGAGGTGAGTTCGCCTAGCACATCCAAGGCGGCAGATTCGCATAGCACCAACCATCGCGAGCGCAAGAAATCTGGAAAAACAAGCCCAGTCCGCCAGTAAAATTCGTATAGCGCTCTCAGTTCTGATTCGCTTACTTGAGAGAACTGAACACCAATGCTGCGTGCGAACGCTTCTTGAGTCTGCGGAAGAGCAGCCCATGCGCGCACGTACTGCTCATACGCCGAAGGCTCGGCACGAGCGAGCCCCGGATGAAGCAAGAAGGCGAAGATCGTGGTACGCAGTAGACTCGTCTTTCCGCCGCTGGTGGCTGGGTCGGGAGATATGCTAACAGTCACTAGCAGCTCGCGTCGCTCGCACTCTCCGGATTCGACCGTCACGTTGATCTCGCTGAGCACATCCATGACCGAACGTGAGAGACCTGGTGTCTGATACAGTCTGATCTTCGAGAGTTCGTACACAGTGTAGGCGCGCCGGGCACACACGCGCAGCGTGTTAAACGTCACGCCGCTGGTTCCGATCCAGCGCCGCCACTCATGCGTTGACGACTCAAAAAGAAACATGGTCCTTGGTGATCCATCGCTTGCTATTTCACGATAGCTCGCGCTCAATCCATGAGCTGCAATTGAGCCTGTATCTCTTGCACTAATTCAATCAGCTTCTCAATCCATGGGTCTAACGCTGCCGCGAGCTCTGGTTCTGGATTGCCAAAGCCTTTCAGTTGTTTTGATTCTGTTTCGCAGAGCACGACCCAGCCATGCGAGAGCAAAGCGCGGATTGTCGGTACTACATCGCGTTCTTCAGTAGGGAAATCGAACAGTTCCTTAAGGTCGAATAATCCCTGGCGCACTTGTTTTATTTTTTCGAGAAGTTCTCGACGTTCGACTTCTCTCAAAGAATTCCGTACTCGATACAAGACTCCCTCTTCTCCTTCAGAGCGAATCAAACGCTCGATCTCGGCCATCTCTTCCTCTACGCTGCGCAGATGGAGCCCAATCACTTGGCGATGGCGCTCATTGATTCCTTACGATGATCGCTGTCCACGGCCAATTCCTTCGAGATTAGAACGCCAGAGCAATTCTCCGTACTTCATTCCCGTAAAGCGCCAGATTGCCTCTTGCCAAGAGAGAGCTTCCTCGGGAGTGATTCCCTCGTCCACGTCGTAGCTTTGCTTGCGCTGCAGTTGGAAGAGCTGTTGCTCTAACTCTTCGAGCCGTCTCAAATGATCCTCAAGGAGAAACTGCCAGAGTGTGCGGTCTTCCCGCGCCAGCCGATTTTTGAGAGCTAACGTTAGATGAGGATTACAGAGACCGTCCGACTCATGCAGCCGCGCGCGCCATAGATCGCCTCCTTGCTGAATTTCTTGGAGCAAGAAGGAAACAGCTCTTCGGGCCGTCCGTCGGCTCGCACGACACAACATACATCCTTTAGTTTCTCGCTCACTCAATAATGTAGAGCACTCATGGCTGAGCCATTGCTTTAGCTTACTCTTTGGTTTATGGAGCACCTCGAGCATCTCTCGATAACTCTGCACAACCGTCTCGTACATGCGTGCCACGCTGCTTCCACCAAGATGGTGTTTTTCGGTGACCTCGATCATCAGATGGGCGTGCGAATGGCAAAAGCCATGGCTCGAATCGAACTCGCTGCGCACTCCCGGATCGCCGGTGCATTCATAGAGTGTATGCCAGATCCAGGCTTCTTCGTCCCGGCGCACCCACCGACAGATCGGACACCCCGGCTCGCTCAAAACTCTTTGCAATTGCCCGGCGAAGAGCGACACGGCTTCTCTCCATTCGATCATTGAACGACGAGCAAGCTACACTTCACGCTATCAGCGATCCTCGACGCTGTCGATCCCATGCGAAATCGCCAAATTTTAGAATGCCCGACGTGTCCGATCACCAACAAATCAAACTTATGTTCCTCGGCAAATCGCACAATCGTCTCAACCTCGTGCCCGGGCAAGATATAACACATTAACTTGATGTCAGCTTGATCGGCTATTTGTTTCGACTCTTCAGCCACGCGCTCAAAATATCTTTCTTCTTCGAGCTGCTTTTCGAGCACCTCGCCTACAGTCGCTGCATAGTGCGGCAAATGCTCTTCGACCGAGAGTTGATGCAATTCCGCTCTGTATTTCTGCGCTAGGTCAACAGCAACTCGCAGCGCCTTCACCGCACAATCCGAGCCGTCGTTGGCCACTAAGATCCGGTGGAACATTCTTATCCTCCTTCCTTGGACGAATCAAAACTGTTGAGAAAAATCGCTCAACGACGACCAGTGGTTTGAGGTGAAGCCGGTTTGGTTGCTTCTACTAACTCCGGCTCGACCTCGCTGCCGATCGCTTCAAACGCGTGATGCGGGTGGAAGAAGCGTTGTGCAAAGAAAGTGGGTATGATCGCGCTCGCGACGACGACGGCAACCAAGACCGAAAATTGCGATTGGTTGATGATCCCGTTCTGATAGCCAAAGACCGAACTGATCGTGCCCATCGTGAGCCCGGTGCTCATGAGAAGTGTCGTGTACGTGGCCTCGCGTGGGATGAAAATTTTCGAGACGGGATAGACGCCGACGAACTTCGTGACAAGTTTTATGGCCAACAGAATCCCAAAGAGCCCGATATTGACCCATAGGAGTGGGAGCGAGATATTCATCCCGCCGTTCAAGAAGAAGATGGGCGTGACGAACGCAAACGCGACGATTCTCAATTTGCGCTGCAGCTCGCGATTTCCATGAAAGAGCGGAGACATCACCAAGCCCAGCACGAACGCGGGCAAGATCGCGTGGCTGGACCCGACCTGCGCGAAGTACATTAAGACCAAGAGTAACAAGAACAAGAGCTTTATCTCTGGCTCGATAACGCGGGAGCCGTAGCGCTTGAAGAAGAAGGGCGCTACGAACGGCGCCAGCGCGATGATCGCGATCGAGACGAGTGCAAACCAAAGTGTGTTGACGTCCGGGGTGATGAAGAGCAGCGAGAGTCCGGCCGAAGTCCCAAAATCGGTGACGAACGTGCTGGCCATGATGATCTTGCCGATCTGGGTGTGGGTCAGCCCGGTCTCGACAAGCACAGCATAGACAACAGCTAGAGACGTTGTGCTGAGCGCGATGCCCGCGAGCTGTGCCGCGCGCCAGTCCCAGTGGAGCGCAAAATAACAGATCAGCATCGTGCCCAGAAATGGAGCGAAAAATGAGAGCGCACCGATCGTGAAACTCTCTTTGGCTTTCTCACGCATCACTCTCAAATCGACTTCGGCCCCGGCCATAAACGTGAGCAGAATTCCGCCGAAGCTCGCGATGTACTTGACCCAGTCTAATTGTTGGAGTCCAAGAAAGTTGCCACCGATCACGCCGAGCGTGATCTCGATGATCGCCGCCGACAGACCTAATTCGACCGAAATCAAGCTGGCGAAAAAGATAAGAGCCGCCAGCACCATCCCCACGTAGAGTTCCATACTGCTGCTCCCTCCTGTGCAAGATGTTTGACAGGTAGGAGCCATCAGTCCAGCGAGGACGGTTTGGGAGCGAGCGCTCCCCGGCGGACTCCATCGCCAGTGAGAAGAGTTTAGCGACGGGAAGGGGATTTTGTCAAGCTTAGAGCTCGTCGTCTATTGGGTCATGAATGCGCAGACGCTGCTGCAAAAGCAAGCGCAGCTCGAATATCCTCGCGAGTGAGTGACGGATACGCTTCCAAAATCTCTTGCTCGTTCGCGCCTGCCGCCAAGTTATCCACAATCAAAGAAACCCAAATACGCGTCCCTTTAATGCAAGGTTTTCCAAAGCAAACATTGGGATCGATCGAGATACGCTCACGCCAATCGTTCATATATTATCACAGCTATACTGTAACCCACTTTGTGTTACTTTGGCAAGCTGCATCCGAAGGAATGCCTGTCCCAGTTGATGTCACACTCACCAAGATGCAAAATACTCATGAACTGAAAGGTGGATCAACCCATGCCCTCGAAGATAGACCAATACCTTGAGATACTGAATGGAACTCGAAAAATTCTTCTGGATGCCGTTGCCTCCATTCCCGATGAGAAATTCAGCTGGAATCCTGGTCCAGCTGCGTCGTCGGCCGAAGCGATCTTGCAACACATCGGCGCGTGGGAATCACGCTATCTTTCTGTGATCGTCCATAGCGATGGGCATGCTACCGACCGAGCGATCCTTACTCTCAAAGGCAAGAAAAATCTGATAGAGAAAGTCGAGCAGATTCGCGCGCAGACACTGCAAGTGGTTCAGAAACTGAAGCCCGCAGATTTGGATTCGCTGCGGCCCTATGACAACACGCAGCGCACCGTGCGCCATATGCTGCTCAGATTACTAAGGCACGAGTATTATCACACAGGGCAGATCAACTATATCTATTTGCTACTGAATCCGAAAGCAACAGGAGAAGCTGTGCCGCCACCTCCCTAAGAAATGACTTCTTATCTCCAGATTTTTCAAGGAGCAGCTGTATGAAACCCGATTTCGTTTACCACTTCAGCGAAGACCCTTTGATTAAAATCTTCCGGCCTCATATCCCTACGACTCGAACGGATGCAGAGCCGTTGGTCTGGGCGATCGATGAAGCACACGCGCCGCTTTACTGGTTCCCTCGAGATTGCCCTCGCATTACTTTCTGGATCGGACCCGAGACACCTCCTGAAGCCAAAGCTCGTTTCTTCGGACACACGTCAGCAACGCGAGTTCATGCGATCGAAAGCGTGTGGCTTGACCGCATAAAGCAGACAAAGCTTTATGCTTATCGACTTTCTAGTGATACGTTTGAGCCCTACGGAGAAGCCGACGGACATTGGGTGTCACGCCAAGAAGTGGTGCCACTCGCTATTGAGCCAGTAGGAGATTTGTTGGCGCGCCACGCCGAAGCGGGGATAGAGCTTCGGGTGACACCATCGTTATGGCCGCTGCACGATGCGATCCCCAACTCAGGGTTACGCTTTTCCATGGTCAGAATGCGCAATGCACTGCCACGGCCCTAACCGCAGGATGTGACAAGATAAGAGCCGAAAGAACCTAAGCCGCCTCGATGGTCATGATGAAACCCTTGTTGACGAGCACAGTGCCCCTGCCTTCTATAAAGAGCGCGATCCAAAATTTCTCGACGCGCCGGCACATGCCCACCAGATCGGTCCCATCCGCCAAACGAACTTTCAACGCTTTGTCTTCATGCGCCCACGCCCAAATCTGTTCGACTTCGAGTCCTTCTCCTCCCCAACTCTTGGGGCGCTCTCCGGCTGGCTTGTTGCTCGGCGGAGGTGACGACGGTGCTCTCGGCTGCGGCTTCATTTCGGGTGGTTGTTTCATAACCGTATTTTAGCCAAAACTCTCCCATCAGTGCCAAGTCGTCTCGCACAGGTCATTGCAGCTTTCTACAAACTACTTTATACTCACCCACAGGAGGCATCGTTCACATGAGCATTCTTCTCAACGCAAATACCCGTGTGCTGGTGCAGGGGATCACCGGCAGCGAGGGTTCTTTCCACACGCAAAAAATGTTAGAATACGGCACCCACATTGTCGCCGGTGTGACCCCCGGCAAAGGCGCGACAAAATTCGACAAAGTCCCCATCTACAACACGGTTCGCCAAGCGACCGAACAACATGAGATCGACGCGAGCATTATCTTCGTTCCTCCGGTTTTTGCGGCTGATGCGATCCTGGAAGCCGCAGACGCTGATATTAAGCTGATTGTGGTGATCACCGAACACATCCCGCTGCATCAGATGCTGAAAGTCTATCAAGTCGTCAAGGCCAAGGGTGCGCGCATGATCGGCCCCAACTGTCCGGGGCTGATCTCGCCGGGCAAATCCAAGCTCGGCATCTTGCCCGGACATATCTTTAAGTCTGGTCCCGTCGGACTCGTCTCACGCAGCGGCACACTGACATATGAGATTGCTGACCAACTCTCGCGCAGGGGCATCGGGCAATCCAGCGTCGTCGGGATCGGCGGCGACCCGATCATCGGGACGACCTTCACGGACGTCGTCGAGCTGTTCAACAAAGACCGTCAGACCAAACTCATCGTGATGGTCGGCGAGATCGGCGGGAGCGACGAAGAGTTGGCCGCCGAGTTTATCAAAAAGAACGTGAAGAAACCCGTGATCGCCTATATTGCTGGATTCTCGGCCCCGCCGGGAAAGCGCATGGGTCACGCGGGTGCTATTATCTCTGGAACAAGCGGCGAAGGCACCGCCGAGCACAAAGCGAAAGCGCTCGAAGCCAAGGGCATTCCCGTCGCACGCACGCCGAGACAAGTGGTTGAGTTGGTTGAAAAGAAATTGAAGCGAATGCGATAGTTCATAGAGAGGAGCGCCATGGGCTTTAGTTGTGGGCTCGTGGGACTGCCCAACGTCGGCAAGTCGACCATCTTCAATGCGCTCACCGCGGCGGGGGCGAAGGTGGAAAACTACCCGTTCAGCACGATCGATCCCAACGTTGGCGTCGTCCCGGTTCCCGATCCACGGCTTGATCAGATTCACAAATTTTTCTCCGACAAGCGGAAAGTCCCAACTACCTTGCAATTCGTGGATATTGCGGGTCTCGTGAAGGGCGCGAGCCACGGCGAGGGCTTGGGCAACCAATTCTTAGCCGAGATCCGCAACGTCGATGCGACTCTGCACATTGTCCGATGCTTCGAGGACCCGAACGTCGCACACGTCGACGGCTCTGTTGATCCGAAGCGAGATATTGAAGTCATCGAGACCGAGTTATTGCTTAAAGACTTGGAAGGTATCGAGAAGAAAGTGAGATCGCTCGAGCAGCGCGTTCGTGTCGGCGACAAAGCTGCTAAAGCCGAACACGATTTCTTTGCTCGTCTGCAGCAAGCCGTCTCGCAAGGGCAAGCGATCCGTAACCTCTCGATCCACGAGAATGAAAAACCGTTTCTCAAAGACCTGGACCCGCTCACACTTAAACCTGTCTTGTTTGTTGCCAACGTTGGCGATCAAGGCGAGAACGAGTTTTCGAAGATCGTGCATCAGTTAGCCGAGCAGCGTCAGACAAAAGCTGTGACGATCAGCGGGCGCTTGGAGTCTGAAGTCATGGAAACTTCTCAAGACGACGAAGAGCGCCACACCTATCTCAAAGAGTATGGCATCGAGCAGTCGGGTTTAGAGAAATTGATCCGCGCCGGTTACGAAGTATTACACTTAGTCACGTTCTTCACGACCGATGGCCCCGAAGTGCGAGCGTGGACCGTATCTAAGGGGACGCACGCGCCGCAAGCTGGAGCCAAGATTCACACGGATTTTGCTGAGCGTTTTGTGCAATGCGAAGTGGCACGCTGGGATGAATTAGTGAAAATCGGCTCGCTGCACAAGCTGCGCGATCTGGGGCATCTGGCGCGGCATGGCGAAAAATACGAAGTCCAAGATGGCGACGTGATTCACTTTGTGGTGGCGTAAACACTGAACTAGCATCAACGAGAATATCCTCAGTAGAATGAATGTCGAAAGGTGGTGGTGAATATGGCTCGCACAAAGGATTTAAGACGAGAGCTTATAGGGAAAATTGAGAAACTATCAGAAGAGCAACTGGCCGAGGCCTTAGACTACATTCAAAACTTGCTCAAACAGCGTCGTCGGAAAGCTTCGCGAATTAACTCATTGAATCCCCAAGATGATCCCTTCCTTAAATATATTGGCAGCATATCGCATGGCTCCCTAGCCACTAACATCGACGAAGAGTTATATGGCAGATGAAACTCTTCATTGACACCTGGGGATGGCTAACTTTGCAGGATCGCAAGGAGAACCGCCACAGAGAAGTGAAGTCTCTCTACGAAGCAGCACGACAGCAAGGATCTGCTCTTTATACGACTGACTATATCTTGAATGAAACTTTCACGCTGCTTTTCCGACGTCTGTCCTTTCCAACTGCCCGAGAATCTTTAGAACTTTTTGATCGCGCAATCACGCAAGGCTATCTACAGTTAGAGCAAATTACTCCAGAACGCTTTGAACGAGCTAAGCGTCTACGCTTGAAATTTCAGGATAAGCCCAAAGTTTCATTTACAGATTTCACTTCTATGGTAATCATGACAGAGCTTCATATCGAAGAAATCCTTACTGAAGATGAACATTTTCTCCAAGTGGGAATGGGGTTCCGTAGAGTTCCTTAAATCAAAAGCAGCGTCACGATGCCCGCTCACATCCTCAAGCTAAACTCATCCAAAGGGTTTTCGCCGAGAGCTCAGATGCGCCTGCGTCGCGCAGCGCTCGGCGGCGAGCTCATTATTTTTCCCACTGATACTGTCTACGGTTTCGGGTGCGATGCCTTCAATGAGAAAGCACTCCAAAAAATTTATGAACTCAAAGGCCGTGATCCGCAACGCCCGCTCTCGACTCATCTTCGTTCTGTTTCCGAGATCGAGCGCTATTGCGAGCCATTGACCGCTAAGCAACGATACTGGCTCGATCAACTCTTGCCCGGTCCCTACACTGTGATTCTGAAAGCATCCAAGCAAGCCCCCAAAGCATCCGTCAGTCCCGACGGGAAGGTTGGGCTGCGCGTGCCCGATAGCCGTTCATTCCAACTACTCGCCGAAGCTGCGGGTGTCCCGTTAGTCGGCACGAGTGTCAATCGATCAGGCCAACCTGTATTCACCGACATCGAAGAGATCATTAGTCAGTTCGGTGATCTCGTTGATTTGATCATCGTGACCAACAAGCCGATGAGCAGCCAAAGCTCTACCGTCCTCGATCTCACGGGCAGTACACCGAAAGTTTTGCGCGGTACACTCCCTTCGCACTTCTCTCTAGAGACTTAGCTAACCCCATGTGCGAGTTTTGGAGTGGCCCAGAAAGCATGATTCTCGCTACCTTGGTCCAAGCATCTCAGCGACCGAGGAGGAGAACCATGCTCTTGGATGAGTTCATTATAACGATCTACCTGTTGGTGGACGACC
>JACOSB010000162.1 GCA_016179105.1 Candidatus Acetothermia bacterium
AAGTGACCGCGTAGGCGTTGCTCGTGGGTTTTCAACTCGGCGAGGCTCTCACGAATCTGACGCGAGTAGTTGATCCACATCGCGCACCCCCTGATTCCTACCAGCTTAACATCTTGACCTTTTTATTGCAAATTAGTATTAGATGCCTCGATGAGATTCTACCCGTGACTTGAGCGCTCATCTGTAGGCTTGCTTACATCTTTAGCTTTATTTCAAGGGATCTAAAGCGCTGGGCGGGTTCCAGCATCTTCGGTTCTGAGCAACTGGCCCCAAGATTTTTGTGCCCTCAAGCACGAAAGTCCGGACATGACACAACCAGCTCGCCAAGCTTACTTCCCTAAGACGATAGGAACTATCAGCGCTATGGCCACTACAAAGACCCACAAGGCCGGTGCGGACGTCAACACCTGCTCCTTACGGCGTTCGACCCGTAAGGCATCTACATGCTCGTGAGGAATCCACCAGGGATTGTAGCGTGCCTCCATGAGATAAAACACAATCCCCAGCACCGCGCCATAGGCCAAGTGACCGATTAAACCGGGGAGCAAACTCGCG
Source organism: Candidatus Acetothermia bacterium (assembly GCA_016179105.1). Classification (GTDB taxonomy): domain Bacteria; phylum Bipolaricaulota; class Bipolaricaulia; order RBG-16-55-9; family DRXL01; genus JACOSB01. The sequence goes on from JACOSB010000162.1 coordinate 556, forward strand.
GCCACTTGCACTGTCCATACGGGTGTTGTGCCCAATAGGATCGGCATCAAGGTGAGCGGCCCTAAAATCCACCAGAAGAATCCATACGAAACACCCCAGCCCAGCGCTGAGCCGATGTCGTAGGCTTGGCGGCGGAAGAGTAGCCCGTAGCTCGACCCGACTAAGTTTGCAATCACCAGATGCACCATCAAGCCAGCGAGAGAGGAGGTCGAGCCAATGAGGCTGGCGACGGTGGAGAGAAATCCGATCTGAATCATTACGAGAGTGAATACCAGGCCGCCGAACAGACCTGCTAACGCGCCGCGCCCCAATGCACGCAGCCCTTCGGCTCCTATTCCTTCTTCGCCACGTGGGACCAGCTCGTCAGAGAAGAGCACTCTTACGATAACACTAAGCCAGTGGTAAGAGAGAGCTAATGTTACGCCAAAGAGCAAGAAACCCGGGAAAAAGCCAAAACTCGCCCGAACTTCTTCTACCGACCAGGCCCATCCACCTCCGCCCAAGCTCGGCAAGAGCGTGAGCGCGCCCACTACCCACCAGATGAAGCCATAGACAATACCTCTTATTAGCGATGCGCCAGAGCTGTCCGTGGCGCGAGGATAGAGTAAAGCGAAGGCCATGCCCGCCAGCAGCCCAATCAATAAAAGCCCCATCCAGGCCACGAGATTCGACTGGGCTGCCACGGTGGTCCATAGAGTCCGCAATTGCCCCTGAGCATTCAGCATGTCTCCCAGCCACCAAGCGCCCAACAGCCCGGCCAACGCGCCACGTAGCAGAGCACCAACGCTCGGCTTAGCTCCTCGGCGCTCCGGCTGGAGCAACACAAAGGCCAAGGCGGTGCTAACTCCGTAGAAAAGGTGCCCTATCAAGCTGGGGAAGGCTGCCTGCGCGGCGGGTATATCCCAAGCCAGCATTCCTTTCAGCCAGAGCGGCATCAGCGTGAGCGGTCCCAAGAACCACCATAAGACGCCGTACGTCAGTCCCCAGAAGATCGTCTCGCCAATGCCAGCTCGTTGGTGCCATACGAAAGCTCCAAACCCTGCGCCGATGATGGCCGCGACGATCATATGCACCACCATGCCGACTTTACCATCGTCAGTGCCCACCAGCCCGGCTATCGTCGGAAGTGCGCCGAGTTTGTACAGGGCAAGCCCAAACACGAGTCCACCGAACAAGCCTGCTATGGCGCCCCGGACAAGTCCGCTCTTAAAAAAACCTGACCCTCTAGAATTCATTCGACACGCTCCTCTGCGGTTTTTCCCTCAAAGCTTTTCCGGGATGGTCGGCGACCTCGATGGGCTTTCATCGCTGGTGTGAGCGTCGGTGCCGTAGTGTCCGCAGCGAGCACGATGTCTCGGGGGAAGAAAAGCTCGATCACCCAATCAAGGGCAACGCGTACTTTCTTCTCCAGCCCGGGCAGCTTGTTAAGATAGATCATGCGCCACAGGAACCATGCAAACAGCCCGGAGAATTTTCGGCCTCGGATCTCGGCCACCGCTGTTCGACGACCTAGCACTACCAGGATACCCAGCGTGCGGAACCGGAATGGCCGGATCGGTTGGCCGCGCAACGCTGCAGCCACATTTTCTGCTACGAATCTGCCTTCGCGCAGCGCATGTTGGGCGGTGGGTGGATGGAATTTCCCTTCGCTCAGCACATCCGGAATCTGCGCGCAGTCGCCGACCGCCCAGAGGTTCGTGAATCCTTTCACTTGCATCGTACTTTCTGTAACTACCGCACCGGATTTGTTATGCTCACAGGGCAGCGTTTTGACCAAAGGATGAGGCTGATTACCGGCGGTCCACACGAGGGTAAATGTTGGGATTTGTCGCCCGTCGTTCAAGAGTACAGACTCATGCATAGCGCCTGCAATTCGTGCATTCAGCAGAAATTCGATACCCCGCGCTTGGAGCTTCTGCAGGGCGTAGGCTCCTAGGTCCGCGCTCAGCTCCGGCAGAATCCGGTCTCCTGCGTGCACGAGCACCAAGCGCAGCTCGCCTGCTCGAATATGGGGGTAAAAATGTAGCGAGCTATGGATGAAGTCGAAGAGCTCGACAATCATCTCCGTGCCAGCGAAGCCGGCTCCCGCGACGACGAAAGTTAACTGGCGACGCCTTTGGTCGGCATCGGGTTCAATGTCGGCGCTCTCCAGCAAGCTGATCACATGGTTGCGCAACCTGGTTGCGTCCTGCAGAGTTTTTAGAGTAAATGAGTTGGTTTCTACTCCAGGAAGACTGAAGTAATTGGGTATGGCCCCTAAAGCCAAGATCAAATGATGATAAGCTAATGCTGTGAGTGGCGCTGAAGCAGCAGTGCGTACTTGTACTACCTGGGTCGCTGTATCGATCGCTTCCGCTTCAGCGCGCAAAAAGTGCGTCCGAGGTGAGACAGCACGAATTGGCGCACTGATGTGCTGAGGTTCCAAGCCACCCGATGCCACTTCCGCCAACATAGGGGTGAACAGAAGATAATTGCTCTGGCTGACCAGGGTGATCTCGACATTGCTGTCTCGTGCCAACAACTGCCCCAGATGCTGGGCAGCACTCACACCTCCAAAGCCTCCCCCTAAAATCACGATGCGTTTGACGGATTTTTCAGCTGAGACCGTCGCACATTGAGATTCGGGCTTCACCCATAAATAGAGGGTTGTGAACGCATGGAAACTGAGGGCCGTGATTCCACCATAGAGTAAGTGGCCGATTAAACTAGGGAAGATCGAGACGGCTTCCTCCAGAGACCAAAGTGGCCCTTGTCCCAGTACAAAAGGCTTCAAAGTCAGAGGGCCAGCAATCCACCATAGCAGTCCATACAGCAAGCCACTACTGACAATGCTCGCATAGCCGTTCGGCTGGTAGCGGAAAATGGCGCCAAAGCCCGTCCCCAGAACGACTGCGCTCAACAAGTGCACCCCATGGACAATTAAGCTCAAGCTCGGCCCGAGGTCCAGCGCATGTAACCCCAATAAGCCGGCCGTTCCCTGCAATTGCATCGCAGTGCTTAGAGCCAGTCCGCCCAAAAAACCTGCCAAGGCTCCCATCATTGTGTCGCGCTCTTGTGACATGAGTCCTCCTGCCTTGCCCATGATTCCTTTTGTCCCTGGGATTGGCCGTAGACGGATGGAAGCATTTCAGAGGCTGGAAGCCGATCAGATAAGCGACTCCGCTAGCCCGGCCCTTACGTATTCACAATGCAGTTATCGCCGCCGAAAACGTTGTGCTCATAATCGTCAGCGGCTTCGTCATTGCACCAATTCCCCCCTTCGCACATGTAGCGAAACGCATAGCGCTGCCCGGCTTTTAAGGCGACAGTCGCGCTATAAGACCCGTTGCGCTGCTTCTTGAACGGATTCACCATTGCATCCCAGTTGTTGAAATCACCCACTACGGCCAGCGGCTTATGCGGATGGTCTTTCGGCACAGTAAACGTGACTGTGATCGCATGTTTATCTTTCTGTTTGACGCGCTCTTTCTGAATCATACATTCCTCCTTTTGGTTTTATGTTCTTAAGAGCCGATCCATTCGGACACTGACACCGACTGACGATTTTCGAAACCTCCTTTGCTCGGTTCACGAGGACCTTCACGAGCTGGAAGAAGTCTTTTCCTGTACCGATGTCCAGCATCCTGAAACGACGCAAACGGTAAGGTGGGTGGACTTGAAAATAGAAACAAATATTTGGCATTCAATGACTCCTTACGACCCGCTTGCTATTGACACTGATTCGATAGCGCGTCGATAGATTTCGTATATTCGGCGGGAGGGTTCTTCTAAACCCAGTCTTCGAGCAGAGACTTCTTGAAAGCCACGCTCGCTCAGCTCAGTGTACAATTCAGGATATTTTAAGATCCCCACGACCTTATTGGTCATTTCTTCGATGTCCCAAAAATCGACCTTGAAAACATTGTGCAACACCTCAGCGACGCCCGACTCTTTGGGGACAATGCAGGGGGTACCACTCTTGAGGCTTTCCAAGGCCACCAGCCCAAATGGCTCACTGACCGAGGGCATCACGCAGACATCGGCTAGCTTGAGGACGCGAAATACATCTTCGTTATGCAAAGCCCCTGTGAAGTGAACTCGGTGAGAAATACCCAGCTCCACCGCACGTTCGATGATCCGTGGCAGCATATCGCCAGTCCCCGCGACGATGAAGCGCACTGTGGGGACAAAATCCACAACCCGCCGTGCCATCTCGATGAAATAATCAGGGCCCTTTTGTCGTGTGACACGGCCTAAGAAGAGAACAACCGGCTCGTCGGGCTTGAACAAGACCGGCGGCTCCAGATAATACTCGGGCCGGTCTTCGTCAATGCCCCAGTGTACGACTTCTATCTTTTGCTCAGGGATTTGGTAATGGCGGATTACCGATCGTTTAAGATACTGGCTGTTGGCGATCACGAGATCGGCGGCCATCATCCCTTCCCGCTCACGTCGGTAGATTTCTGGGTTAGGGTTGTCCCCGGCGCGGTCATACTCGGTGGCATGGACATGCGTAATGAGAGGGCATCCTGAAACGCGCTTCGCCTGTATGCCGGCCGCGTAGGTGATCCAGTCATGTGCATGGATTACATCGTGCGGCTCTTCGTGAGCTAGTTCTGCTACTATCTCGGCAAAGCGATCGACTTCCTCAAAAATATTCCGCCCGTAGAGAGTAGCTATCTTGGTGCCCTGAATGAATTGAGAGTAGGTCGTGCGATATTCACCTTCAGACATATAAGGCCCTAAGGGCGAAACAATGCGATGGGTACGGAGTCGCCTACGGTCCTTGGCCGTACTGATCAAGCGTAACCCCACGAGTTCAGATTTTCCCACCGCGAAGGGCACGATCAGCGTAATTTTGATTTGTTGTCTCAAAAGGCCTTTGACCAGGCCCAACGTCGCGGTCGCTAGGCCGCCCGCTTGATAGGGTGGAAATTCCCAACCCAACATAAGGATTCTCATTTCTTTCACAAATTGTCGCATCTTCTCCTAGCTAGACGTTGTCGGCCTTGACTCTCACGGGCACTTCTTGAGAATGACAAAACTAAAATTTTGGACACCCTCAACCTCCGCGACTCATGAATAGAAAATTGATCGTATTCCTTCAGTCGATAGCCCATTCGCTATTAATCCCTTTTTAAGCTTTCGGCGGGCATCGTGGGTCAACTTGTAGAGTGCATTGCGGTTCGTACCAAGCGCTGTTTCTAGGTCTCGGCGTGGAATGCTCTGGAACAAGTCAGGAATTAGAGCTTGTCGCTGCTTCTCAGTTAGCTCTGTGTTTACGATCCGGTGGGCAACTTGGAGAATTCTCTCTTGAATCGCTTGCTTCTCCGGGCCTGTTGATCTATCGACTAACATCTCAGGAGCAAATTCTTCATCCTCAAGCCTCCGGTCCAGCGAAACATCACTCCAGCGTAGACGGCGCATTTCCGTAAAGGCCTCACGTAGGGCAATGGTACGAGCCCACGCTGTAAAGTGACCCTCTCCCCGAAAAGAGCTCAACCCACTGAGAATCTTTATTAGGGCGTCTTGCACAAAGTCCTCGATGAGAGTAGAGTCAACACCCCATCGACGAGGAAAAGTCTGTTGCAGTGCCTGTACCAGCAGTTTGCGCAGATCATTGAGTGCCTTATCTCGTTGAGAGCCGGGCTTACGTAGCGCTTTCATCCACTGCTCGTTGTTGCATTTGACCAAGTGTGTCTCCCTTATTTTCAAAACTTCATTGCTTAATGAATCCTGGAGTAAGCCAATCCCCAAAACGGTCATCAGATAGTGTCCCAATGTATATGGGGGCGCAGCCCCCAACTGCGGTACATCGGCCTCAGTTGGGGAGCTGGCAACTTGTAGGAGGGCTAAAACGTGGGTGTAGGAATCACCTCAAACTTACTTCGCCTTTTGGGGTGCGACAGGTATACTGGATTCTTGTTGGCCGTAGATTCCTCCCACGACGGCGCCATAGATTAAGTGGCCTATGAGACTACCCATCACCGCTGCCATGGCTTTGTCGCCCATCCCTGAGCTAAAGAAGCCCGCGCCCATCATGGGCATGACCATGATTTGCGCCAATAAGAAGGGGACCAGACCGTAGAGTGCACCGCGCGCCACAGGAGGGCCGGGCAAAAATCCTACGAATACTATCGCGTAGATCAGCGCTAACACCGTGCCGATCATAAAATGCGCTACCCATCCAACGGCGATCGGCAAATTCATAAAGCCGCTCAACATCTGGGGCACGTTCATATCGACGCCCATCATCGGCCCTGCCATCATTGCCACAACCGTCATGACGGCCGTGCCAGCCATTCCAGCAACAATCGCTTTAAGCCAGTTGATATTCATATTGATATTCATAAGCTCTCCTTCCTCAGAGGGTGATCAGCGTATACCCTTGTTGTACCAGGTTTGCGACGCTGGGATGCCCGTCCGCTTCACCGACGCACTTGATACCCGCTTGAGTGACCTGGCCATCGACCCCAAATGCCTTCGCACAATACTCGCAAGCACCGCCGATGAGTCCTGCTGCTTTCACTTCCTTATAGAGCTTATGATACTTATGGTCCGGCTTCTCGAACTCTCCGATCCAAGTTGTCCCGCCCCCATCGAAAACGAGTTGCACTTGGTGACCTGCTTGTTTGAGGTCCTTCGAGTAGAGCAAGCCATGGACTGCGCGACCCAAGTCGCCCGGTTGTGCGAGCAACATTACCGCAAATTTACCCATAATCATTCTCCTCCCATTCTCTTCGAGGAATGGTTCTAGATTCTTCACAATTAAACTTGAAAACAGCCGACGATGCTGTAAGGTGGCTTACCTAGTAAACAACTGCATCCCACGTAAGCGATAACGTGCTATTGAATCGCTCGGGTGCTCTCTTGTGTCTACGACTACCAGAGGAAGGAGGCTGTTTGAGGACGCTTGCAGCTCCCGAACTCGCACGTATGAAACAACTCAAAGACAAGCTCCGGCACGCCCTGTTTTACGGGTAGCTTCAGCTCCACGAGCGTCTCGAACGAGAGCGGCCGGCTGTGGGCCACATAGCCGCCTACTAAGAACTCGGCTACTTTTCCCCGCTCTTCTTGAGTCATGGCCTCGTTGGCTTCCAAGAACCAATCGATAAACCCTTTGACTTCTTGGATAGCTTTCACGGCTGAATCAGCCAAGATCAGCATCTCGTCACTGACGGCTTCAATTGGCTTTTTCTCCAAAAGTCCCAGAATCGCTCCAGACGCTAGGCCGTTGATCTGCGGGTCTAGGGGGCCGAGCACAGAAAATTCTTCCATCACGATCTCATCGGCAGCTAGGGCAATCATCGTCCCGCCGGACATGGCATAAAAGGGCACGATCGCCGTGACTTTCGCCGGATGTTTCTTGAGGGCCGAAGCGATCATCTCCGTCGCTAAGACGAGTCCGCCCGGAGTGTGAAGGATTAGATCGATGGGCTGATCTTTGGAAGCTTTATGGATCTCCATCAAGACTTTTTCGCTGTCCTCGATGACGATGCTCTCTTCTTCGCCGGGGTCGAGCCAAGGCTCCTTCCGGTGGATGAGCGTGATGATTTTCGTCCCGCGCTCCCGTTGCAGCTGCTGGAGAATCTTCATGCGCTCGGCCATGGTTCGTTCTTTCAGCCGTTCGCGGTTGCGCTTTTCTCGATCCATCGATCTCGCTCCTCACTTTGAGTAAAGTCAGAACAACTGGCAGGTTCTTGAGAAACGCTTCCTTTTCAGGTAACGCTCAACCCTTGACGATCAATTTGGCTACGATGTTATGCCCGTGCAGCTTATGAGTGATGAAGAACTCTCCAGCCGTATCCGGCGTGAATTCTATCACCGTTAGCTTCCCGACCTCAACGTCATACGCTGTCACGTTGAAAACGGGCTGCTGGCCCGCTTCATCCTTGCTGATGATGACTGATGGATGTGCGCCGTCCGTCGCTGTGTTGAAGACGCGAACTTTCGTGCCCTTCTCGACCGTAACTTGATTGGGGTAAATCTTCAGGTCTTTCAGGCTATGGATGAGTGAGACTTCTTGGACTTTTTCGGCCTGGCCCTGGCCGGCAGTCACGATGACTTTGCCTTCCATGAAGGGATGGATCGTGCAAAAATAATCGAACTCGCCTGCCTTGGTGAACGTGAAACTGAACTTCTGGTTTGTATTCAGATTCCCTGAATCCCAGACGTTCGAACGGCTGGTCGTTGTGTGAGTAGCGCCGTCGAGGTTGGTCCAGGTGACAGTCGTACCCACCGGTACGGTGAGCACCGGGGGTTTGAAGCTGAAGTTTTGGATGCTGACACTATTCGTCTGAGCGCTGTTGTCCAATCCGCCCAGCCCGATCACAAGGATCGCGACTGCCGCAACTAACAACCACCGTTTAAGAGAAAATAGTTTCATTTGCAGTTCCCTCCTAGTTTCATTGGTTGAATTCTCTCTCTATTTAAATAGGGGAGGCTCATCGGTGCTGTAAGCGTGCTTACCATTTTCTAGCGAAAACAGCTTTGCCTGTTGGACCTCTAGCAACAATGAAGTCAGAGGGACAAATGCCCCTAGCCACACGGGACATTCTGATCTACTCAACTGCGCGGTGGCCACCTATCGTAGGACCATGAGACTCCAAGCCATCCAAGGAGGATGAACCGTATCAACGAACGACAAGGGCTCCAGTTCTGTAGTTGGACTCAAGCCTGCACAAGTGAATCAACTCAGCAAGTCTCAGCGTTCATCTAGACTCTCTCTCAGAATACAAAGCTAAGAAAGGACATAGTCATGGACAAGCACTTAGCCAAGAAAGACAGAATGCTACACTTCCAAGTGCACAGGCATAGGGGGATATTCGCGCTGGTCTCTCTCTGCATCGCACTCATGGTCACGCTAAACTACCGGGAGCCAGCACTGACAGCCAGCCCACCCGTTTTCTCAGCCCGGATCTCCGATATGACTTTCACTACTGCTGATCAGATGCTGGCAGCCAATGAAATGTTCCTCTCATCAGGACCTTTCGTCCTGGCGAAGCCTGAGTATCGCCGCTTCACTACTCCAGTGATAGGGGAGAGCTATCTCGATTCTCGCACGTTGCTCGGCACGCTGGTCGCTAGCTCAGGGATGGGCGTGCACATCCTGTGGGGACCGGCCTTCGACTCGCGATCCACCGGGGTCGCCGATCCGGCGTCGCGACAGCAGGTGCTCATGGAGATGATGATGAAGTTCGCTCAGATGACGGGAGCCACGCCGCCGGCGAACCCGTGGCCCGTCTTTCTGGAGTTCGAGGCGGGTAATCCCCACTTCGCGCAAGCGCCCGTGAGCGACAGCGATCATGACTTCGCCACGCTCCGCTGGGCTCACATGGTCAAGTTACTGTCTCCCGCTGCTCTAGGACAAACTCTCTTTAAGCAGGCCCTCTGGGCTGAGGATTTCTTCAGTGGCTCCCGGAAGACTTCTGAGGGACAGACCCTCATGGGAACTGACCCAGACGCGGGTTTTAGTGGATTTGTACTGACCGCTGAAGCTCTCAATAAACTGATGTCACTCCAGACGGATCTGGCTTATGATGCCGCCACGGGTACGCTCGGCAGCATTGATCCAGCCAGTTACGATCCCGCTCAGCGACTCCAATATTATCCTCATCAGATTGCCCTGGCAGAGGCACCCGTCGCTTCTTCGGAGTACCCTTTGAAGCCCTATTTCATCGTGAGCGACATCAGCAGCGATCTCTATGATCAGTGGTCACTGTTGTGGGGACTGAGCGAGTTTTACTGGTTCGCCAACCCCACAAAAAAGACCGACTCCCCTCAAATGGACGCCAACTTTAGAGCAATCTTCGATGGGTCGATCTTCCCGCGAGAGGCGGCAGGGCTGGCACAAGGGCTCTCGCTCGTCGTTTACAAGAATTTGAAGGCCATGCACTTTGACCCGGAGGCCGGCGTCTTCGTCGATCGCTGGAGCCCGTCGGGTCGAGAGCGCAGCGTCTCGGCTTTCAACGCGGGCTATGTGTTGGTAGCGCTGGCGAACCTCGAGGCCCAGAAATTGATGACGCCACAAGGTGTGTTGGACCCCTCCTCCGACATCCGCCGTCAGGCAGACTTTATCGTAGCCAAGCTGATCGACCCGAGAGGCGGAGCCTACGATGGCTACATCTTGGGTCGAGGTCCAGATAGCTCTCCCAAGACATTACTGGCCCAGACCGCGCTCATCCGCGGATTGCTGGCCGCATTCGCGGCGACCGGCGAACCTCGTTATAAAGCGGCCGCCCTGACTCTGGCAAATACGCTCATAGAGCGCTTCTACGATCCGGCCTTCCGGGGATTCGCGACGACGTTGGGAGAGGCAGTCTACAGCTATACTCCACAGAATCTGGCAGTCACCTTGGGAGCATTGAGAGAGTTGGCATTGATCGGGGAGATCACGGAAGCTTCAAGGCTCTACACCGAGCTCTTTCAGACCGTAGTAGACGGACAAGGACATGAAGGCTCTGCGATGTTCATGGGGGCGGCCAAGGGTAACTCCGCTTTCGCATCGGTTTTGGCAGGGGAGATCGACTTCAGTGGCGCGACGGGAAGGTAGGGTGATGGCTAAGTTAAGGGGATGATCGTGTCATGAACGAAGATAGATCCCACATTGATCCCCAGCTGTTTGTATAACGCGTCCGGCACTCCGATGTCCGCGAGATAGAGCGTCCCGACCACGTCCTTCACTCTTGGCTGTATCAAACCGACCTTCGGCAGTGCTAAGGTCATGGTAGCAGTGGCTCGAATGCAGGGTTGGTACACTGCTCCGGTCGTGGGGTTAAGGCCCGAGGGGATGTCGAGGGCGATCACGGGGATATTCTGGGCATTGATCGTTTCGATCAGGCGAGCGACCCATCCTCGAGGAGGACCAGAAAGACTGTAGCCAATAAGCGAGTCGATGAAAAGATCTCCTTGACGCTTAGCTAAAAACTCTATGGCTGTTTCGGAAAGCTTTTTCTCGATGGGGAGACGCTTTAAGGTCTTCCATTGAATGTGTGGAACTCCTGAGAACGCTTCGGATTCCGACAGAACTGTGACCTTGGCGCCCCAATTGGAAAGATGGCGGGCGGCAGTCATCCCGCCGCCCCCATTGTTACCCTTGCCTATTGCGACTACTAGATGCTTTTCACTGACTGAACCTCCTAACCATCGTCTTGCCAGCTCTGCCAGATTCCGGCCTGCGTTCTCCATCATCTGCAAGAGTTGGATGCCGTAGTCTTCCACCATGAGCCGATCGACTTCGCGCATCTGCTCCGCGGTCAGGGCTGGAATGGATAAGGAATCGAGTGTCATACCCTTTAAGTCTTATGCACTGTACCCCATCTTTCCCTGGGTTAGTTCTTAACTGCTGCCGTTGCGCCCAAGTGCGGCCGGAGCTGGCGTACCAGCTGAGTCTTGGGCAAGAAGCCCGTGATCCGCTGAACTTCTTGGCCGTTCTGGAATAAGATGAGCGTCGGGATACCCTGCACTCCGTACTGTAGGCTCAGCGCTTCGCTCTCGTCGACGTTCACCTTTGCTACCTTGAGTTGTCCAGCCAGTTCCGTAGCGATTTCATCTATTACCGGGGCGATGGCTTTGCATGGTCCGCACCAGTCGGCATAGAAGTCGACGAGTGTAGGCAACGCTGAGTGGAGTACCTCTTTCTCGAACGTGTTATTTTCGATCTGTATAGCTTTGGACATTTGGAACCCCTTTCATTGAAAATCGATGTCCACTTGGAGAGCGTCCAACAGTCGATTCATAAAGTTGAAGTAGGCGATCAATCCTGTCAATTCCACGATCTCCCCGTCATCAAAATGCTGTTTCACGCGACTGAAGAGCTGGTCGCTGAAATTTCCTACTTGTTTCGTGACGGCTTCTGCGTACTCCAATGCGACTTTCTCTTTCTCAGAGAACGCATGAAATTTCTGATAATTGTTTAACGCGTTGAGCTCTTGATCTGAGACGCCGAGCTTCCTGGCTATCCCTGTGTGAGCGGCCACGCAGTAACGGCAGCCGTTGAGCTGGGAGACCTTCAAGGTCACTAGCTCCTTAAGGCGCTTAGGGATAGTGGATTCTCCTCCGACTGCTTGGCCTAAGGGGCCGAGGGTTTTAAGCAAGGCCGGACGGTGGGCCAGAGCCTGAGCGAATGTACTCAACTTGTTCGACTTCTGAGTCAATGAGCTCAATAATTCTTTGGCGTCTCCTGTTGCGTCTTGAAGCTGCAGGTATTTGATTCGAGCCATTGTATCTTCCTTTCGCGGGAATGATTGTTAAAATCGCTGCAAAATTTTGCATCGAAAAACTCTGAACATCCTTTCTTCTGGGTTCATTAAATAGGGAAACTACGACTGATGCTGTAAGGACGCTTACTGTTAGAGCAGCTCAGGCGCTTTGGTCAATCTCTTGGCCAGATCAATCGGCCATTACAGCTCGCGCTTGAAAATGAACTGCTTCCAGTGCATACCTGCCTGGCCCCATCAAGAGTAAGGTTATTCCCATGGTGAAGAGAGCCAAATCAACGTCCCAAAAGCCAGTGAGTCCCAATATGTCTCCTCCCTTGGCTAAGCCCGCGGGGAGCTTCACGGCGAATGTGGAGACCACCATGACGACAATAGGATCCCCGCATAACGCGCGAAAATTCCCAAGAGGGCGGCCGCTCCCCCCAGCAGCTCAACCCATGCGACCAATGGAGCCAGCACATTGGGAAACGGTATATGGAATCGATTAGCGAAGGTTTCTGTATAACCTTCAAGTCCCGTTACATGCCGCCAGCCGTATAAGCAGAAAATGAGGCCAAACGCAATCCGAATCAACAAAAGAGCAATGTCACGCTGGTCTTGAAATATTTTAGCGAGCATGGAGACCACACCTTTCATAAGGCAAATTGATATATATGATATGCTGATCGCCTAGAGCCAAGCTGTAAGCAATCTTACCAACCTTCACCCAATCAAACTCTATGGCGGCTTCCTCGTAATCAGAAGTGCTTTGCGCATAGTCAGATCAAAGCTTATGCCACCGGCTTAGGGTCTAATCCGAAAGCTTTCCGGAGGTCGATTTTAATGTCAAAGAACTGCACCTCGATCATGACCAGTTCTTCGGAACCGCTGTTCACAAAATCGTGGAGTTCTCCGTTGAGGACACGTACGGTGCTTCTGGGCGAGAGCTCATAGATTTTTCCATCCAGGCGCGCCTGCCCAATTCCAGAGATGACGTAGAATAGTTGAGGATGCGGGTGTCGATGTGCCGGTGAGGTCACGCCTGATTCCATCTTCACCAACATCACTTGAGCGTGGGAGTTCGACTCCTTACGCGACCATATAAGTTTCTGGAAAATACCCGGCGAGATACCCTTCTTCCATTCGTGATGCACGGTGTCCACGAATTGCAGTTGTGTGAAATCAACCATTTGGGGACCTCCTGTAGCTTAATGCATAGTAGAGTGTGTGAGTTTTTCGATCGACAATTCTCTGAAGCAAATCGGGCTTTGCAATCCCAGATCTGGCTCTATAGGAGATTAGTTCCATCGAGATACCTGCACATCGCGTTAGTTAATTGCTGACAGTTGATGATCATTACCTGATCAAGATTTCCGGTACCCAGGCGTCCTTATTCACGATGAGAATCATCACCGAGACCTGCCTCTGATGTAAGGTTGTGCCATCGGGAGGAATGACGACATGCGGTAGATATTTTGTATCGGGATAGCGCCAGGAGGTACGTCGGGAGTAGCCTGCCGCATGAGGTTTCCCGTTGGAATGGAGCATAACGAAGCTTGTCAGATAGCGTTTCGATTGAACGCGCCACTGAATACCTCTTTTGCTAATTTCAATATAGTCTTTAGAGACCCGAGTCATCTCGTTATCGCTATGAGATTTCAGAATCCCTCCGTCATAACGGGTACCATCTTCGGCATAGCCATAGAGATGGTATTGCTTCAGCTGCTTACCTGGGGGGACGATGAATGTCAAGATATGCCCAGCAAATAATGGCATCGGTTTCAATTCAGGATGCTCTTGAAGCGCATAGCGTACACAGTGTGCCAGAGGGTAAAACATGATGGCATCTCCATGAAGACCATCGGAAACGAACGAGAGATCTCCACCAACGACGCAAGCCAAAATGCGCTCGGAAGTATAACGAACGACCCAGGATCGCAGCGTTCTTGGTGACAGATAAAAAGCCTTCTCTGCCGACCAAACGGTTGTGCGTGGGATGGTCCTCATACCCCATGAAACGAAACGACTGAAGGCACGCCAGATAAAATCGTTCTTTCTCACGCTCATAGATTCGAAGCAAGACCAAACGCGGGGTGTGGGCTATGAGAAAACCCACGCGACCACACTAATGGGAAGTCGCAGTTCGTAGGCATGGCTTTCAGTGCCTCCCGATGCTCAGCCTGATCCATCTTTCCTAACAAAGAATCCTTCATTGAGCTTCCCAAAAATTAAATTGCTCCGCGATCCTCTTGAAATTCAACGGGTCGTGTGAGTGTCAATCGGTACTTCAGATAGGGATTACTTTCACGCTCTTGGGTTAGGGTTGTGCTCGGACCATGGCCGGGATAGATGTGATAATCCTTTTTCAGTCCCCGCAGACGCTGTATTGACTTCACAAAATCTGGGTAAGAGCCGCCGGGAACGTTAGCCCCACCCGTGCCATCCTTCAGCAGTAGGTCACCGGTGAAAAGCCAGCGCCGCTCTTCTTCCATCAGAACGATACTCCCTGGAGTGTGGCCTGGTGTGTGCAAGACCCGCAGGTGGATCTCACCTACCTGAATTATGTTCCCTTCTTCGAGATATTCGTCGACCTCAACTTGGCTATGCGTAGCTCGCTTGAAGCAGGTATGCTCGGCGCGGTGGATCAAAATTTTCGCCCCATAGGTCTCCTTCATCAGTTGATCCGCTAGCACGTGATCCCAATGGCCGTGGGTGTTGATAATTTTTGTGACCTGAAAAGCTCCGATTCTGTCCAAGAGCTGGGGCTCCGGAGCACCGGGATCAATCACGATAGCTTGTTGCGTCTTCTCCCATTTTAAGATATAGCAGTTAGCTTGTAGTTCTCCCAATGGAAGGATTTCCATCAGCATAATGCCCTCCTCCGCTCCACCGAGTCTCTTTGTTTATTAGCGAGTCCTGGTCATAGTAGCCAAGCTCAGGTGTCGTTGGAGCCAACGAATCAACCGAGCTTTAGGCAAGAATCCCTCAATTCTATGGACTTCTCGACCGCCCTGAAAAAGAACGAGCGTCGGTATGCAATACACCTCGTACTTACGATACAGAGGTTCGTTCCCATCAACATTCACCTGTACGACGTTGAGTTGGCCCTTGAGCTCTCCTGCGATTTCCTCTACTACTGGGGCCATGGCCTGGCAAGGGTCACACCAGTCGGCATGGAAATCGACGAGCGTTGGCAAGGATGATCGGAGCACCTCTTTCTCGAAAGTCTCGTTCTGGACCTGCATGAGTTTCGGCATGGTGAAACACCTTCTAATATAATGGTTGCACTCTTCACAATTAAACGCCAAGATGGCTGATGAGACCGTAAGCTGGCTTACTTAGCGAAGAGCCCCGTCTGAGGATAAAAAGCCACCCAAGCGAACCAATAAGCCGGGATCGTTACTATCTCTGCCAATTGAGCACCCCGGAGCGGACCCGTCTGTCCCTGCCCATCGATAGTCCAGAGGCTGCCTGTTTTTTTGTCTAACAAGTGCTCGTCCTGCAAAGTAAACTCAAGCACCTCAGAAGTGGGAAGCTGGCGTTGGAAGGCTCTCACTCTCTCAGACCGCGTGTCCCATAGGATAAGAACGGGCACAGCGCCTACCGTATCGTTGATCAGCTTGGCTGCGCGTACAGCTTGTGGAAGATAGGCTTTCGCGCTTTCTTTAATCCGTACGCCGATCACCGTATCTTTGGGCTTAAGGCGCTCGTCTCTGTAAGGCGTGCCGTAGGTGTCGTATTGAGCGATTCGGTAAATCTCATAATGATCTATCGTGTAGTCGTGCAAAAAATCTTTGCGCGTGTCACGTTCACGCAAACTGATGGGGTTGTTGGCTAAAATGGAATGATTACCGACCGGGGTACTTTTGGTCGGGCGCGCCAAGACTTGGGTCTCAGGATGTTGCGAGCGCCAACTTTGCCAAGTCACTGTCTCCGAGGGAATGCGGCGTAGCTTGTGTCCAGCCTGTGGGCCAACGATCGCACGACCTTCGATCTGAGACCAGAACGAACCGGTGGCGCGATCATACATGACCAAATCAGACCGGTAGAGCCTTCCTGAGACTCCAAATTCTGTCGGCTTTCCCGCGAAACTAGGTCGCTCAAAGACAATGCTGGAGTTACAGAGAGGACAGAATGTGATAGCAAAAGCTGTGTTGTCCAGCTCTTCGTTCACGATCTCGTGGAAGTTGAGAATCTTGAGCGGGTAGGCGCGTGCCGTGCCGTGAAGAATCAAGCCGATGACGAGGTCTGTTGCCTGAAGCCACTCACTTGCTTTCTCAGGAGACTCGAACGGCGGCACATCGATCGAGCCAATGCACTCCAAGTTGCAGACGTTCACGAGCTGAGCGCGGTCAAGGTCGAGCACATGACGGACTTGGGTTGAGTCGAGCTTGAGGTTCAATTTACTCAGCTCGAACTCATCGAAGTATTTTGTAGAAAGATCTCCTTCAGCCAAAGCAAGAGTTGGCTCATTCTCTGGTCTTTGGTCATCACGTGAAGTATTTTCAAGAAACTGATTCACGCGTTCCTCCAATTCTTCGGTCGTAAAAGCCCCGAACTTGCGGTCTACAATCACGCCCTTTTCGCTGATAAAGTACGAAGTCGGTTGTGCGAAGACATTGTAAGCCTTCTTCACTTTGGCTCCTGTGTCAATCACGATCGGATAGCTGACCTGCACCTCTTCTTTGAGGAAGCGCTGAATGACATCGGCGCTCTCGTCGAGATCGATGCCCAGCACAATTAACTTGGAATGATGCTTCTGGTACTGTGCTTCTAAATCCGGCATCTCGACTTTGCACGGAGCGCACCAGGTGGCCCAAAAATTGAGCAAAATCTTTTGACCGCGTAGATCCGTCAGCTTAACGATTTTTCCCTCAAGATTTTTGAGGGCGAAATTGGAAGCGATAAACCCTTCTTCGATGCCCACTCGTAAACTAGTATCGTCGGAGGGTAATGGTCCCAATGTTTCTTCAGCCCGATGGCCGAATAGCGCTTGCAGCCATGGAGGATTTTCTAGATAAAGAATCGCTGAGATGACGGTCGCCAGCACTGCAACCAAAGCAAGAGATTTTCTCAGACTCATCTCACCACCGTCCCGATGAGCCACTGGACGCGTCCGGTAAAAACAAGGACGCCCATCGCCAGCAAGAGCACACCGGCGATCGTGTGAATTGCTCCGATGAGCTTCGGCGCGGAGCGCAGGAATTTCGAGACAGCGGCAGTGAAAAAGCCCGTAACTAAGAAGGGAATAGCCAACCCAGCGGAGAAGGCCGTCATGAGCAAGGCCGCCTGTGCCATCGAAGCCGTGCTCACGCTCAGCGCGAGAATGCCCGCCAAGATCGGCCCGGTGCATGGCGTCCAGCTCAGGCCGAACGAAGCTCCCATGAGGACGGACGAGAGGCTACCCGATCGACGGGTCTTGACCGATTGTGCCTGCATGGATTGACTGATAAACGGGAGGTTGATAAGACCCAGCATCTGCAGCGCTAAAACAATGATGATCACCCCACCCACGCGGTTAACCCACGTCTGAAAGTTTGGGATGAGGCTTCCGAGGTAACCCAGGGTAGAGCCCAACGCAATAAACATGACCGAGAACCCCAGGATGAACATGATCGCGTTCATCAAAACTTGGAGGCGCGAAGAGCCTTGCAATTCATGGAGGGAGCGCAAGCCTGTCCCGGAGATGCTCGCAAGAAATGCCGGGATCACAGGGGCAATGCAGGGCGAGAAGAAGAGCAGCACGCCCGCCAAGAACGAAGCGCTCAAACCTGGCGTTTCCACGACCGATTCACCTCGCTGTTATTTCGTTACTGTAAGGCTTCGATAATTTGTCTGAGCTGGTCGAGAGTCAAAAAACCCGGGTACTTGCGGCCATTGATAAAGAAGGTCGGTGTTCCCGTCACACCACGGCGTTGGCCTTCGCTGGTCCACTGGTCAATGAGCTGATTGTAGCGACTAGAGTCGAGACAATGATTGAAAGCTTGCGTATCGAGCCCAAGTTCTTTGGCGAAATTCTTGAGGTTCTCTTTTCGGAAAGCGCCGTTGTTCTCACCGTTCTGACTCTCATAGAGTTTATCGTGATACTCCCAGAAATGACCCTGTTCTTGAGCGCAAGTAGCCGCAGCAGCTGAGAATTTCGATTCTGAGCCGATGTAATTCAAGGGATGAAAGACAAGCTTGACTCGGCCTGTCTTTACGTATGTCTCATCGAGATTGCGATAGGTCTGTCGATGGAACATGCCACAGACAGGGCACTGAAAATCTCCAAACTCATCTATGACGACACGAGCACTCGATGAGCCCTGGCTTGGGTTTTCAGAGACTTTAGCAAAAACTGTTCCCGTATTCGCTTGAGGTTCAGAGTTTTGAGACTGGACCCAGTAAAGACCAAGACCCACAGCGATCATGCCTAAGATTATTATTGGAATGATCATCTTTCCGAGACCTGGCGTCTTTGATCGCTTCTTCTTGTCGTTTTCGTTGTTCGACTGCTTCGCCATGCGCAACCTCCTCGAGATAACGCTGGATTCTAGCGTGATTGAGATCGAGCTTCAGGGAGGACAAGCAATGTGTCAGGATGCTCAGCTCTCCATTCTTGCCAAGTGACTGTTTGCATCGGTAGCAGCGTGAGCTTTTGTCCCTGTAGCGGACCGACAAGTGCCTCTCCCGCCAGCGAGTGCCACCATGTGCCCGTGTGAGCATCTGCCACTATCGGGTCTCCATGGAGAAGCCCGGTAATCTCAAAAGGACCGATCGCAGGATCGTTGACAGCGTAGACAAGCGCCGAGTTACAAGACGAACAGAAGACGATCAAGAATGTCTTCCCTCCGAGGGAATCGTTGATCACAGGAGAATGCTCGAGCAGTTCGAGTGGGTACGCTTTTGCAGCGTTGTTGATTGATATCCCAAGCACATATTCATCCATACGGAGACGGTCCATGGAGGCTATCCTTCCTACAGGGTCAGTAAGTTCGGATTTCCCGAAGGTAGGATCAGCGAGGCCGGTGGTGAGGAAGATGATGATGACCAAAGCGACCATAGAGGGCGTCCAGGCACGCCATCCTCTGCGACGATCGGTGAGCAGCAATGCGATCAGTAAAAGCACCGCACCAGTGGCGACGGCCGTACCCTTGTAGCTCATTAAAGATTTAGCGGAAACCGGAGAAACCCAGCCCACGTTGAGTCCCCAGGCAAGGATTGGAGTAAATAAAGCTACAATGAGAACCGCTGCAAGCGATAAAATAGCCGGTAACCAACTAGCGCGCTTCATGGCTTTACATTAAATCTAGGCGCACTCAAAGATGCTGTAAGCCAGCTTACAGTAAGGGTCAATTAGCACATCGCTGCTTAAGACCTTCTAAGTCGGTGATGATGAACCGGCCATGTCTCTTGGTGATCACCCCGGATCGCCTGAGCTGGCTAAGCAACACGGTCGTCGTCTCGCGCGTGCTGCCGATCAGGTCCGCTATTTCTCGGTTCGTCAGCTTGAGACTGATCTCAATTCCCTCTGTGGCTGGTACACCCTCTTCTCGTGCGAGCCGCTCCAGGAGCCGAGCTAAGCGCACCGGTACATCTCTGAAAATAAGGTCTTCCAGTTTACTTTCCATCTCGCGCAGCTGTTGCCCGACCCACTTGGCCAGCCGCAGAGAGAGGTGGGGACGCTCTTGGGCAAAGCGAATCAGTTCGTCCCTGCCAATCAAGCAAAGCTCGACATCTTCGAGCGCTTGAGCCATAAAGCGAGAGCGCTTGTGGTCCTCATCCGGCATCAGCTCTCCGAAGGGCTGGCCGGGGCGACAGATGGCGAGCGTCAGCTTACGGCCGTGCTCATCGAGGTAGACCAGTTTCACTCTGCCCTTTTTGAGAAAATAGACGGTCGTGGCCGGGTCGCCGGGCAGATAGATCATTTCCCCACGCTGGTACTTGCGGTTCTGTGTATACCGGCTGAGTTCCTGCATATCCTCGGGACGCAAGTTTTCGAAGAGATTGATCCCGAGCAAGCACCAGAAGGCTTTTGATCTTAGTTCATCTTTGCTCCTCATAGCAGTGTCAGCTTATCAAAAGATGATCAAACACTTCAAACACATAAGATTCACATGAATCTGCAATTCCCCTAAGAACTGACGTAGGTCTCAGGGATTTCCCTCGTTGGGTTTATCTTTGAGGTCGCGGGTCGTGAGTCCCTCGCGGGTTGCGTAGAGGGCAGCCTCCACACGATTGTTCAAGTGCAGTTTGTCAAAAATGATAGAAAGTCGGTTGCGCACAGTCTTCTCCGCGATGCCGAGTTGCGCGGCGATCTCTGCGTTATGGGCTCCTTGGCCGACTAGCCGCAAGATCTCTCTCTCCCGGTCGGTGAGGTGTATGAAGTCCGTCCCGGAAGACCTGGGCTGACTGCTCACACGACGGAATTCATCGAGAATTTTGGTGGCGAGTGTTGCATCCAGCCGTGTGTCCCCCTGGAAGACGACGCGAATCGTGTCGACTACTTCGGAAGTCTCCACGCTCTTGAGCAGATAGCTCTTAGCCCCCGCCTTAATGGCCTCGAACAAGTATTCCTCTTCGGTATGGATGGTGAGCATGATGATCTTGGTGTACGGATACTGGGCAGTGATTCGCCGAGTCGCTTCCACCCCGTCAAAGCGCCCGGGCATCTCGATGTCCATGAGGATGATATCGGGCTTAACGGACGGCACGAGTTCGACTGCCTCTTCTCCGTTATGTGCCTCGCCCACGACGGTCATGTCGCGTTGCATGCGCAAGAGCTCAGCCAGGCCTTGTCTCAAGGGCGGATGATCGTCTACCAGCATAATGCGAATGCGCTTCACAAAGCGGGCTCCTTTTGCGGTAGGGGGATCCGAATACGAAGAAGTGTACCCTTCTCTGGGAAGGATTCGATGTACAACTCGCCTCCCCATTCTTGCACTCGCTCCCGCATATGCTTCAAGCCCAAACCCCGTTGGGTGGGGTCATTGAACACGATTTGGGAATTGAACCCGTGGCCATCGTCACGGACACTTAAGTCAATCCAGCCTTCGCTCAAATCGAAGCTGATTTTCAGTTGCTGAGCGTGTGCGTGCTTGACTACGTTGTTCAGCGCTTCTTGCACGATACGAAAGAGCGTAGCCTCCAGCTCGAAGGGCAAGCGACGTTTCGGCCCTTCTATCGAGATCTTAGCGCTTAGCTGGTGTTGCTCTTTCAGTTCATCCAAGAGCTTCCGTACCGCTGGGAAGAAGCCCAGTCGTTCCACCTCCACTGGCCGCAAGGCCCGCACAAGGCGCTGCAGTTCCTGAATCTCCTCGGTCACCGTCATGCGCATGCCCTGCAGCTCTCGATCTACCCGTTTAGAGTCGCTCGACAGCACTTGGCGACACAAGTCCAGCTTTATACCCAATAGGACGAGGTCTTGCTGTACGCCATCGTGTAATTCCCTAGCGATACGCATCCGTTCGTCACTGACTGCTTGCTCGCGGCGCTTGCGCTCCGTCACATCGCGGATGATCAGAGAACTAATGGGAGTGTTTTCCCCTTTGTCGGCCAAGGGGGTTAGCGTGAGTTCCACGGGGATACGACGCCCCTGGTGAGTGAGGAAATCGGTCTCGAAATTGCGTACGACCCCCTGTCTTAATTCTCGCAGGATCTGACTGTAGGCAGCCTGCCGGTCGGGAGCGAGGAGACGTAGAATAGGTTGACTGTACATCTCCGTGGCCCTGTGACCGAACATCAATTCTGCGCCGCGGTTCCACGATACGATCCTGCCTTCTCGATCCAAGCTGACGATGGCATCGGCAGAGCCGTTGACAATGGCAGCCAGGCTCTCCTCCGCACGGGCCTTCTCCGACCACCACCGCGGCACAAAGCGATTGAGCAGCAAGAAGACTGCCAGTGGTCCCAAAATCCCGTAGAGAAAGATCTCGATCTTGTAGTGTCCTTCTTCGCCCATAAGATGGTGAACCCATCTCATCAGAACCCATTGAGTTAGAATCACGCCCACGACAGCCCCCACCAAGATCGCCAACTCCAGCAGAGCCACCTTCCAGCGAATCGGCAGAGCGTTCCCTCGGTGGGCGCTCGAACTTAGCAGGATGCTTTTCATGATTGACTCCTACCCGCGGATGCGAGCACGTTCATTATAGCATTTGTGCTTCTCCCCAGGGAGGGACAATTGTCCTGGGACTGTCCTGGGCGGTTTGACTCTACCCGAAGAGATCGCTAGGGCTCACAATACAAAGGCAGAACGAACTGCACGCGAACAGTAAGGAGGTGAAAACACCATGACTATGAAGAAAACTATCGGGATGTTGTCGATCCTAGCGCTGGTCGGCGCGATGACTGCAGGCTCTCCGAGCCAAGTCGGTACGGTCATCAGCTTTGCACAAGAAAAGGTGACCACGATTGACCTGGGAGAGTATTTCTTCAAGGCCGATGGAAAAGATCTTAAGCAGACATCTCTCGTCATTCCCGTTGAGCTAAAGAAGGTTGACGAAGAGGAAGTCGAAGCGGAGGATATCGAGTTGGTCTTCGACAACAGCAAGGCCGCAGTCGAACACGAGATCATGAGTCCTCTCTTCACCGCGGTCGATATGATGAGGGTGGAGATCCTCGACAAGAGTGATAACGTCATTGCGGAGATGGAATCCTCGGCGGTGCACGAGATTTTGCTGAAAGTCGGCTGGAAAGCTCACGTTATCTTTAAGGTTGGCCATACGATCGTGGAGTCTCTGGACGACGGCGCGAAGCTGGATTTTGAGATCTCTTGTCACGTCGGTCACAAGGCTGGGGGACAAGCCAACGATCATTACAAAGCCGGGATGCGCGGGACCATTGAGTTGGTCAAGAAGAGTTAACCCGATAGGTCGGGCCTAAGAATGCGTGAAAAAAGGAGATGATTCAACATGACAAAAAAGCACGTGTTTACGCTACTGGGCGTGCTTGTGGTGCTGGCACTGGGGATCGGTTTGGGGACGACGTTCAATCTCTTCGGGCAAGGGGCAGCGCCCAATAAAACGTTCTTGGTGATGGCATTGCACTGGGGTTGGGTGGCCGCGCCGGTGAGTGGCGACGGAAGGGTAGTCTTAAAAGAGGGTGGCCAGGGCACACAGATCGTTGTCAAAAAGGGCGATACAGTACGCCTCATTCTGTATAACCCAGAAGGCATGGGCGATCTGCACGATACCCTGGAAGCACAGTCAGCCGATTTCTACAAGGGCAAGTACGGTAAAGATAAGTACGACAAAGATGTCGCGGAGATGCAGAAGGCTGACTCCCCGATACGGCAACACTCGTTTAAGCTCGACGCTTTCAAAGACGTTAACGGCAAGGCCATTGACGTGACTGTGAAAGATCACGAGCTCAAGATGGTTGATTTCAAGGCGGACAAAGACGGAACGTTCTCGTTCATTTGCAATGTTATCTGCAGTGTGAATACCGCCGGGCATACGGACATGAAAGGCGAGCTGCTCGTCGAGAAGTAAGCGCACATCAATAGCCTAGAGGGGAGGCGCTCAGGGACAACCAGGTACTCGGAGCGCTTCCCCAACCGACCTAACCTCGCTGGGGTGAATGGGATGTTCAAGAATACGATCACTCTGCCGCTGATCGCTCTAGCCTTTGCGCTCGCTGGTGCAGCCGTGCTGGCCTTTGATCTGAATTTAAAGGAGCAAGCCAAGCAAGCGCAACCCTTGGTGGTCGATGGCAAGATTGGTGAGTCAGAATACCAGAATCATCTACGGGTGGACGGCATACAGATGGACTTGTACTGGTCTATTCAGAGTGATCGCATCTACGTCGGGCTACACGCTCCCGGCAGGGGGTGGGTGGCCATCGGTTTCGATCCCGAAGGGCCGATCATGCAGGGCGCGGACATTGTCATCGGCTACGTCAAAGACGGGAAGCTCTTTCTGCAAGATAGCTATGCTAATGTTCCCACGGGGCACCAAGCAGATACAGAGTTAGGCGGACGCGATGACATTCTTGAAAAAGCAGGCTCCCAGGGTGCCGACGGCACGGTGCTGGAGTTTTCGCGCAAGCTGGACACGAGAGATAAATTCGATAAACCGATTCGAGAGGGCAAACCCATGGCGATCCTAATGGCTTACGCGGAAGACGCTGATTTCACTTCGTATCACAGCAAGACCCGGGCGCGCGTGCAATCGGTGGATTTCTTCCAAGCCAATTCCAAAGCCAATGAGACTCCCCCGCTGTGGGTCGCATCGCACCTCGAAGCGTATGAGCTGGGCTTGATCGCTTGGATCATTGTCCTAGGTATCTTTGCGATTCAGGGATTTATCTCCGTCAGGCTCGAAGGACGTGAATTGAAACCGGGCCATTTCATTCCTGCGAGAGAATCGACTATCTCAGTGATCTTCACGGCATTGCTTACGGTGTTAGAGCTCGTATGGGCTGTGCAGTTTATCTCTAGCCTATATGAGGGAGCGCGCCCGGCAGTGGTCGCGACTTACGGTGCCTTGCTCGCATTCACACTGGCAGCGATCTTGCTGGTGTACCGGCAATCCTTTGTGTCCGCAGAAACGATCGTTCAAGAGCGTGAAGATCATATCCCCTGGTGAGGGTGAGGAGGCGATCATGGCGGAAACGCAAGAGAAGCAGCCGAAAAACGTCTCACGAAGGAGATTGATGCAATGGCTGCTCGGGATGAGCGCCGCAGGAACTGCCGGGGCAATGTTGTCGTCTGCCGGTACGATTCAATCCATGCAAAGACAGTCCAAGAGCGAGGAGCCAGTAACTGCCGGAGATCGGCTCGTCTTTGCTTTAGGCCCGAATAAAGGGCAAGCGATCAGACATGATAGTATCTTGATTCATGAGGCTATTTACGTCTTCCCTGAGAACAAGGACAGCAATCACGATAATCTGATTTTTCTCGTTCGATTGGATCCAAAAACACTTCAACCGCCAACGATTATCGAGTGGACCGCTGAGGGCTTTGTGGCGTATAGCGCCAATTGTACGCACCTGGGCTGCACGGTGAACTTCTCGCACGAGGCGATGGAAGGCGTGCCTTATCCGCACTTGCACTGTCCATGTCATGGAGGAATATTCGACCCGCATCGGAGTGCACTCGTCGTAGCTGGGCCTCCCCCGCGACCGCTGCCTCAATTGCCCATCAAGATCAACGAGCAGGGAGAGTTGATCGCCGCTGGCTGGTTTAAGGAGCCACCGGGTCCGATTCCAGAGAGTGAGCTACAGCAATGGCGACAGAAAAACAAGAGCTAAATCCGCTGGTGTCGAGGCAGAGTTGGCTGGACGAGCGCCTGGATTGGGCACGCTTTAAAGAAAAATATCTGCGCAAGCCCTTCCCCGTCCACTCATCCTTCTTTCTCGGTGAGATCGCTCTCTTTAGCTTCATTGTGCTCGTCTTGACTGGAATCTTTCTGGCTCTTTCCTATGTGCCATCTACTGAGTTGGTCAAACTCGACGGCAAGGACATGCCGGCTGCCTATGCCAGCGTGGTCCAAAATGACCACACACCCTTTGGCCTGATCGTGCGGCAAGTGCATCACTGGGCGGCACATCTCATGATCGTAGCTATTCTGCTGCATCTGCTGCGCATCTTCTTCACGGGGTTATATAAGAAACCGCGTGAGCTCAATTGGGTTGTTGGGGTCTTGCTGCTGGGGCTGACGGTGTTCGCGGCCTTCTCGGGATATCTCCTGCCCTTTGACCAGTTCGCGGTCACCGCCACGGGCATCGGGTACAACATCGCGCGCAGCGTGCCGTGGGTCGGACCAGCACTCGCTAATTTCATCTTCGCCGGGAAATTCCCGTCCACAGCGACGATCCCGCGTTTCTATGCTTATCACGTCATGCTGCTGCCGTTGATTTTGATTATTTTGGTGGGTTTGCACTTATTAATTATGTTCAAGCAAAAGCATAGCCAGCCGCCCTATGCGCTCCGGCGGGCCGGGGTGGGCAAGATCTTGGGGGTCCCCCTATGGCCGCATCAGACGCTTTTGATGGCTGTGCTCTTCTTGGTGCTATCCGGGAGCTTGTTCATCGTCGCTGGCCTCTTCCCTGTACATCCCGTGGAGTACTATGGCCCGCCGGGGCCGGCAACCCCCATCGTCAAGCCCGATTGGTATCTGCTCTGGCCTTATGGAGCGCTCAAGCTCATCCCCGGTTGGATCAATTTCCAATTCCTGGGCGCGACGATCAACTCAGAGAATGTTGGAGGGGTAGTGATTCCGGGGCTGATTTTGCTGTTGCTATTGCTGATCCCCTTCTTGGATCGATCACGCGAATCCGTTCATTATCTGGAGCTTCCAAGAGAACAT
Source organism: Candidatus Acetothermia bacterium (assembly GCA_016179105.1). Lineage (GTDB taxonomy): Bacteria > Bipolaricaulota > Bipolaricaulia > RBG-16-55-9 > DRXL01 > JACOSB01. The sequence goes on from JACOSB010000162.1 coordinate 27,020, forward strand.
GCTGCGCGTACGGCATTCGGCATGGCCGTACTGGTTTTCTTTGGCGTCTTAATGGTCGCTGGATACAACGAAGAATTAGGGCTCTCGGTGGGTGCGTTGCAGTTCACGGCTCTTTTGGCTCCGCTGGTAACGGGTCTATTCACTTACGTTCTGTTGGCTGCACTGCGACGCTCCCGTGAGAGCGTCAGAGACGGACCGGAGATCGTTACGTCGGTTGGCGCGAACCTAGATCCCGTGAAGGATTCGGAAGATCTTAGGAGGTGACATTCTATGGCAGGCTTTAGGCTTTGGGAAGGAATTGGCATCGACGATCTACTGGATCATCTGAAGCAAGCGGTTTTTAGAGATATAGCTCACGAGTACGGTCAGCCTTCAAAAGAATTGAGCGATCGCTTGGAGCACTCGCTCAAACGCGTGCTCAACCACGATATTTATGCGTCACCGGCTTGTGGGACCTCCTCGCTCTGTGCGCCCTCTGAGGAGGGTCGAGTCAAGCCTTGGTCCCGCAAATCCAAGGATTGGGGGTTAGTCATGCGAGACGACCCCTCGCTCGAAAAAGATGGGAGGTAGAGAGGCATATGGCTATCACGTACAAATTGGTACCAGAGCGATGTCGGGTGAGAACGGAGCCGGATAGGAAAACCTGGCTTCAGGTCGTGTACGCGCTCAATACTAAACCGGCGATAGGCACGCGTCAGCAATTAGTGCCGGCGTTGAAGCAGGCTTTGGCAGCGCAGAAACTCGAACTGATAGCGCTTGACCTCTTCGATGAATTCGTGAAATTGCATCTTCCCTTAGAAGCTTCAGCCAAGACAGTAGAAGCTGCGCTTAAAGAAGTGTTAGGCAAAGTAGAAGAGTCTACACCTGCGCAGGTCCCGAAGGAGGCAGAAGAGAAACTCCGTCAGTATCTAAGAGAGGGCTCGCGATAAAGACAACAAAATCTATATGCGAGTGCTAATTGTTCAACCTTAATGAGGCTACCGGAGCAGTCATTCAGGGGAAGATGATCTAGGTCATAGTTTTCTTGGCCGGAGCAGGGTATCCTTTCAATAAAGGATGAAAGCGTATGCGTAGCGGATGGTTAGTAGCATTACTGCTAATGGCGGCATGGATGAACGCTGTTGCAATACCCGCGGCATGCGGCTCCCACGGCCTTACCCCAGCCGGGATGCACATGCAGCTGTCTGCAACCACGGTCGCCATAAGTAGTATCCACACCGCTCCCGCTCCATGTACTGACGGAACTGAAGGTCGCTCAGGTCAGTCAAGCAATCTTTTTATGTCGTCAGAATGCGGTGTCTGTCACACTCAGGCTTCAGGCTTTGCCATGCTTGTTGATCCTTCATGGCCCGTGGCAGAGGCAACCGCAGTCTCCGCCCCGGAATTCACCACCATCTATCTTCCCACCAGCACTAAGCCCCCCACTTTCCACAGTTAAACTACCTCCCGGAAGAAGTTTTAGGTTTGTGATTTAGTTAAGACATCCCATCTCTTCTTCCGAGAATGAAAGGAGAATCGTCTGTGAGTTTATCCAAATGTCAGGATTGCCACGACGAAGGAGGATACTGTGGCTAAGAATTCAAAGAATACGCAGGCAAACGTTAGAGCGAAGACGAACCGCAACGCAAGAATAATCTTGTGGTCGGCGATCCCTGTCGTTGTGCTCCTGCTCGGAATCGGCATCTATTTCTTGGTGCAGTCAGCATCAACCTCCAAGACCAGCACGACTCCGGCAACGACCGATGGTACGCCGGTATTAAGCATCACGCCCGAAACACAAGATTTAGGAACGATCGATTCGAGCAAGGGCCTCGTCACAACTTATTACACGGTCAAGAACTCCGGTAACGGAGAGCTAGTAATTAACGAGATGGAGACCTCGTGCATGTGCACCAAAGCATCTTTGGTTGTGAACGATCAAGAAGGGCCGAGCTTCGGGATGCGCGCGCATGGCGGCCTTCCCAAAGGCTGGTCGGCGCGCCTGAAGCCGGGAGAGAACGCTCAGCTCAAAGTCACGTATGACCCAAATGCACACGGCCACTACGTCGGGTCTGTCGAACGCATGATCACCGTCTACTCCAACGACCCCAAGCAACCAGCCAAGCAAGTTCGCTTCACCGGTGATCAGATTGGCGGTGAGGGGCATGAACATTGAGCAAAGCACTCAACCGACACGACCGAAACGGGGGCTGATTCTCGGGTTGGCGCTGACGGTACTCTTAATCGGCGGGTTCAGCTGGGCGATGTGGCCCAAAGGCCCACCCCAAATCCAGCTCTCGCTAGAGTCCTATGATTTCGGGCAGATACAAGCGACCGACAAGGTCGAAACAACTGTCATGGTACGAAATGTTGGTGGTCGCCCTCTGGAAATACTCAAAGTCACTGCCTCGTGTGGCTGCACCAAGGCGCAACTCGGTAGCGAAACCTTGCAACCGGGCCAGCAAACAACGCTCAAGATTATATTTGACGCCGCTTCCCACAGCGCGGAAAGCATGGGCTCAGAAGACAAAGTCAGTAGCACTAAGCCCGAAGAGGTCACGCATGCCGTCTATCTGAGAACCAACGACCCTGAGCACCCAGAAGTTGAAGTCGAGATCAAAGCGCAGATCGTCGGAAAGAAGGTATCTCCATGAGTCGCTTGCTCTCGCTCTGGATGATCGCTTGGGTAGGAGTGTCTTTCGTGGGCATGGGTCAGAGCGTTCCGAGTGAGGCGGTGATTTACTACAACGATGCTTGTCACGACTGCATGCTCTATCTTGACCGAGAGCTGGTTCCTGTTCTTACCGAACTGGGTATCGCGAGCATTGTGAAGAAGGACTACATCAGCGAGCGCCGCAACCGCACGGAGCTGGTCGAGCGTAGCACGAAGCTAAATGTGCCAGCCAAGCTGCAAGGCCATCTCACGGTCTTCTTGGGAGACAAAGTCGTTCTTCAAGGACATGTGCCGATGGCCATCGTGCGCGATCTTCTGAAGCTTGAAAATCTTGGACGCTATGAACGCATCGTCGTCCTGCAAGACAAGATGAGCGCGCACGGCGACATCCCCACGAGCTACCAAGTCTGGGGCTACGCCGGTGATGTGAAAGAGTATCCGATCGAAGCACCGATCGAAAACTATCTCGCGTGGTTGCAGACAAACCATGCTGCAACCTTGCCCGTAAGTTCAACGACCCGCGATACGCAGGGCTTCTTGCCCTTGGTGCTGGGAGCGGGCTTGTTAGACGGGATCAACCCTTGCGCGTTTGCCGTGCTCTTGCTGTTCATGGCGTTTCTCTTCACGCTCCAGCGAGCGCGCTCGCAGCTGCTCCAGGCAGGCCTGATTTACATCGGTGCGATCTATGTCACGTACTTGGCCATCGGGCTGGGACTGCTCAAAGTCTTCACGCTTTCCAGCGAGCCGCATCTCATTGGGAGACTCGGTGCAGGCTTCATGATTCTCTTAGGCTTGGTGAACGTGAAGGACTATTTCTGGTACGGGCAGGGTTTCTCGCTCAGCATCCCGTCAGTCGGGGCGGAGGCGCGCGAGCGCTGGATGCGCAAGGCCACACTGCCGGCCATCGCTGTGCTGGGCTTTCTCGTCGGGATCTGCGAATTTCCCTGCACCGGCGGAATTTACGTCGGCATTCTGGGATTACTCTCCGCGCAGACGTCGTATTGGTCGGGGCTCAGTTACTTGCTGATCTACAACGTGATGTTTGTGCTTCCTTTGGTTGCACTCCTGCTGGTGATCGGCAATCGGCGCGTGATCGGACAGGTCAGCCGCTGGGAGGTCCAGCACAAGCGTGGGCTCAAGCTCAGCCAGGGTTTAGTCATGATCGCTCTCGGTGTTGGCATCCTGGCATGGTTTGTCTGAAGGAGAGGCGAAATGAACCCGTATCAGTGTGAAACGATCGAGCTGGAGAAGGTCGGCTGCAACGGCTGCTTCTGGGAAATTCAAGTCGGCTTGGAGATGCTTGGTGGCTTTAAGTCGATGAGTTATGACATGGCTGCAATGGCCATCACTGTGGAGTATGACGAGCGTGAGTTGACTCGCGAGGCCATCGAACAAAAGATCGGAGAATTGGGCTATCGGCTCAAAAGCAAACAGTACGAAGAGATCGGATTTTGGCAGGCGCTGCGACGGGCGTTTGGTCGCCAGCAAGCGTAGGGAAATTTTTTACTTAGCAACTATGTGGAATTTGCGCAGAACTTTAGAGACTCCAAGGAGGTCTCCCATGAACCGCAAGCTAGTCGTTCTCGGAATCGCGTTGGCGTTGGTGTTAGTGGTTGGAACGTACGCTGTCACGTCGTCGTTGGTCACGGCTCAAATGTCGCAAGGACCGCAGGTGAATCCAGATACATCGCAGAGAATCGCGGCGGCTTTGGAGCGCATCGCCACTGCGATGGAGAAGCCAGCCGCTAACACAGGGATGATGAACGGTATGGGCAACATGGGCATGATGGGCCAAATGGGCTCTGGAATGATGGGTGGCATGATGAACCCCAATATGATGGGGCAGATGGATTCTGGAATGATGGGCAACATGATGGACATGGGCCAGATGCATCAAATGCACCAGATGATGCAAGAGATGCAGGGCATGATGAAGCAAATGCAAGAAGGCATGGGACAGATGATGCCGGGCATGGAGAATCAGGCTCCGATGACACCTAAAGCTCCAACAACTACAGGTGTACTCAACGAAGTGGACCTGACTCGTGCGAGCGACGAAGCAGGAGTCAAGGTTGATGTCGCCTTTATGAATCCGCTGCTCAAGCCCGAAGAAACGACCGGAAAACTCGTTTTCAAGGTGGCGTTCAACACGCACACGATCGATCTCTCGAAGCTTGATCTGACAAGACTGGCCAGTCTTCATACAAGTACCGGACTTGCCATAGGTGAAGGCTTTACCTGGGAACCTGTGGGACAAGAATCTGAACATCATCGAACGGGCTTATTGAGGGTCAATGCCACGATTGAAGGCAAGCCGTTGATTACCAAAGAGACAAAATACATCGAGCTGGAACTGAAAGACATCGTCGTTCCCTCACGGCTGTTCAAGTGGGAGGGTGATTACTTGGTCCCCAAAGCGCTTTGAAGAACTGGAGAGATATAAGAAAGTGCCCGGTCTCTGCAGTTTGAGCTAAAAGAGGTACGTGGGGGCAGCGTCTACATAGACTCTGCCTCCACCCAACGGCAAATGGCTGAATTGAGGCTAGTTCGAAAAAAGGAGATGAACGAACTATGGCTGAGCACAAGGTCCAACAGCAGCAGGCTCCCCAGCGTAAACAGATATGGCGAGTGTATCTTTTGGGCTTGATCGTCATCGTTGTGCTGGGCACTACAGGTCTGCTCCTCAAGCCAATGCTCTGGCCAGACCGGCCAGCAACAATTGGGGCTAATACGGTGCCGGAGAATAGCCAAGTCGTCAACGTCGAGGCGGATATGGGTGGCTTCTCGATGAAAGAGATCCGAGCGAAGGTGGGCCAACCCTTGACAGTGCAATTGACCAGTATGGATAGCCAGTTCCACATGGACGGAGGTGGAAAGCACCAGTGGGCCATTGACGAGCTGGATGTGAACATCATTGCCCCATCTAAGAGTACCGCCGAAGCCACCTTCACACCGACTAAACCAGGAACCTACGAGTTCTACTGCAACATCTGCTGTGGTGGCAAGGCCAACCCTTCGATGCAAGGCAAGCTCATCGTCGAGAGCTAGGAGCTCTATGGAGACACGAAGCCAGACGCAAACACGAGCGCGCACGATCATCTTCGTCTCACTAGCTCTTCTCTTAGCAATGGCAGTAGCGGTCTTTTGGGGCATCCGGCATCCCAGCGCGATGACAGTGCCGATGAGCCCGCTATTGCCGTCTATTACCCTAGGCACGGTGATTGTGGCGGGGGCCGTAGACGGCATCAACCCCTGCGCCTTCACGGTCTTGTTGCTGTTTGTGACAGCACTGTTGGCTGGATTGCAGGCCAAGAGCACCCGAGCATCTCCCAGAATACGACGGCTGTGCGGGCCCGACTGATCGGATTGGGTTCGATCTATATTGCGGCGATCTTCCTGACATATCTGGCGTTAGGCGCTGGTCTGCTGGTGACCGCAGACCTCTTCATCAGGGATCACATACCCGCTCGGTTCATGGCCGTTTTGGCGATCGCGCTGGGGCTTTGGATGCTCAAGGATTACTTCCTGCCGGAGGCGGGATTGCGGTTACAGGCCCCGGCCATCGTGGGTAAGTGGGTCCGTGAGTCAGTCCGCAAGATGACTGTGCCGACTTTGATTGCAGCGGGCTTTCTGATCGGGCTGTGCACAGTGCCTTGCAGCGGCGCAGTCTACCTCGCGGCGTTAGCATTGCTCTCCGCCCAGCCAACGATGGCGGCTTTCGGATATCTGGTACTCTACAACCTGATGTTCATCGTGCCGTTAGTCGCTGTGCTGCTGGCGGTTTCTGCTCGTCCAGCTCTCAATAAGCTGGCTCACTGGAATCTGCACCATAAAGAGTGGGTGCGATTGGCTCTGGGCTCATTAGTCGTCCTCATGGGATTAGCCATCTTGGCCACTGTGTGAGAAATGTTATCAGACATTGGGAGGGCTACTTCATCGCAGCCTTAGTGAAATGAATCTTTGGTAAGCAGTACGTACGGGGTGTGCATCCTTGCAAGCCCGTCAAATTGGGCCAAAGAGAGGCTTGCTTCCTTCGGCGATCGCGTGTCCATTCATCAAGGAGATGCAATGAGCTTATCCTTTCCTGAAAGATTATTTGATAGCGTCTTCGAGTTTTACGTTCTCCATCACATCCAAGACTATGGAAAAGCCATCAAAGAGGTCCAAAGGATTCTCAAACCGGGAGGAAACTTTTATGCAACGGACATCTCCCAACGGTTCTTCAAGCTACCTGTGATAGGCTCGCTCTTTCCTCATGAAGCTCTCGTTATATGAGCTAAATCATGTTGCAGTCTGAGCGGCATCATATCGTGGATCAATCCGCAGGATTAGACTCAAAGTATCCCACCCCTCCAGGGGTGGGCAGAAGAAGGGATTGATATATGGAAGCTAGAACAACTTTAAGAGCAACGACCAAGGCGCCGCTTAATGCACGACACCGAAGCAGGCACGGCGGCCTTTGTCAGTTGCCCGAGGTGAAGCGCGAGATCTTGCAAAGGATTCGGACCGCCGAAGGCCATCTTCAAGGAATCGATCAAATGATCGCTGATGCACGTTACTGCATCGACATTCTCAAGCAGATTGCGGCGGTGCAGTCCTCGGTCTCTCGGATTGCGCAGCTTTTAGTCAAGAGCCATATGCGGACCTGTCTTCTCGAGGCCATAGATTCGGGGCAAGGCGAACAAAGCATCGAAGAATTGGCGGAAGTCCTAAAATACCTGAAGGCTTACTGAACTGTAAAGATTTCACTGAAACTTACAGTTCTTGCAAAGGGTGAAGACTATGCCAGGAGAAATGGAAGAAAGCCTGGGCAATCAGAAAACTCATTCGCAGTTAAGCCGTCGCCACTTCCTAGGATGGCTAGGCTGGGGTTCGCTGACCCTCTCCCTGGGGGGTGTTGCCACTGGGACTGTTGCTTTCTTGCAGCCGAAGCTAAATTATGAAGCGACCACCACTTTTAGCGTAGGCCGTCCAGAAGATTATCGAATCGGTGAAATGCGGGTGCTTGAAGCAGATCGTGTCTTCATTTTCCGCGCGCCACCAGGATTCCAGGCGCTCTCGATGACCTGTACCCATCTGGGATGTGCATACAAGCCCTTCGGGCCAGCCGATAAAGAGCATCCTATGGTGCACGCCCATTGCCCGTGCCACGGGTCAGTCTTCTCACGCGACGGGCGTGTGCTGGGAGGGCCGGCACCAAGACCTCTGCCGTTCTATGAGCTGAACTTGACACCGGACGGGAATCTACAAGTAGACCGTGCCAAGACTTGGCCTAACAATCGTTATTTGACAGCAGATGGCCAAGCGACCAACGGCTCAGTTCCTGATGGAAAGGATATTCAGTTTTAAGGAGTCAAACGTATGCAGGGTGACTTTGAAGGCCAGATCAAAATGCATGAACCATCGCATGGCGATGACACAAATCAAACGCATCAGGGCCGATGGCGGCAATGGTTGTGGCTCATAGGGTGTTTGGCACCTGTGGCTGCTGCGGTCGCTATCTTCGCGTTCAATGTGCAGGTAAATGGTGTGCTGTTATTCGGGCTCTTGCTGCTCTGCCCTCTATCGCACTTTTTGCTGATGCGAGGCGGAGGGCATAAGCATTAGGAGAGATCATGTGGTGTCATTTGTTGCTGATCGGCTTACCCATCGCCTTGGCCGCAACGTTCGTCTTCTTGCCAGCGGCACAGGCATGGCCGATAGCAGCGGTATTGGTCGGTATCTCCGCATTTCTGGCGGTGCTGATGTTCAAAGCAATGCGCCGATCGGTCGTGACGGGTCGCGAGGCCATGAAGGGAAAACTCGCTGAAGTGCGCAGTTGGGACGGACGGGAAGGTCAGATCAACTATCGTGGCGAACTATGGAGCGCACGAGGGCCTCAAGGATTAAAGCCCGGAGAGTGGGTCACGATGACTGACCTTGAGGGATTGAAAGTGATCGTTCAACGAACGCAAGCACAAACACTGAATACAGCAAGGAGCTAGCTGATTCAGTAGGAGCACAGTAAGCCGAGGGAGGTGTGTACCGATGGCCGAGAAAGTTCAAGATCGCGTGTGCGGAATGATGATCGACCAAGACAAGGCCGCTGCGACAGCACAGTACAAGGGCAAGACTTATTACTTCTGTGCCCAAGGCTGCAAGAAGCAATTTGAGAAGGAGCCTGAAAAGTACGTCAAGTAAGGGAAAGGGTTGCTATGGATCTTAGACTATTAGCCATCATAGGTATAGCAGTATTGGTCGGAGCTATTCTGGTCCTATTCCCTCATAAATCGAAAGGTCCAGCCTATACGGAAGCTAATACTAATTTGTCATAGGAATGTCTGGATAGAGTTAAGCCCTTTGAGCCACCAGGGATAAGCGGTCAAGCGTCGCAAGTGCGCCGGTTCTTCCCAATAGGGGCGCAGCGCTTCCCCCAAAGCGTGCTCCAGCGCCTC
>JACOSB010000155.1 GCA_016179105.1 Candidatus Acetothermia bacterium
GCAACAATTGCGTCATGAGGGTATCTTGGGTTTGTTTCACAGCTTTTCCCTCCTCCATTCGGGTTCGATTCATCCCCGATCTTGGAGGGAACAGCTTTCTTACGCCCCTCCCAATTTACAGAACTTAGTGTACACAGCCCCAATGAAAGAGCACCTACACTTCCAGATAAATGTAAAAGATGACCAAGGGCACTGGAAAGGACATATCCCAGCGGAACCATTTGTAATATTGAATAGCGCAGGTGTGGGTGTTCAAACAGCAGTTCAGAGCGCGCCTGATAATTTCTCCAATCTGGATGGTACAACCGTCTTTATCGCTCCACCAGATCCCAGTCAAAACGATCCTGGCATTATCATGAGTGTTGATCCGCTAGCTTTGCAGAGCTTCCCAGATAACTACACAGCCGATGACGGGACCACGATATATGTAGATCATCCTGTTCCCGCTGATAGTGGTATACACATGGGTGACCATACAATAGAGGATGTCGCTAATCCTGATCCAGATGGTGGCAACAACGCTGATGCCCAGACTGGTGATGACGCCAATGTGGACTCGAGCAGTATAGCGCCACCCGATCCTAGTCATGCGCATGATGTAAGTCCAGATGACCAACCAGGGCATGATGTAGCGGATCCGGACCCTGCACATGATGCTGGCGTTAACGATTTTGATGGTCACTCTCTGGACGACGGAGGAGATACCAGCAATGGAGATGGTGTGGATTCCGTTGACGATGGCTACCCAGTAGATGATGGTTCCAATGATGGTCCTTATGGTGTGACGCTGTAGAGTCTAGAACAATAACTAAAGGAGGTAATTTATGGCCGCTAAGAAGCGAGAAGATTTTTCCCAATACGTTAAGCAAGCTAAAGCACTCTATCAACAGGGCAAGCTAGTCGAATGTGAAGAACTTCTGCAAAACCTTGTAAGCCAAGGCTCTGCTGATGCAGAAGTGTATTATTATCTCGGCTTGGTTGAATATAGTAGAAGCAATTTCGGTTCAGCCGAGGGCCACTTTAAGAAGAGCTTGGAAATGAAGCCCAATAATGCAAATGCTTGTTATTACGTTGGAGAGATCTGTGAGAAGTTAAATAAAATGAAAGAGGCTAGAGATTATTACACAGAAGCTCTCTTCCACCAATCAGATCATGCCGGAGCAAAGACAAGGCTCCGGTCGATGGAAGTACGAACTGAAACTCAAGTCGCCCAAGTAGGCAAAGTTTTGCCGTCTCGTCCCGGCGTAATTATTGGTAGGGTTGCCCGCTTAACTGAAGAAAAACTCCGTGGAGGGATAGTATTATACAAGCACTTCACTCTAGTTGACCGCATAAACGAGGCTGGAGACCCCTTACCGCCAGTATCGATTCGATTATCGCATGCCCATTGGTCTCAAGTTGTGGGATCTCCTTTATTTAATTCACTTGTTGGTCCCCTCAGTAATGGGGATATTGTAGCGGTTTACGTGAGATGGTTCCGCCCTGGAAAGGTAATAGAAGCAAAGGCCGTTTACAATATTACCTGTAGTACAACGTCAGGATCTATAAAGAAAGTCCTTCCCCCTCCAGATAAAATACGATAGCCGCACAGACTCCGAGACAAGGGGAATAAAAAGTATAGCGATAATGTAGCACAATCCTATTTAACAGAACTTAGTTCGCAATGTCTTGTAACACGGCGAAACGGATATAGCCTTACATATTCTAATATCAAGAAGTTAGAAAGACTTGACGCTCAACTGAGGCTATCGTGAGAAACTCAATGAGCTTTTGGGTAAAGCGCCGTAGCTTCCTCGACACTCGTCCCACGGTTTCAGTGATTCGTCCCAAACGTTCGTCAGCCCATCACATTTTTCTTTCATTCCGAATAAAATATGTTTAGAATGGGCAAGAACTAAACACTTCGGGGAGGTTGCGATGCAAGATTTCATCAAGATATTGTTGATTGCGGGAGCAGTGGCTCTCTTGGCAGTGGTGGGGATGACGATGCTGAGCCACAAGCCGGCCAAACCGCCGATGCCGAATAAACCGGCGACTACTCAAGCTCCGAAAGAAGTGTGGCAGGGGGCTTTGGAGATAAGTGGGTTCAAGGCGAGACTGGTATTAAGAATCTGGGAAGCAACCGATGGCACGCTCACGGGAAATCTCGAGAGCGTTGACCAGGGCGGCAAGAATACGCCCGCCGACAACCTCACTTTCCAGGGCGGAGTACTGCGCTTCGGAATCAAGACAGGCCAAGGCCAGTATGAGGGTACTGTCAAAGAAGATGGTTCCGAGATCTCAGGAACATGGACTCAGTTTGGACGTTCTTTCCCTCTAGTATTTCATAAATCAGACAATACCGCCGGCCTCCCGGACTCAAAGCAATCTCCAGAGTCGAAGAAAGCGCCGACTCAAGTTTGGCAAGGTGCGCTCGTAGCGGGCGGGAGCAAGCTCAGGCTCGTGCTCAAGATCTGGGAAGCGACCGACAGTACTCTCACAGCCAAGGTCGACAGTCCCGATCAGGGTGCGATGGACTTACCCGTCGATACAATCTCGTTCAAGGAGAAAAAGCTGAGCTTCGAGATGAATATGCTCGGCGCAAGTTACGAAGGTGTTCTGAATGAGTCAGGAACAGAGATCTCCGGCACGTTTAAGCAGCGAGGCGCTTCTTTCCCTCTGGTTCTTAAGAAATCAGATCAAGCAGCACTGGCCGAAGTGAAACACCCTCAAGAGCCAAAAAAGCCGTACCCCTACAAAGAAGAAGAGATTGTGTTTGCGAACGCCAAGGCGGGCGTTAAGTTAGCGGGCACACTGACGATGCCCAAATCTGGAAGCCCTTTCCCGGCAGTTGTGCTCATCACTGGTTCAGGTCCGCAGAATCGCGATGAAGAGCTGTTAGGGCATAAACCCTTCTTAGTTTTGGCCGACTATCTTACACGTCGTGGGATTGCTGTCTTGCGCTTCGACGATCGCGGCGTCGGCAAATCCACAGGAGATTTTTCGAAAGCGACGAGTGCCGATTTCGCGACCGACGCACTTGCTGCGGTTGAGTATCTCAAAACTCGAAAAGAGATTAATCTCAAGCAAATCGGGCTCATCGGCCACAGCGAAGGTGGGCTCATCGCTCCGATGGTTGCCGTACAATCGCCCGACGTCGCGTTTATTGTTTTGATGGCAGGGCCCGGTGTTCCAGGCGATGAGATCCTCTACTTGCAAGAAGCTCTCATCAGCAAAGTTATGGGCCGAAATGAAGAGGAGATCGCGAAAAACCGCGAAGTCCAAAAGCGTATGTATGCGGTGGTGAAAGAAGAAAAAGATCAAGTCGCAGCTGAGCAGAAGCTTCGGGAGATTCTAAAGGATGCTTCCGCCAAGATGAGCGCGAGTGAGGATGCCATCAATGCCCAGATCGAACAATCTCTCTCGCCCTGGTTCCGCTATTTTTTGAACTATGATCCAAGGCCGACGTTGCAAAAAGTGAAATGCCCGGTGCTCGCGATCAACGGCGAGAAAGACTTGCAAGTGCCCCCGCAACAGAATCTGCCCGAGATCGAGAAGGCGCTCAAAGCTGGGGGAAACAGCGATTACTCGATCGTGAAGCTTCCGAGTTTGAACCATCTCTTCCAAACCAGCAAGACGGGCGCGCCATCGGAGTACGCGCAGATTGAAGAGACGATCGCTCCTGTTGCGCTAGAAACGATGGGGAATTGGATTCTTCAGCACACTCAGAAGTATTGAGCGAAAACGGGGCAACAATTTATCACAACAGTGAAGCGGTTTGCGCGTGTGGGCAGTAAACCCATGCGCGCGAATCTTTTATCCTCACCTGAGATGAACTCGTCCCTGAAATCTTGCTATTCATCACAAGTCTGTCCCATTTAGAAAATTCTGCGATTACAATGGGACATAACAGAACATAGAGTGAGGAGGAACCATGGACAAGCTCTGGAGTTGGTATATTATTACTGCTCTTATCTCAGCTATAATTGCTACTGGTGCTGCAATGTTGGTGAAGCTTACGTAGAAAAATAGAAAGAGGAGGCTCTATGGTGAAGCGATGGATCATTCTTGGATTGACTCTGGCGAGTTTGTGCTTAAGTCTTGTTCCCGCCGGAGCGCAGACGCAGCCGAGCTATACCGAGCTTGACGTTGAGTTCAATAGCGGAGAAATAAAACTTTCGGGGACGCTGACACTGCCGCAACCGTTGGAGCGCCCGACACCCGTCGTGCTCTTCATTCACGGATCAGGACCTACGGATCGAAACGAGAGCCCGCTTCGGCTCTATAATACGCTGGCACGACAGTTGGCTCCTCGGGGAATTGCCAGTTTGAGATATGACAAACGCGGCGTCGGCCAGAGCCAAGGAGATTTCAGCAAAGCCAGCTTTACGGATTTGGTGAACGACGCCAAAGCCGCCGTGCAGTTTTTGCGCACTCTCAAAGAAGTCGACGTTTCAAAAATTTTCCCCGTTGGTCATAGCGAAGGTGGGTATATCGTTTCTGTGCTTGCCGCCGATGGGTTCGCTTCGGGAGGAATTGTCTCACTCGCCGGGCCGGTGCATTCGCTCGATTATATCTTGCTCTGGCAGAATGAAGCGATTCTTAGAGCCACAGGAGCCAGCGAAGCCGCGATTCAGCAGCAACTCGATTTTGTGAGAGCGTTTATCAATTTTGTCAAGCAAAGCCAAGGAGAGTGGGACAACTACACCCTAGAGCAAGTCCAACAGTTGATTCCGGGATTAACGGCCCAAGCGTTCGCGTCGCTCCGGCAGAGCGGGGCGCTCACCTGGTGGCGCGAGCATTTTACGAGAAATCCCGCTGAAACTCTGAAGAAAGTCAAAGTTCCCGTCTTGGTCATCCAAGGGAACAAAGACCTACAAGTCCCTTGGGAAGAAGCATTGCTCTGGGTTCAAGAGCTGCACAAAGCCAACAACGCCGATGTGCAGGTGCACCTACTCGCGGACTTGAATCACATTCTGCGACGCGATCTGAACGAACCCGATCTGCCCAGCCGCTATCGTTTCAATGATCCCCCAGACCCGCGCATCTTCTTACTCGTAAATGACTGGATTCAGCAGATTATCCAACGGTAGAAAGTGATCGAACATGATCGAAGTCAAGAATCTAAAGAAATCGTTCGGGAATTTTAAGGCCGTCGATGACGTTTCTTTCGATGTTAAAGCCGGGGAAATTTTTGGACTGCTCGGCCCCAACGGCGCTGGCAAGACAACGACACTGAGACTACTTTCGACGGTGCTCAAGCCCGACGCCGGGCAGATTCGCGTCAACGGGTTTGACGTAAGCCAAGAGCCCGACAGAGTGCGCGCGCAACTCGGCGTCGTGGCCGACTCGAACGGGCTCTACGATCGCCTCACAGCCACGGAGAATGTGAGATATTTTGCGCGCCTCTATGACTTGCCCGAAGCAAATATTAAGAGCCGGATGGATGAGCTCTTCCCCAAACTGGGCATCGATGAGTTCGCGAACAAACGCGCGGGCCAATTCTCGCGCGGCATGAAACAGAAAGTTTCGATCGCGAGCGCGCTCATGCACAACCCGCCAATTATGATATTTGATGAACCCACCAACGGACTGGACGTCATGGCCGCGCGCCAAGTCCGTCAGTTCATCAAAGAGTGCAGACGCCCCGATAAGTGTATTATTTTTTCGACGCATATTATGCGCGAAGTCGAGGAGCTGTGCGATCGCATCGCGATCATCCATAAAGGGAAAGTCGCTGCCATTGGAACGTTTAGCGAATTACAACAACAAGGCGGTAGCAAAGATTTCGAGGAAATTTTCGTGAAGCTTATCGAGGAGGATGACCGTGCGCTTTAGACACGCTTTCATCATTTGGCAAAAAGAAATCTTGGATGCCGTCCGTGATCGTCGCTCGCTCATCATCGCGATCATCGTCCCGTTGCTGGTCATGCCGATCTTCACGCTCGGGCCGAGCTACTTGCGCAAGCTGCAAGTAGAAGAGACTCAACAATCTGTGCAAGGGATCGTGATTCAGAACGCAGATCAAGCCCCGGCGCTCGTCGCTGCGCTCAAAGCGAGTCACAACTTAAAGCTTATAGAGCCCAAGAGCAACGACGAGACAGCCCTTCAAGAAGGCAAGCTCGCGCTCATTGTTAATGTACCTCAAGGATTTGAAGAAAAACTCTCCAAAGAAGAGAAAACGTCGCTCGAAATTCGCTTTAACCCCACTAAATCCACATCACAAACCGCGCGTGATAAATTTGACGCCGTCTTGAGAGCATACCAAAAACAGATCGTGGCCAAGCGCTTGGAAGTACGAAAAATTCCTGTCGAAGTGTTTGAACCGTTTTCTGCGAATTATCAAAACGTCGCGTCCCGAGAGCAGCTCGGTGGCTTTGTGTTAAGCTTCTTCTTGCCGCTCTTTCTCATCATGTGGGCGGCGATCGGTGGCTCTCAAGCCGCGATCGATACGACCGCCGGCGAGAAGGACCGCAAGACTTTGGAAATGCTTTTAGTGACTCCAGCCGGGCGCTCGAGCATCGTCTTGGGCAAGATCTTGGCTGTCTTCACGGTAACGATGGTCGCGACCTTGATGATCATGCTCGGGTTCGCGCTTTCGTTCACGTACGGAGCACAGGTCTTCGGAGATGTGGGCGAGCAGCTCAAATTCTCGCTTCAGCCGATCGTGGCGGTGCTAATGTTCTTGGTCTCGGCGGGCGTGGCGGCGATGATGAGCGCTTGGACCTTTGCGCTCTTTTCTTGGGCGCGGAGTCTGCGGGAAGCGCAGAGCTACACCACCTGGATCAGTTTTGGCTCGATTGTCCCGGCCATGGCAGTGCAGTTCCGCGAGACGGCTCCGTCGCTCGTGCTCTTCTTGATTCCCTTACTCAACGCGACATTGGTCTTCAAAGAATTGCTCTTGGGGGAGATCAATGGCCTGGATATCGGCGTGACGCTGGCCAGCTCGTTTGTTTACGCGCTGATCGGCCTGGGAGTAGCCACACAAGTCTTCCAGAACGAGAAGGTGCTCTTCCGGCAGTGAAACATTACATCGAAAATGTCCCTCTCCATGCAGGCCAAAAACTCTCATGGCATCGTCTCGCGGACTTACTGAACTAGACATAAACAGGACTTTCGCGGTTGAGTTTATGAACAGTAAGATAGGGGTATGCAACGCCAGAAATGTTCCCTCGATCTTTATGTGGATTTTCTCGTCGCCAGTCAGAAGCAGTTCTCTGGAATGGAGTTGAGTAAAGTGGCTCC
>JACOSB010000166.1 GCA_016179105.1 Candidatus Acetothermia bacterium
AGCCACTTTACTCAACTCCATTCCAGAGAACTGCTTCTGACTGGCGACGAGAAAATCCACATAAAGATCGAGGGAACATTTCTGGCGTTGCATACCCCTATCTTACTGTTCATAAACTCAACCGCGAAAGTCCTGATATTTTGCTTCCAGTGGCCTCGGGGAGCGGGTGAGGATCAAGGGGAGTTCGGGCTTCGTCGGCATTAACACGGCCAACCCGCAGGAGCGACTGCATGTAGTGGGCAACATTCGTCTGGACAGCGTGATCGACTTTGGGACTGAGTCCTGCACGACGGTCTCGGCGGCGGGCCGCGGGCGTATCTGTTTTGACGGCATGAGGTTTAAAGTGTCTGAGAACGGAGGACCATACTTGGATTTGCTAAGTGTGGGTGTCATCAGCAGTGGCTGGGTCGACGATGGGACTGTTGTGAGACTGGCAACGGCTACAGATAATGTGGGAATAGGAACAAACAGTCCCGTAGCGAAGCTTCATGTACTGGCTTCTTTCCCGCTTCAAACTGCCATAGTGGGGTCAAGCGGCACTGGTATTGGAGTGCAGGGAGCTAGCACAGCCAGTACTGGAGTGGCTGGAGCTAGCACAGACGGTGTTGGAGTGGCTGGAACTAGCACAAACGGTGTTGGAGTGTTTGGGAAGAGCACGAAGGATGATGGAGTGCTTGGAAACAGCACGGACGGTGATGGAGTGGATGGGGTTAGCACGAACGGTAATGGAGTGTCTGGAAGCAGCACGAAGGGTAATGGAGTGTTTGGAGGCACACGGACGCGGATGGAGTGGTTGGGGTTAGCACGAACGGTGATGGAGTGTTTGGAAGCAGCACGAACGCGGATGGAGTGTCTGGGTTTAGCAGTGGTGGCTCGGGTAAAGTGGGTGTGAAAGGCACTGGCTCTGGCGGCGCCACGGGCGTGCAGGGCACCAGCTTCAGTGGTATTGGTGTGGACGGAACCAGCACGAGCGGCACGGGTGTTGTCGGTAGCAGCGGTACCGGAGATGGTGTGCTGGGCAGCAGCACGAGTGGTACTGGTGTTATCGGCACTAGCCAATCGGGAAACGGTGTTGAGGGCACCAGCGATAGCGCTACTAGCATTGTAGCTGCGGGCATTGCTACCAATCTCATTGAGGCGAGGAACGGCACAGTGAGTGGGGGGCCAGTACGGTTCAGAGTGACCAAAGATGGCTCGGTATGGCTAGATAATCTCGATCCTCCCGATTCTAACTTTCTGTGCTTTCATGACATTGGTACGGGACTTTCCCCGCACTTCCAGATTGTTAGATGTGGGCAGCACCAGACAATCACCGGCGATCTGACCGTACGGGGTACTATCACCAAAGGCAGCGGATCGTTCAAGATCGATCACCCTCTCGATCCAGCCAATAATTTCTTAGCTTTCTATTGCCGCAGGCAACGCAGGCGGAGCGCCGCG
Organism: Candidatus Acetothermia bacterium; assembly: GCA_016179105.1. Classification (GTDB taxonomy): domain Bacteria; phylum Bipolaricaulota; class Bipolaricaulia; order RBG-16-55-9; family DRXL01; genus JACOSB01. The sequence continues at coordinate 1,441 of JACOSB010000166.1, forward strand.
AAGCTTCAGTTGGGGGACCAGCGGGTGAAAAAGATCTTGGAGGAGGGAGTTTTGCTGTTCCCCGGCTCAGCGAACAGCCCATTCCACACGATAGCGAACTCCTTCGATTTAACGAAGGCAAGTTGGAAAGGGCGTCCTGCCTCGGAGAGGACTTTCGTGATAGCCGGCAGATCTGTGCCAGGAATGGTTTGTGGAGAGCTGAAGCTTAAGCCTCCATCGGTAGAGATAGTAAAAGCGAGACTTCGCTGAGTACCCCCTGCTTGGACCTCCATGAAGGCCACCACCAATCGGCCCTCGGCGTCTCGAGCGATCTTGGGGTAACCACCATGTTTAGGAGCAGAGATCTCCTTTGGAGCGCTAAAAGTGCGGCCTCCGTCAGTAGAACGGGCGATATTCACGTGTCCGAGCGGATCATCGGTCGTATCATCGTAGACAACCAAGACCGTGTCGGGTCCTCCAAAAGCGATCGAAGGCGCATCCGAAAAACCTTTGCTGTTCGAGAGGTTCAGTGGCTCGGACCAAGTCTCTCCCCCATCGCTGGACTTGATCAAAAATATGTCTCCGCTTTCGACCGAGGCATCGGCCCAGGCGACGTAGAGATTCCCCTGCCCATCTACTGCTAGCTTGGGAAAGCGGGGGGCCGTATCTCCCACGGGCAGACGTCGCGACACAGGAAAGGTAGCGCCGCCATCCAGAGAACGTCGAAAGAGGAGACCTTTTTGGCCCTCTGTCCACACAACGTAGACTTGCCCTGCTGGGCCGATAGCTAGATCGAGATTGCCGTCCGTTGCCCCGTCCTCCTTGCCGAAAAGCAGAGAACGGCCGGAGGCTCCACTGTTGGAGGAGACGTTGATAGGTTTCTTGAATTGCAGGGTTTCTTGGGCTAATTCCGCATAACTTAGGTAGATCTCTAAATTCTGCGGGAACAGCAGCTCCTGCCAGGCAACGTAGACCCGTGATGAGTTCCCCTTCGGGAAAACTGCTATGACAGGACTAGTTGAGGGCAGTTTGCCTGCGAGGGCTGCTGCTGGTCCCTCGACGCCAGGCGTCCGCAGAGTCGCGGTGACATCTATGGGAGTGCCCTCGGAGCTTGCTGCGCTTTGAGACCTGCGCAGCCAAATGCCGCGAGTTTTGCGATCCTCCCAAACGATGTACCAATGGCTGCCGTCAGTAGCCATGGCGGGAGAGAGCACCGCACTGAGCGAGTCGGCGCCGCCGGAGGCAATCTCCACGCCGGCGTTCGGCCCGCGTGAACAACTGCCTAACAACAACCCCAAGACAGCTATTCCCAATGAGATAAAAAATCTCTTCAACACTACTCCCTGGCTTGCTCCAAAGTTTACTGGGGACATAAGCCTTCTCATTTAGTTTAGTTTAGGGCGCTGTTTGCATCCTGTCAAGCTTAAGCTGGATGTCAAGAGCCGTCTAAGAATCGGCCGCTCCCGACGGGAGAGAGCCGCGCGAAGCGTAGAGTGAGAGGGCAGGACAAGGTGGGAAAACAACAGCTGAGCAGATGTTCAGATTGCCTGAAGCATCTGCTCAGCTTCTTAATCTGTCGGTTGACAGTTTCTATTTACCGGAGGAGGACCAATTTGCGGACCTCACTCCGGATGAGCTTGCCGTCCTCACCGCGCACCGAGATGACATAGAAGTAGATACCGTTAGCCACGCGCCGACCCTGCCGATCTTGCAGCGTCCATCTCAGCTCAGTATTCCTCGTCCAACCACTCTCATAGAGAGTCTGTCCGTTCAAACTGAAGACCTGGACAGATACCGAAGCGATGCCTTGGCCCTCCACGCGGAAGAGCGCCACCGAACCGGATCGCAGCGGGTTGGCGCTGATCTTCGTCGCTGTAACTTTCAGGTCAGGCTGCTTGACCTCTCCTGAGTTGGCGGCTGCCGGGATGACGTCGAGTAACCCACGATCCGGGATGCTTCCGGAAGGGCACGCGCCAGCGACCAACTCACTGACTTCTACGCGGACCTCCACGCCAGTGTCTGGTGTACCTACAACGGGGACACCAGCTAAGGCGTTGGCCGGATTGGCTCTGTTATCTCCCCATCCCTTGACTATGCAGTTCCCATTGGCCTGGACATTGATGTAGTCACCCCAGTAGGCACCAAAGCCTAAGGCGGCGGGCACAAACGGTCCTTCCGGCCCGTCGTTGGTTACCTTCAGATTGGTCGGCGTAGTGGTGCAAGCCACGATGCAGCGAGCCTCATCCACTTCAACTAAGGGGCGAACGCCAGAGAACCCATCTCGATTGCTGTACCAGATGATATCGACTATACCACCGGCAGTAACACCGGTGGCAACAGTCACCCAAGGCTGAAAGTCCTTGCGCCCTGGGAGGGTATTGTTAATTCGAACGATTGATCCGCAGGCAGGGGCGGGGGTGCAATTGACGTAGGCAACGTCCGATAGGTCTCCAGCTTGCAGCCCTCCTCCATTCCAGACCACGTGGATATGCTGGTCAGGTCCCACTGCCGCGCTCGTGATCACTACGAAAGAGCGTACCGGGTTGCACGGGAAGGGGAAGCTTGAGAAGTCGATACACGAGGGGAACTGGACGGATCCGACCCCTGGGGTAGTTCCCACGACCACATCCGGTCCGAAGCTCACCCCGCAGTTGGTGGACTTGCGCATGTGTATAGTGCGGGACCCAAAGGAAGAGAAAGACTGTTCTGCCCAGACTACATAGACGGATCCATCTACAGGATCGACCACTGGGATCGAGCCCTGCACGAAGGTCCCGGCAAGCCCCAGATCTATGGCTATCAGCGCAGCTCCCCCCGCGGGGACCCACTCGTTCGCAACGACATTATAGGTCCGCCGGGCCAAACGAATCGCGACGTACACGGGATTGAATTGGGTCCAACTGATGTAGAGACTGCCCGCACAGGCGGAGGACCCACGATCGACGGCGATATATTCCTTGTCATTGAAATCGACCGGGGAGAGAAAGATATCGCTGGGATTCGTGAAGGTTGCCCCGTCGTCGCTGGACGCGTAGGTACAGATGGAGGAATTGCCGAGAGTTCCCTCTATGCAGAGAGAGGCATAGGCGAAATGTCCAGCTGCGTCCACGCCAAGAGCCGGGTCTCCAATGACGAGGCGAGGTGACCCGCCACCGACGAGAGGGCAGGGGAGTGCGCCCCTGTCGTCGAAGCTGACCCCTCCATTGGTGGAGCGTGCCCAGCCAGAGATGCTGAAAGTGGACGCACACGACGGGGGGCCGCCTGTAAATACGATATCGTTCCATCCAGCGAGAATGGTACCGGTTGTCGGAGAAACAGCTACTGTAACCTCGTTCTGAACTGTGTTCGCTGGAGAGCCTACATCTGCCTGAGACAAAGGAACTGTTCGCATGGCACTCGATGCAGGTGCTTGCCCAATTTGAGAACATACCTGTGTTAGACCTTCTAAGCCCCTTGGAGAGACAGCATCTCGCACCGAACTGGAAAGCAGCCAACACGGATTAGCTGGTTCAGGAGCTTCCTTTTGGGCAAGAGCCGGAAGACTGACCAGACCCAAAGCCAAACCCGCACATACGGCTACGACGCAGAATACAACTGACTTGGATACCATAAACTGGACCCCCTTAATTTTGGTAGTGGTTCATAAGAGACTGATGAAGGAAGACGAGTTATGACGATGGAGGAAGAGACGCAAACAAGCGTCGTGCATTCCCCACGATTTAGAAAAGGACAGGGTCTTACGCACAAAGCGGGCGAGCCGCTGACGCAACGTGTTATTCCACCGCTCGATGTGAGCGGTTGCGCCGGTCTCTTTGCCAGCGGCAGTATGATGCGGCGCAGGAATCACTCCGGTATATGCCTCCCAGAAATCGGTATAGCACTGTCCTGTCCGATAGCGGTCTGGGATCGCTGCCCACAGCTTACGGCCAGTCACCTCACTGCGATCCCCTATCGCATAGGCGACTACTTGACGAGTACGGCGAGACTGGGCGAGCCAAATCCAAGCAGGGCTAGCCTTGCTCCCCACGAAGGACCACAGTTCATCCAATTCTAAGACTGCTAATTCCTCCGGTTCCACCAGCGTCCGGCTCAAGGCGGGCAATTCAGCCACTTTTTTTTATCCAGTGAGTGACGGTGTTGCGCGCCACCCCGAAGGTGCGTTGCAGTCCGCGCAGACTGCTGCGTTCTTGGTAGGCTCGAAGAATCTGTTCACGCTCTGGGGCGGGGTACGCATTAGGCTCGGATTGTCACGACTGTGACGACCGCAGCTCTGACAGGTGTATTTCTGTTTGCCATTGGGAGCATGTCCGTTGCGTACCAAGTCCTCACTCTGACAATGCGGGCATTGGAGTGTAATCGTGATCATTGCAGCCTCCTGAGAAAACTATCACCAGATCTCCCAGTCTATCATCTCAGTCTCTCTTGAGCCACTACCTTAATTTTTATAATCTGCGCGTCTATTTCTTACCCACACTGGTGCTCGTTACATACATACCCACCACCTCCCCACTCCATTCAGATTGATTTAAAGAATTTCTTGCTTAGACCCTTCTTTCTTTGAACATAATCATATCAGGACTTTCGCGGTTGAGTTTATGAACAGTAAGATAGGGGTATGCAACGCCAGAAATGTTCCCTCGATCTTTATGTGGATTTTCTCGTCGCCAGTCAGAAGCAGTTCTCTGGAATGGAGTTGAGTAAAGTGGCTCC
>JACOSB010000164.1 GCA_016179105.1 Candidatus Acetothermia bacterium
GGACCAAGGCGCGGTCGTAGTCGGCCCAGTTACGAATTCGGTATACTGACTTCTGGCGCGGACGAGTTGGCTTGTTGGTAGGAGACATACCTGCAAGTTTACCCGAGCCGCGCTACTTCTTTATTCGTGCACCAACGCCCCAAGCAAGTAGACAGTCTGGCCTCCCTAGGTTGTCCAGATCGGCGACTGAACAAGTTAGCCGCACAGATTGACTCGCTTCTGATCGACACGACGGCGATGCTCCCCGGACAGCCTGGCGGTCTCTCTGAGTCTGAAATTGAACGACTTCGAGTTTTGGGGCCACGACTCAAGCCAATCTGCGCTGAACTCGCAAGCTACTCCATTCCCCAAACTCTGGAGCACGGCGATCTTTGGCCCGACCAGATTCTGTCCAGACGAGAAAAGCCAGTCTTCATCGACTGGTCAGACAGCTCGATCTCGCACCCATTTTTTAGCCTCAATTTCTTGTCCGACCCGATCGAGATGCAACCGTTTCTCACGCGGGCTCCTAACGTGCGCGAACGTTTATCTGATGCTTATCTGGAACCGTGGGCGAGCTTCGCACCGATGGAAAAATTGAAACGAATCTTCAAGCTGGCAGACCTACTAGCCCCCTTGCACTACGCAACCCTGTATCACACGCACATCTTGCCCAACATGGAGGTCCAATGGGAGATGGAGAAGATGATCCCGTTCTATCTGAAAAAGTTGATGCGTTCGTTCTCATCCCTCAACATTTGACATCGTTGAATCAAGTAAACCATAATCAACCAGAGGTGCTTCGCTATGAAATATCTTTTCGGTTTTCTTGGTGTTAGTCTTGTGGTTATGTCTACTGTTGCCAGCTTTGCAGGGCAGTCTTCTGATGATGCTTACATCCAAGTCCCTTTCAATCTAGGATTCATCCATGGTCTTAGCATCAGCGATCTGGTAAAGCAAGCCAATCCGGGAAAGAAAATTGTTCACAACGGTGTCTCGCTCGCCCCACTCTCTGCCGGAGCTGAGAAACTAAACGGAGTGGCCCTCAGCGGTATCTGGAGCGGGTACAGCGAAGACGCCAACGGAGTCCAATTAAGTGGCGTTCTCAATACCGTCGGCGGCAATGCCAACGGGATACAGCTGGCTGGCGTCGCCAACGTCGATAATGGAGACGCGACGGGCATCCACTTGGCAGGAGTTGCGAACAGCGTCTCTAAGAATGCCAACGTTGTGCAGCTCTCGGGAGTCGTTAATTTTGCAGGAGGAAAGGCCCAAGGACTCTTTATCGCGGGTGCGCTCAACTTTGCCTCCGAAGACGTGGACGCTGTGCAAATCTCAGGTTTCGCCAACATCTCCGGAAAAATGAAAGGGATTCAGATCGGCATCTTTAACATTGCTGAAGAGCTCGACGGCATCCCGATCGGGCTCGTCAGCTATGTGAAGAGTGTCGGACTGCATCAAGACCTCTGGGCAGACGAGACACGCTTTGTTCATTTGGGGTTACGCTCAGGCGGGCAAGAGTTTTACAATCTACTCTCTGTAGGCGTGCGCGTCAATGAGCCTACGCGCTGGGCCGTCGGCTGGGGAATAGGCCGGCATATTGCGACAGAATTTTTCCCTTGGGAAATTGAATTATCATCGTATTCTGTTTTCAACAATGGCCTAAACAAAGAAGAGAACCGCCCGGAAAGCTCCATTCTCAAATTGCGTCTGATGGGTATCTTCGGATTGGGACAAAGTATCTCTCTGGTGGCGGGCGCAACGCTGAATCTGTTCCTATCTCATCGTGATGACGGTTTTGGACTAATCCCTTGGTCCATCAGCTCATCTCGCACGGCCGATGGGTGGTGGATACGGGTCTGGCCGGGCTTCGTTGCGGGCGTGCGCTTCTGAATGTCAGTGCCTGAATACTGACCCTTTTCAAGAATCCGTTGTTTCCCTTATCTATTGTTCTAGGGAAAATAGCGCACGATGAGCCTGGGCCTTTCGCCTTCCTTGGCGCTCGCATTGTCTGCTGAAGTATATCTTTTCGTAGTCCTTATGGATGTTTCATCGCCGATCAATATCCAACCGAAGTTCTGGGTCGCTCCATCGACCCATTGTTGGACGTCGGCGATCATCTGCTCACTCGTCCATACAGACGTGCTTCCCGATCCCCCGACCTCGGCGACAGCGCTCGGAGCGGATGCAAAATCCCCTTCTGCTCCCGGCTTCGTCCAAGTGGAAACCTCGTGAAAGTTGGACTGCCACGTCGCATCTCCTCGCGCAGGAGCCGTGCCGCCGCCTTCTCGCCCGGAGGTGGCCTGTGTGGTTCCCTCACCCCAATCCTTGGTCAATCGATGTAACGTTTGCTTCGTCTTGTCGCCTGTTGTTTTTGAGACAGTCAACTGTAAACTGACAAAAACGACTTTGGCCCCTTTCGGGATCGCGCTCAGATCGAACGTGATCAAAGCTCTTCGAGAGGAGCCGTCGGCGTTATTCCCAACAAATAAATACTGTCCGCCGCCGTTGGTGTTGAGGCTCTCTTGATAAATCGTAGTGTCCCTCGTCCCGGTGTATCCTTGAAGTTTTTCTTCCAAGATCAGTTCCACGGTCGTCGGTTGGCTGTACGAGCTAACGACTATCCACAAAGTTAAGCACAGGGCGAACACACTAGCTATTCTCTTGTTGGTCATACTCTCCTCCTTTTGCGCATATTAAATGGTCTGAGAGTTTAGCGCATACGCTACGACTTGCTCGATCGTCATCGCGCGACCCTCGGCCCAGAGTCTCGAGAACGCTTCTTCTCCCAGCACAGCACGGATATCAGCAATATTTTCCTCAAACTCGGCCTGCTCGTTGGGGGGAAAGACGAAGCCGACGGATTCTCGAAAACTCTCGGAGGCTCCCGCAAGCCGGACAGCTTGTTCAAACTTTTCTTGAGCTGTCTCCAACGTTAGCAATCCCCTGAGATTAAAGAGCAGCCCTTGCTTGATGCCAATTTTCTGAAAATTTCTCAAGCTCTCTTCGTAGTGCGCCCGCGCCACCGAAAATTCTTTGAGCCCGCGAGCGGCTCTGCCCAAATGATAGAGCGACCAAGCGCAGTTCGTCGGATCTCCCAGCTCTTTGCGAATCGCCAGGCTCTCTTCATGTAATGCACGCGACCTCTCATAATCTGCTTGCATGTACGCCAGCGATCCCAGTCTGTGCAGCGAGAGCGCAACAAATCGCTTAAACCCCATTTGCCGATGAATGGCTAAACTTTCTTCATAGTGTTTGCGCGCCGTCGCAAAATCATTTTGATGCTGGATGACCACTCCTAAATCTCCCAGTGTCATCGCTATGTTGAGTGTATCGCCCAACTCTCTTCGCAGTGCGAGTGCTTCGCTAAAGCGCGCCCGTGCCTGCTCAAGGTCTCCCTGCTCAAAAGCGTTCACAGCCAGATTCCTGAGCGTGCCGGCGATGCCCGACTTATCTCCCAGCTCGCGGCTGAGAGCTAAACTTGCTTCGAAATACGTCTGAGATTCCGCATAGTTACCCTGCTCCCAAGCGAATGATCCAAGATTGCCCAGAGCCTGGGCGATGCCTATTTTATCTCCGCTCTGGCGAGATAGTTCGAGCGCTTGCTGGTTGAGCGCTTGTGCATTCGAAAAATCTCCTTGCAAACGAGTGAAGGAACCCACCGCGCGGAGTGCACATGCCCGAACAGGCGGAGCAATTTGATGCTCTTGTTTTTCTAAGAAGTGATGCAGCCAGAATCGCGCTTCGCTCCAGTAACCGCGCACTTCCCAGAATCGTTGGATCGCCAACGCCGAGCGCATGCCCATTTCTGTGTTCGTGCTCTCGGAAAACCAACCGAGTGCTATTCTGAGATTATCGTGCTCGATCTCTAAGCGATCGAACCATTCGGCTTGCTTTGGCGTGTTCAGCTCCAGCGCTGCTTTCTCTGCGAGCGTCAAGCACCATATCGCATGGTGATGCTGAATTTCTGTGCGCTCGCCCGATTCACTCAGTCTTTCTGTACTATACTGACGCATCGTCTCCAAAAGTCGGTAGCGCACTTGCTTGTCTTTGCGCTCGACGAAGACAAACGACTTGTCGACGAGTTGCGCAAGGAGATCGAGAATTTCAGATTTTTCAATCTCCGTCTCCGTGTAGGGGCGAGGTGACCTCGCCCCTACTAAATCGATGTTCGTACACACCTCTTCAGCCACTTCGATGGAAAATCCTCCCGCAAACACGGAGAGCCTTCTAAAGAGCGTCTTCTCTTTGTCCAGCAAGAGATCGAAGCCCCAGTCGATCGCGGCCTTGAGCGTCTGTTGCCTTGGTTGCGCCGTGCGGCTGCCTCCTGTTAAGAGCTTGAACCGATCGCTGAGCCGCTCGGCGATCGGTTCAGCCGAGAGCACTTTCACGCGCGCAGCCGCCAACTCAATCGCCAAGGGCATACCATCGAGCTGGCGACAAATCTGCACGACCGTCGGCGCGTTCTCATAGTTCAAGACAAAGCTCGGCAGATGCGCGATCGCCCGCTCGACAAAGAGACTTACTCCCTCATACTGCAACAAAATTTTCATGGGCGGAAGAGGTTCGTCTGGCTTCGGCAGTGAGAGCGTCGGCATCGACCAGGTTGTTTCTCCTAAGATGCCGAGGGGCTCACGGCTCGTCGCGAGCACCTGCACCTCGGGGCACGCGAGCAAGATTTTTTCGATTAACTCAGCGCTCGCTTTGATGAGATGTTCGCAGTTGTCTATCACCAGCAACAGATTTTGGGGTCTCAGAAAATCTGTCAGTGACTCTACCAAAGAACGCTTAGGCTCTTCTTTCACGCCCAACGTGGTCGCTACGGCCTGCGCCACTAAAGCAGCGTCCGAGAGCGGAGCCAGCTCGACCCACCAGACCCCCTGGGGATATTCCTTCAAGAGTTCGGAAGCGACTTGCAGGGCCAAGCTCGTCTTGCCGCTGCCGCCAGCGCCCGTCAGCGTCAAAAGTCTCGTTTGTGCTAACTCCCACTTAATTTTTATCTTCTCTTTCTCACGGCCAATGAAGCTGCTCACTTGGCTGGGCAAATTGTGTTTGACCGAAACCGTTGAGGGTTTGGGATACACTTCCTCGATCCCAGTCACGTTTCCCCGAGAAATCTCTTCGTGGAGCTTTTTCGTTTCTGCTGACGGTTCTACATCTAAGTCTGCTTTGAGTATTTTCGCACACAATTGATAAATCTGTAACGCCTCGGTCGATTGTCCTACTATAAACTGATAGAGCATCTGCTGCCGATAGACACTCTCCAGCGTTGGCTTGGTTGCGATCGCTTTCTTACAAGCTTCAATTGCTTCGGAATATTGTCCGAGCCGTGCACGGCATTCCGCCAACCGAACCAGAGCGTTCACAGAGAGATCGCGCCAGCGCTCGCGCGGTGCTGAAGCCCATTCTTCATACAAGTCTTCCGGCAAATAGTCACCCTGATAGAGATCGAGCGCTTGCTGATAACTGTTGAGAGCCGCTGCCCAGCGCCCCACCTGTTCAGCGGCGCGGCCCGCTTCGACCCGCCTCGCAAACTCTTCTGTGTCCAGCCAGAGAGCAACATCCTGGCTGAAACAATAAGCCTGGCGTCCGACGTTGAGTATGAATGTGGAGGAGCTGCCCTTTTTGAGGCGCGGTTCGAGCACACGGCGTAATTCACTCAGACGCGCGTGTACGTTGGAAGCCGCTCTTTGCGGATCAAGCTCGGGGTATAAGGCTTCGATCAGCTGGTCCTGAGTGAAAGCTTGACCCCGCTGAGTGATGAGAATCTTGAAGAGCGCTTGGGTCTTACTCTGAGTCCAAGCTTCTGGCTTGATGGGAACTCCATTACGCCAAGCTTCAAAGCGACCGAACAACCTGACTCTGAGGCCAGTCTCGTTCTCCGAGTTCATGAGAACCCCCGCCCGCACGCGGCAAGTTGTCCTCATTGTACTCCGCTAGCCGATCGAGGGGTAGTCTCCTGAGATTAGCTCTCTTCTCTCAGGTGGGCGCGGAGGGAATATTCAGAGAACTCTAATTTTTCTCTCATTTGATCAACTAAATTCGTAGTAGCCAAGTAGTAGTGAACCAGAAGCGCAACAACCTATTCTTGTGCTGTGACACCGTGCGAAATTGGAATGCGAATCAAGGAGGCAACACAAGTGAAATACGCCAACGCAATCGACCCGAAAGAAGCGGCTATCGTACACACGCTGAAAAATCTCAGAGAGCAGAGTCAGATTCTCAAAACGAGAAAGAAGACAGTCTTAACAGATCCTAAGGAGGGATCGCCTATGAATTATCGGTTATTTCGTAATTTCGTCGCTCTAGTGCTCTTCTTGCCCATCTTGGTAACGGTGTTCGGCGCGCATGCGCTGGCCCAAGAGAAGAGATCGCTCGCCGCTCAGACAGGCTGGTGGTGGTATTACAACGTCTCCCCGGATTTCGTCGGGACGAAGTTGAATGATAACCAGGCGCGCCTGATTGACATCAAAGTGACTCAAGCGTCGCCGCTACTCTTCAGCGTCGTGATGGTCAAGAACACGGGTGCTTACCAAAAGGCCTGGGGATGGTACTACGGCGTTGACGCGGGCTTTCTTGCCAGTCAGATGACGGTCCTTCAGAGTCGTCTGATCGACTTGGAGACCTATGTAGTGAACGGTCAACAAAAGTTCGCAGCAGTATTCGTCAGTAACACGGGCGCTCAGAACAAAGGCTGGTGGTGGTACTTCAACACTTCCCCAGATTTTATTGCCAAGAAGATCAAGGACAACAAAGCCCGGCTCATCGATCTCGATTCGTATGAGATCGACGGCAACCGTCTCTACAGTGCCGTGATGATCTCCAACAAGGGAGCTGACAAGAAGGCCTGGTGGTGGTATTACAATGCCTCCCCGGACTTTATCGCCAATAAGCTCACGAAAAATAAAGCTTTGCTTACCAGCATCGACCGCGGTGAAGGAGATACCTTCACGGTCATCATGGAGAAATCTTCAGGACAAGCTGCCTGGTGGAACTACGGAAAGAGCGCGGGCGAGCTTTATAACAATGCATTGCAAAACGGCGCGCGCTTGGTCGACGTCGAGCCGTACGATGATCTCTATGCCGGACTGATGGTCACCGACGTGAGCGCTGAGACGACCCGCGTCAATGAACTCATGCGCAGCGCGGTCGGCAACACCGGCTACTGGGGCGTCTATTTGAAGCAACTGGACGGTCCCGTCCTCGGCGCGATCAATGAGCGCAGACCCTTCGAGCCCGCGAGCATGATGAAGGCGCTCTACCATCTGAAAGTCATCAAGCAATTCGAAGAGAATCTGAACATACTCAATACGCAACAGCAACCCTTCAGCTTAAGCGCGAACGTAGATGATGACCCAACCACTCCTGGAGACGAGCGCGGCAGCGGCTGCCCTACTTATCAACAGATAGCCGTCGACACGCTTGCGAATGTCTTGGCGAAGATGATGAAGAACTCCGACAACCGCGCGACGGATGCAATCTTGCTCTCCTTCGGCGGCAAGACCGGCATGCAAAACTTCGCGCACTCCATAGGCATGAACGATACCGAGATCAATCATCACATCGGCTGCCCCAAGGGAGATGGTGAATCTCCGAACCAGCTCACGCTCCACGACGCTGGGATTCTCTATGAGGGCGCTGCGGATGGAACGTTGTTGAAGCCCACAAGCTTTGCAGTATTCCAGCAGCTCATGCCGAACTCTGTCCTCGGTCGTATCTCGGGGATCGTCAAGGGGAGGGTCACGCAATTCAAGAACGGCGTGATGACCGCAGAGCCTGTGACGGGCGAAGCCAAAAAACTCGGCCTCACCGACGCCCAAGCTGATGCATTCATCAATGCCATTCAGATGGCGTGGAAGCCGGGACAGTACACCGTTTGCGGTGGCAATTGCAATGATGTGACCATCGGCGGCTGGGCCAGCCTCCCCTTCAAGAGCGGTGGACAAATCGTCCCCAAACAGTACGTCTTTGGAGTCTTTACTAATGATGTGGCTACGGTAGCTGCAGGCGGGCTGGCACGCGATCGCGGCCTAGAGATCTTCCGCCAGGAGATCATCGCGGCGCTTAAGACATGGAAAGCCGCAGGAGCCTCGTCAGAGCTTAGCAAGACTTCAGCAAACACCGGATTTAGTTTCAAGCTCGTGGCTGAAGGCACCAACGCGAAAGAACTCTCGATGGCTGTCTTCGATGCCAGCGGTCGTGCGGTCTTCCAGACGGACTGGGTAGCCAATGGCTTCGTCTGGCACGGCCAAGACACCCAGGGTCAACTTCTCGCTAATGGCGTCTATCTGTACGTGATCGCTGTGCGGACTCCCGACGGTCGCGTGGTGCGCAATGAAGTCAAGAAATTGATCATTGTACGCTAATCATCTGTGACCTCGTAGGGGCGAGGTGACCTCGCCCCTACACCCCACAAAACGAAGGAAGAAAACAAACTTAAATGATCCTAAGGAGGGATCTTCAATGTTCCATACATTCATGTCGGATACGAATCAATCGAACACACTCAATCTAAGGAGGAACTCTATCATGAAGTTCTTTGGTCGTTTTGCTGTCTTATTGTTCGTTATCGCCGCCATCGTTGCCCCTGGGGTACTTGCGCAGAACGCGCCCCTCGGCATCGTCGCTCAGCCCTCGGATTTGACCGTTACAGTCGCCACGGACAAAGCGGGCTATGCCATCGGTGAGAAAGTCCGCATCACCGGCGCGCTCAACCAATCCGCTTATCTCTATATCGTTGATGTCGACGCAGCCAATAAAGCCTCTCTCGCGTTCCCGAATGCGTTCTCTCCAGTAAATCAACGAGCCGCCGGCGGTTACTCTCTGCCGGACAAGATCGGCTACAACTTTACGGTCGTTCCTCCGTCGGGCACCGAGTATCTCTACGCGATCGCGTCCACGCAGCCGCTCAATCTCGATTTGCTCTTCAGCGCCGCCAATCCGTTTGCTTCGCTCGGCAACCCGCAGCAGGCCACAGCGCTCATTCAGGGCGCTCTGAAGGCACTCGCTCCGAACGCCAAGTCGGCGGTCGCGTTCACCAGCTTCCAAGTGCTCTCCCCCGGCCAGACGCTGCCGACGAATCCCTTGGGACAGATCACGGCGCAAGCGCAGTCCATCCTGCCGAGTGATCCGCGCTTTGGCATGCTCGCCGCTCAGTTCTACGTAACTCTCGGGATGAATGAACAGGCTGTTGCCCAGAAACTCCAGGCGAACGCCGCGGCTCAGAGCATCTTCCCCCAGCTCAGCCAGGGCGCTCAGTTTGCGCTTTTGCCCGAAGCCCAGAACGTCGATCTGAACCAAGCCGTCTTGCAGCAGGGCCAGACGCTTCTTCTGGGTACGCTCACGCTGCCGACCAACGCGGCGATCGGAGGGACACTACTTAGCGCTGGCACCTATGGCGTTGGCGTGATGAACGGCGCGGCGGCGGGCATGATGACCGACAGTGCTTCGGGGAGTGCCATCTTCGGCGGCTTCGTGATCGTCCTGATCGACCTCAGTACGGGCAACTGCGTCGCGTTCATCTACTTCCCCGTAGTGAGTTTCTTCCCTCTTTTCTTCCCAGTCTTCAGCCCGATCTACGTCTTTCAGATCGTGCTACAGATCACGATCGTGACGCCGGTCTTCTTTCCCTTCCCATTCCCCTTCTTCCCGACACCGGGGCTCTCGTGCTCGGGCTTGCCGAACGTGACTCCCTTCAGCGTAACGCTGGGTGGACCGTTCGACACGATCTTGTCAACCCCGAAATTCACAGTCACTGAGCTTGGCATTGGTCCTAACGGCGGAACGCTGGTGAAAGTACAATCGCTTGGCTATGCGACGGCGGTGCAGAGCGCGACCGTCTTCACCTCAAAATACGTAACGCTGGCTCCGTTCGGCAATGTGACATTCGAAGTGATCTCTTCACCGACGTTTGTCTTGCAAGTCGAGAGCGCTGGTCAGATGGGCTGTGTACAGGCGACGCGCAACGGGTTCACGCTGAGTGGCCAGTCGGCGCATAATTAATTGACTCCTTAGGGTCAGTGAGTCAACATTAGCGTAGGGGTGACCCGGTGGGTCGCCCCTGCTCCCATTTAAGATTTGTTGGAGAGCACGTACGCGATCGCCTGTTTCAATCCCTATCTTGTAGATGTATGAATGATACGTTGGCTGGCCGTGACTGATTTCTTTGATTTTTCAAAACTGAGCGAAAGCTGAAAACCGAGAGCTATAGCCAGACGACCTAGCAAGTGCAACGAGGGCTCTCGCTCATCGCTGACTGACTCCAGCCGTGCAATCACAGATTGAGTGGTCCCTACGCGACGGGCTAGTTCTGCTTGCGACCATCCTCGTTGCGTACGAGCTGTCTTAAGTAAGCGAGCAATGCGCAACTTCATGCGCTCGGCTTCGAAGACCACACGAAATGTCTCGTCTGTCTCTTGCTGTCTCAAAAAATTGGCGAATGGTTTATGTCTGGTCCGTGCCATCTTAGATATCCTCCATTCTTTTCAGGGCTAGTTCTACATCTTTCTTTGGAGTCTTTTGAGTGCCTTTGCGTAGCGCATGGAGCAAGATCATCTCCGGCCCAGTGACGATCACGTAGAAGATCCGAAACCCACCGCTCGGTGTGCGAATCTTGATCTCCCATAACCTGCCTTGCACTTGGCGAAAGTCGCATCCAACGGCTTGGAAGCCGGACTCTTCAATCGCGGCGAGAACCGCGGAAACCTTGGCACGGTCTGCCAAGGACAAGGCTCGTAGCCATTCTTCTACGGAACTTCTGCCGGTCTTGCTGGTCCAGAATCGTACCTTCACTAGGTTATTATAGCCTATTGGCTATAGAGAATAAAGAAGCGAAGTACGCTCACTCCTAGAGGGCCTTTTACAGAGGCTCGTGTAAAATAGAGATGGCCAACATAGGAGAGTTTGTATCTTCTCATCTCAGAACATGACGGCTAAATCTTGAGAGAATTCTTCGCTCACGACGCTCCGGCGGATAAGCATTGCTGGTGGGATTCTCACGACTCTGGCGCCTGCAGTCCTTACAGCGAAATTTCTGTTTGCCATTAGGAGAAAATCCATTGCGTACCATATTTTGGCTCTGGCAATGGCGACATTGCCATGTGATTGTAACCATAACCCGGCTAGCTTAGCTCATCATTCTCATCAATCACAGGACTAGCACGGTTAATTGCATCACGAGAGACGATGACTGCGGGCCGGGTACCTGTCTGCTCCGAGCCTTCGGTGGAATCTAGCCGCAAAAAGTAGATCTCTCCTCGTTGGGGAGTCGACAGCGACCGCGCCGGAGCAGGGCGCTTCATTTCTTGCTCTCACCCAACTGAAGTGCTTCCCAGTCCAAAGACATGTATTCTCATCACGACTTCCAGCAACTTGGTGCAAAAATTCAGGATTGTAACGAGAGCCGGGCGAGGGTTGCTGAAGAAAAACTGGTGGACCCGAGGGGACTTGAACCCCTGGCCTCTCGGATGCCATCCGAGCGCTCTCCCAACTGAGCTACGGGCCCCTGTTTGGCTGTGGGCGGTCGGCTTTTCGCTTTTGGCTAACGGCCAAGAGCTAATAGCCAATCTGAATCCCAAATCTTAGCAAGCGTCTTCCCGTTTTTCAAGCTTGCTTCGCGCTTATCGGTTGAGATAGAATGACGCGATCCGCTTGTGAAGCTCGCACTAATGATAGAGAAGCTGAACCAGATCGCGCCGCCCCGACTCGCGCTGCCCGGAGACCCCGTCGGGCTGCAGGTCGGCGATCCGGCGCATGACGTGCGAAAAGCCCTGCTCGCCCTCGATCTCACCGCAGCAGTGTTGGAGCGGGCGGTCGCCGAGAAAGTCAATCTTATCGTTTGTCACCATCCGTTGCTCTTTAAGCCCGTGCAGGCGGTCACTTCGGATACAGCGCTCGGCAAGAAATTGTACACGCTGATTAAATGTCGAATCGATTTTTTCGCAATGCACACGAACTTCGATGTCGCGCCTAGGGGGCTCAACGATGCACTTGCTGAGTTCATCGGTCTCGAAGAAACAAAGCCCTTGCAGATCACGCAGCGCGAAGTGCTCTATAAGCTGGCTGTCTTTGTCCCTGAATCGCACGAGCAAGTGGTTCGTTTAGCCATGCACGAGGCCGGTGCGGGCGTGATCGGCGAGTATACTCACTGTAGCTTTCGCACACCGGGCATAGGTGCGTTCAAGCCCTCCGAAAGTGCCAAGCCCTTCACGGGTAACGTCGAGAAACTCGAAGACGTCAAGGAGCTGCGCGTCGAAGTGCTTGTGCCCGAGCGCTACAAAGACGCTGTCGTCGAAGCGATGAAAAAAGCCCATCCCTACGAAGAAGTCGCGTATGATTTGTATGAGCTCTCGAACGAAGGTCTATCTTATGGGATCGGGCGCGTCGGGGATCTAGAAACACCAGCGACCGTCGAAGTCATTGTCGAGAAAATGAAAAAATCTCTGGGAATGACGGCCAAAGATTATGTGCGTTTGCGCGGCTCGACCCAAAAGAAAATCAAGCGTGTTGCCATTTGCTCCGGTAGCGGCGGAAGTTTGCTCGCAGAGGTGCTCAACTCCAGCGCCGAACTTTTCATCACCGGCGAGATCAAGTATCATGAAGAGTTGTCAGCCGGGGAAAGTGGGTTGATCGTCGCCGCGTTCGGGCACGATCATACCGAGAAGATTTTCGGAGTTATTTTGAAAGAGCGATTGGAGTCGGAGTTTGCTGGAGTAGAGAAAGATGATGTGGAGTTTATCCTCGCATGAAGAAAGAGTTAGAAGCACTCTTGGCCGTTCAAAAGCAAGATTTGGAATTGAAAGCCTTCGAAGAGAAGATCGCCGGCCTACGCAAGCATCGCGAGACGCTCGAAGCGGCGATCGCCATGGAAAAAACCGTCGTCGATGATGAGAAGAAACAGCTGGACGATCTGAAGAAGAAGGGCCGCGAGCGGAGTCTCGAAGTCGACACGCTCGACGAACATATTCGCAATGACGAGAAGAAGATCAAAGAAGGGCTGATGAGCTACAAAGAGATGGAAGCCTATCGCGAGCGGGCTGATCACGATCGCAAGCGCATGGATCACCTAGAAGACGAAGCGCTCGCGCTCCTGAATCAAGCCGAGGCAGGCGAAGCTGATTATAAAAACAAAGAAGCCGCGTTTCTCAAATGGAAATTTAAAATAGATGCCGAGATTCAAGAATTAGACCAATTGGTGAATCAGCAACGCCAACGAGTGACGCAGGGGCAAGCGAACCGAGGGCAATTGCTCCCAAATGTCGATCCAACTTTGCTCAAACGGTATCAGCAATTGCAGGAAGATTATGATGACCCGCTCGCGGCGCTACGCAGCAGCGTTTGCTCCGGCTGCAAGCTGAGATTGAGCGAGATCACGGTCGAGCGCGTGCGCGAGGGGAACGAGATCGTCAGTTGTGAGCACTGCTCACGGATTCTTTATGCTTAAGAAAGCACTGTACCTTGCGATGATAGTATTGGCTCTCGGGGAACTTTCCGGGGGGGCGCTCGATCCGCCAGCCCCCACCCCGCCGACCTTGCCCGACCGGACGGGACTCATCAACGACTATGCCAACCAGATCAGCGGCTCGCAGCAAATGCTGTTGGAAGAGCGCTTGAGTAAATTAAAAGAAGAGTTTGGAGTCGAGATTGTTGTCTTAACGTCGATCGTCGACCCATTCGATGAAGTCACGACGTATGCCGGTCGAATCATCGACGCTTGGCAGCTTGGAGAAAAATCGGTCTTGCTGCTGTTTGCACGCACGGGTACCGACAAATGGAGTTATGAATTCCATCTCGGGCACGAAGCGACAGGGCTCTTCCAGAATGCTGAGGGAAAGATCGAAAAACTCAAATCCAGGCTCGACTTCCTCGTCAAGCGCAAGAGCATTAAAGCCGCGATCCAAGACACGATCGACGAACTGGAAGACATCCTGCGTGCCAAGGACCAAACGAATACGACTCAGCTAGAGTCGCACTTCGGTTTTTCGCTTCCTTCGCTAAACGGGGTAGGTTACGCGCTACTTGGGATCGTGGGAGTAGTTGGCCTAGTCTTGGGGGTGCGTTCGGTGCTGCGCAAGCTCTGCCCGCGCTGTGGTCGGCGTTTGCGCGATTATCGTGGGCCGGCGCGCAGCTATCGCCGTTCCGGGATTTATCTCAGCTGCCCGCACTGCGGCTACGGGCGTATGCGGTAGAAATTCTACTAAACCCTAGAATTACGGAAAGCGCGGAAATTCCAGGGAAGGCACGGAAAACGGCTTGCCTTTCTTCCGCGTTTTCCGTGGAGTTTCCGTGAGCTCCGTGATTCAAAAGATTGTCCGACCGGCTTATTTGTGGGTCTTTACGGCATTCGCTAAAATTGACTCTAACCAATTCTAGGGAGGCAGTATGTTCAATAACTACGTTACTGAGAGCCGAGGCCGCGTCGATTCGGATAAAAATATAAACCCGGCCAAGCTCGATCAGTTGCTCGATCTTGCTCACAAACACTTGAAATATGATGAACTTTATGCTTGGGATGCGAACATCAATGGGATCATCGTTCGGCTGATCACCAACAGTTTTCACCAGTACGATTTTTGGGTCGAAAACTGGTGGCCCGGCCCCAATGATGATTCGGTAAAGCCTCATGCGTTCATCTATTCCGTCAGCGGAGTGCCCAAAGAAAAAACGTTTGCCTATTATTGCGCCCCGCGCGACACAGCTTTCTTCATCAACACCGAGTACTACGGCCAGTGTAAGAGCTGGGCTTTGGGCATCGCCGCGAAGATTTTGGAAGAGCGTTTTCATACCCACTCGATTCACGGAGCCTGTGCGGAGATTGACGGCCGTGGTATCGCGATCGTCGCCCCGACGGGCACGGGCAAGACGACCCAAGTGAATAAACTTTTCCAGCATCCCAAGGGCAAAGTCATCGGCGACGACTGGATCTATATCAAGCATCCGTCGGGCGCTAACAAAGTGCAAACGCTGGCCGTGACGCAGCCGGAGCGCAAACTCTACGTGCGCACAGAAAATTCGCTCAACGAAGAATGGCTGCGCCCGATCTTCGCTCGCTGCAAGTGCGAGAACGTTAGCACGGACCGAAAAGAGTGCCATCACCAGCCCGGTGAGAAATGCGGCTTCGACATGGGCATGGACAAATGCTACTGGGGGTTTGCCAACGCCCGCGCGATGCTCCCCCGCGAGTGGATGAAGGGCGCGGATAAAGTGGGCGATCGCGCCAATCTCAATTTAATAGTTTTGCTCAGGCGCGACTCGACTAACCCGGCCGAAGTCGAGCTCAACGCCGACCAAGCGATCGATGTTTTGAAAAAGGGCGAGTATATGATTCGCCCCGGCGCAGGCCCTAAGGAACAGTGGGGTAAGATGAGCAACGAACCCTGGTATAATCCTTATCTCCTGGTGCGCGACGACAAGGTTCAAGAGCAGTTTTTCCGTAAAGAGTTAGAAGTCGCTCGCTGTATTTTGCTGAACACGGGCGCGAAGGGCGAGACGATCGAGCGCACGCACGAGCGCATCGTCAAGGCTCTCCTCGGTTAGGTCGAAGAATCTTGACAACGGGTTAGAAAATACGGTAGCGTCTGGGCGAGAAGGAAAGGTATGAGTGAGGTTCGATCACTCTTTGAAAAACCAGCCAAGGCTCTTCCGCGCATGAGTTTCGAAGAAGCGCGGACCAAATCGGCGACCTGTACGCTTTGTAGACTCAAAGACAGTCGAACGAACGTCGTCTTCGGCGAGGGCAGCGAAAAATCGCTGGTGATGTTCATCGGCGAGGGACCCGGAGAAGTGGAAGACCAGACGGGGCGTCCGTTTGTTGGACCAGCGGGGCAAAAGCTTACAGAAATCTTAGAGTCAGCGGGCATCAAACGTGAAGAAGTCTATATCTGCAATATGGTAAAATGTCGACCCCCCGGCAATCGCGTCCCACAAAAAGACGAAGTTGAGGCGTGCTGGCCCTATCTGCAGACGCAGATTCAGCACATCAAGCCAAAAATTATCGTAGCGCTGGGCAACGTGCCGGCGCAATATCTTTTAAAAACAACCGACGGCATCACCAAGATCCGTGGACAATTTTTTAAATGGAAGGACGGAATTGAGATCTATCCGATGTTTCATCCGAGCTATCTACTCCGAAATCCGTCCAAAGAGAAAGGCAGTCCCAAATATCTCGCATGGCAAGATATTCTCCAACTCAAGAAGCGCATGGATGAGTTCCGCAATGTCTAATCCCATCCCGGTTCGTGGTGAGAGCGAGCGCCGTCAGGAAGTCTCGGAAGCGCTCCAGCGAGCCGAAGAATTGCGCAGAGAGAAGCGCTACGACCAGGGTATCGATCTTTTGGTCGACGCGCTCCAGTACGGGGTCGATAAAGCTCAAATCTACTATCGCTTGGGCAATCTCTACTTCGACGCGAAAAAAGTCGATCATGCCGAATACGCTTACCGAAAAGCGATCGAGATCGAGCCCAATCATGTGAACGCGCATCACAATCTGAGCGTCGTCTTTCGCCAGCAGGGAAAAATTTCAGAATCTGTGAAATTCAGAAAGAAAGCATCCAGTCTCGCGCGTCGTCATCCGGAGCAACTCCAGATGAGCCCAGAGCAAGTCCAGCACGCCCGCGGCTACGCGCGCAAGTGGATAATTGTAGGGGGGGTCGCGATAGGAATTATTCTGATCGCTCTGATCTTGTTCTCGCTGAGACAGTAACAGCAACCGCCAAGACGCCAAGGTCGCCAAGAAAATTTTTTGTGGAGAGGGCGATTGGCGAATTGCCCTATATCAATCGTCATCTCAGCGCAACCTCTCAATTGCTTCAGGTAACTCGCTCAACTCTGAAATTGTCACATCGGGAATGTCATTGGGCGCGCGCGGCTCTTGCTCTTTGTGCGGGCCGACGAGTATTCGCACGGTGTTAATGCCTACTATCTTGGCTGGCCAGACATCGTTACACAGCCGATCGCCGACCATCACGGCTTCTTCAGGTTTAAGATTCAGTCTTTCTAGAATCGTGAGGAAAAATCTTGGGTCGGGTTTGTAGAAGCCGATCTCTGCGGGGAGTAAATCCACCTCAAAAAATTTGAGGAGCCCGCTCGCGCGCAAAAACTCTTTCATCTCCAACGGTTGATTCGCCGCCAGCGCCAGACGATATTTGCGCGCGAGAGTATTCAGAACTGAGACAGTTTCGGGGCGGACCTTGCGACATTCTTTATCGAAGACGCGCCCGACATTCGTGACCAGCTCTTCGTACAGCTCAAAATTGGGTTTCACCAAGTACCAGATAGTCGCGCGTAGATAGCTCGGCGCATAGCTCTCGACGGCTCTCATACGCGCGGCCTCGATCTGTTCGATCGAGACGCGAATGCCCCGAACTTTGAGGAGTTTCCAGAGCTCGTGATCGCTCTTGGAAATCGCTTCGTCTTCGTCCAAGATCGGGCCGCCAACGTCGAGCAAGATTGCTTTCAGCATTCTTTCATAACCCCAATTGCGGAGCGATCCCTTGCATCGCCGTGAGCACATGTTGAATGTGCTCATCGAGCGGAACGCCCAGTTCTTGAGCACCCTTCTCGATCTGCTCGCGATGCACGCCGCGCGCGAAGGATTTATCGGTCCATTTCTTCTTAACGGACTCGACATCGACCTCCGCAAGAGATTTATTGGGGCGCACGAGTGCGGTCGCGACGATGAAGCCCGTCAGCTCATCGACGGCATAGAGTGTTTGTGCTAACTTCGTCGTGCGCGGAGCATCACAGTACTCGGCGTGTCCCAGGATCGCTTGGCAAAGCTCTTCGGGCCAACCGTTCTCGCGCAGAATTTTTACTCCTGTCGAGGGATGCTCTTCAGTCGGCGAATGATTTTTGTTGGGAAATTTTTCGTAGTCAAAATCGTGTATAAGGCCGACGAGTCCCCATGTTTCTTCGTTCTCGCCGTACTTGCGCGCGTAGTGTTTCATAGCCGCCTCGACGGCGAGCATGTGTTTGATGAGATTCTGATTCTTCGTGTACTCTTGAACGAGTGTGAGTGTCTCAGCACGAGTCATCATAGAAGATCCTCCACGTTGCTATTTTGAGTCTCTATTGTAGAGAGTGCACTAGGCTTTGTCGAAGAGCTCCTTCTGCACACTGCGTGTGGGCTTCAGTTTCGCTTGAGAGGTAGTCTTATCTGAAGAAGAGAGTCTTGATTTGAGAGACTGAGCTGCTTCTTGGCTTGTGTTGTGCGCAAGTTGGATCGGCTCGGGCAAGCGACCCTCGCTGAGACACGCGCGCGCGACCTCGATGGCTGTCTCTAAATTAATTTTATGACCGGGCGAGATAAAGAAGGGCTCTACTTTCGGTTTGGATTGAATGGCTGCTCCGAGCTTTTCTCCGTCGGCCTCTATGTAACAAACTTCACCCGGCGTGAGCGAAGCCAACTCTTTCTCAGGATGGCCGTAGAGAAGTGATTTCGTGATCCCAATCGTTGCCACATCGAGCATCACGCCCAATTGACAAGCGATGCCCGCGTGGCGGTGATGCAGCGTCCCGTTGCCGTCAACTAAAGTAATATCCGCGAGCTTTGCAGAATCTTTGAGTTTTTTCATCAAGGCGAGCATCACGGGTAGCTCACGAAAAGCAAGATAGCTGGGGATGTAAGGGAACTTGACTTCCTGCACGTCGACATCGGCGCGTACGAGCTGGAGTGAGAGCAGCTCAATTGAGACATACGCTGCGACGCCTTGCGACCCAGCGTAGGAGAGATCGATCCCGCCCGCAGTTCTGTAAGAACTTCGCCCAGGCCGGAGCGAGAGTTGCTCGCGGGTTTCGAACTGGGTTTTCTGAAGTTTTATGAGCGGGGCATCACACTGAAAACTTCTGAAAAGAAATTTGGAGAGTGGCATGATTTGTCCGTTTTGAATGGATATTCCTTCAGCTTTGAGTCGATGCGCTTTCTCCGTTCGCTCTACTTCCGTTCTCGCTGGGATCATGCCATCGCTCTGGATTACTTTGTAGCAAAGAGAGTTCGGATCGCTCTCGTACGGAGCAATCAGTTGAGGGATCACGCGCGCCGCGATCTTGTCTCCGAGCGCGATCGCAAGGGCTTGATAGGTCGTGACTTTGCCTCTAGGAATTTGCTGGAGCAACTCTCGCGTGATCTGCGAGAGATCGGGAAGTTCGAGCACCAGAACTCCTTTTAGAATCACAGAGAGCGCGGGAGTTCCACGAAAAACACTGAAAACGGATTGCCTTTCTTCCACGTTTTCCGTGCTTCCCGTGATTCAAAATGAACTCACATATTCTCTATCTTCACCGGTTCTACGGGCTCGGCTAGCGCAACTCCGAAAATTTTCGAGTAGAAATAAAGCTCAGCATCTCGCGCACGCTTGATCGTCTCCGCGCGACGAAAGCCGTGTCCCTCGTTCTCGAACGAAAGATATGCGACTGGGAGTCCTTTGGCGCGTAATGCCCTGACCATTATCTCGGCTTGGTTAGGAGGAACTGCCTTGTCTTCAAGTCCTTGGAAGAAAATCACCGGACACGAGAGACGGTCAATAAAATGAATCGGCGACCGCTTGCGATAAAGATCGCGCCGTGCCGGATAAGGGCCGATCAACCGATCGAGATAGCGCGACTCGAATTTGTGAGTCTCTTTAGCCAGAGCTTCCAGGTCACTCACTCCGAAGTAACTGGCACCGGCTTTGAAAATTTTATGAAAAGTGAGTGCACAAAGCGTCGTGTAGCCGCCCGCACTCCCGCCACGAATGATGAGTCGATTGCCATCCACTTCGCCGAGTTCAACCACATAGCGCGCGCCATTCACGCAGTCATTCACATCGACGACGCCCCACTGCCCGTTCAAGCGTTCACGATAGGTGTGGCCATAGCCGGTGCTACCGCCGTAGTTCACGTCGAGCACGGAAAAGCCGCGACTTGTCCAGTATTGAATTTGCAGATTCAGCGTTGAGCCGACGGCGGACGTCGGTCCCCCGTGACTCATCACAATCAACGGTGGCTTCTCTTTTGAGGGAGCAGCAAAGTCACGATTCTTCGGCAAATAGAAAAGAGCGTATGCCGTTAAGCTGTGCTCAGTCGGAAACTCAATCGGTCGCGGGGTCGACACATAGCCGGGGTCAATCTCTACCTTAGTCGAGCGTCTCAGAATTTTAATCTTGCGTGTGGCAAGCTCGAGTTCGACGATCGAGTCGGGCTCTTTCGGTGAAGCCACCTGCAAGATGACACGCCCCGACGCAGTCCGTACGCTAACGATCTGAGAATAGGGAAGTTCGGTAGGATCAAGCTTCAATGTCTTCGTGTCGAGGCTCGCCAAATACCAAGAGCCTTTATGAGTGTAAGAACAGATCATGCGCTGAGGAGACTCGAACGCATAGGTGGACATCCGAAATTGCCATTGCGGCCTTCCGAATTCTGCTTCCATGAGGGCGAGCGGCTCGATGTGCCCCTCGCGCCAGCGATACAGATTCCACCAGCTTGTGCGATCAGAGACAAAGTACAGGGTCCCATCCGGCGACCATTCGGGCTGAAAAATAGATTCACTCTTCCCGCCTGCAACGCGCTTAGCTTTCCCTATCGTTCCATCAGGTTTGATCTCACCGACCCAAAGCTCTGTCCCATCCCACGGCATGTTGGGGTGATTCCACGTAAGCCACGCTAGTTGAGATCCATCGGGGCTGAGTTTTGGCGACGAATAGAAATCGTTACCCGAGACGAGAATTTTTCCACCTTCAATGTCACCATCAAGCTTGATGCTCACCAGCGTGTTGACAGCTTCACGCCCGTCTACCGTGTGATCTTCGCGCACGCAGACCATTCGATTGCGACGATGGTCGATGACGCCGTCGGCATAACGTAGTTGAGCTTCGGGAGTGACCGGTCGCGGCGGTTGGTCTGGGTCTTGACGGTAGAAACGTTGGTCGGCGAAGTTGGAGAAATAGACGATCTGGTCGCTCACCACAAAGGCACCGCCGCCGTATTCGTGAACTCTCGTGCGAGCGTTGAATGGAGTTGGTGTGAGATCCGTTGTTCGCCCGTCGGGTGTTCGCCGCACGATAACGCTGCGTCCGCCCTCCGCCGGACGACCTTCTATCCAATAGACGTCATTGCCATCGAGCATGACCCCTGTCAGTCCGATCGTCTCAGAAACGATCAAATCTGAGGTGATCGGCGATTTCCATGAACCATAGGGCGCTGTTTGGGGTTGGGGCATATATTTAACTGTAGAGGCAACCCCCTGTGATTGCCCTTGAAATCAGGACAGACACAGAGGTCTGCCCCACATAAAAAATTTTCTTGGCGACCTTGGCGTCTTGGCGGTTTTCTATTTCTCGTAGCTCTTAATCAAGAGCGAGATCGCCTCGCGAATCAATTCCGATTTGTTCGCTTTGCGCCCCTCGCGCTTGCGCACCGAAAGCTGTAGCTCTTCGAGCGAGATGATGTCATCGGGAGCGAGATAGAACGTCGCTTTCACCAGGTCTGCGGGGTTTGGTTCTCCGTTCTGAGAAGGAAATATCGCTCCTTTCTCGGATTTTCCCATCGAAGTGGATGTCGTCGAAGGACGATAAAACTCCTTCATGATCTCGCTCTCGCCGAGCGGGTCGTGTCCGATTGAGCGGCGTCTAACGGCCATGTCCTTTCCTCCCTCCGAGCAGTTGTTCAGTCAAATCTTCGTAGTCGCGGGCTCCATGAGAGTCCGGGTCGTATTCATAAATCGTTTGATGATGGCTCGCGGCCTCGGCCAGGCGCACGTTGGTGCGAATGGGAGCAGCCACTTTCCCGTTGAAGTGAGATTCGAGCGTATCTAAGATCTCGCGGCTCTTGCGGTTACGCCGGTCGTAGAAGGTCGGGATGACGAGCAAAACTTCAATCTTGTGGTCCAAGATTTCTCGAATCATTTTGAGGTTTTCCAAAATTTGTTTGACGCCGACGAGCGCGAGATAGTCCATGCTCACGGGGATCAGCGCCTCGGTCGCATAGGTCACTGCGTTCTGGTTGAGTAAGTTGAGGCTCGGTGCGCAGTCTAACAGAACAAAGTCATAGCCTTTGAGCGACTGGAGTTTGCGGCTCAAAATTTTCTCGCGGCCGGGCAGCCCCGTGAGGATGATCTCAGCCTGAGCAGCCGTCTTGGTGCTGGGCAGAATATCCAAATTGGGCCGTACGTTGATGACGCAGTCACTCGGGGTCGTGCTCTCTTCGATCAATAAGTGATAGAGCGTCTGCTTCGGGGTGACGTCAAACCATGTGGCGATGTTGCCCTGCGGGTCCAGGTCGATGAGTAAAATCTTCTTGCCCTTGCGGGCGAGGCCGGCGGCGACGTTGAGCGCGCTGGTGCTCTTGCCCGTGCCGCCCTTCTGGTTGATGATCGCGATCTTGCGCAAAACCTCCCACCTCCAACGGGTTGGTGCGTTAAGCGGGTGTGTGCTGGCGAGAGAAAAGCCAGCCGTCTACTCTTAGCGCTCATTATGCCCGACCGACAAGCCAGTGACAAGTACAAGTGCATCTTGCTAGTAAAGCATTTTGCTGTCTTGCTGGCAAGATAGGCTGAAATCAATTCCCGCTGCTGTTTGCGCTGGCTCTTGAGAGAGCGGTACAATGAGCGCATCTCATTAGCTAGAGGAGCGTGTGTACGATGGCCGTGTCGCGCAAGGAACGCATCGCCGATGATTTTAAGCGCATCCGCGATCAGTTGAACGAGTCTCTCCAGGGAATTACTCCCGAAGAGTTCACGTGGAAGCCTCGCCCGGATATGAAATCCGTGAAAGATATGCTGCGCGAGTGCGGAGAAGTCGAGAAAATTTACGGTAGCTTTTTCCGAGATGGCACACAGCTCGACTTCGGCAAGGCCGTCCAGTGGAGCGGTGAAGACTCTGCATCCACCATGGCCGACTTAGAAAAAATTCGCCAAGAGACGATTCAAACCCTCACCAAAGCCGCAGATACTGACTTGGAAAAAATGCTCAAAGCCAAAACAGGTCGTGAGTGGGTGGGCGAAGAAATTTTCCGAACCGTCGCGCGCCACGAGTATTATCACTTGGGACAAATTGTGTATAACCGCTGGATGCTGGGGCACAATCCGTACAATAAGAAGTAGAAGTTATCACAACGTAACGAAGATCACATCGACTCATAACGGGCGTAGTCTACGTCTCTCTGCGAAGAGATGTAGACTACGGCTTTTCACCAAATTTGCAGACAATCTTCATAAAATCTTAATAACTCTTGGGTAGAATAAAACCACAGCAGCGTAGCAAGCAGAGGTTCCGACTACCCGCTACGGTAGATCAAACTCTCGGCTAGTAACACCACGGGGACCGTCCTCGCTCTGCGCGGTCCCCACAATATTTTTTCGCTCAAATTCAAAGCGCAAGAACTTGAATCAGCCTTCTCTACAGGCCTAGACTCTCGCTGCGACGGCAGCCGCGAGACGCTCAAAATCGACCATCTCGTTATAGATTTGTGCGGAGATGCGCACCCATAGGTGCCCACGCCAAGCGTGTATCTGCACCTCGATCCGATCTTCATAAAGAAGCGCATCTCTCAATCGAAAAGCGTCTTCTCTGGCCGATCCCAGGCGTTCGGGTAATGGAAGCGTCACCATAGAGCCAACCATGGCTTCGTTCGCGTCGAGCTTTGTGTCCCAGTGCTGGCTTAGCATTTGCGCAGTCTTCCAGGCGAGTTTGTGATTGTAGGTGCGAACGGCCTCAACGCCCAGATCGCGCATGAAAGCGAGGCCTTCGGGAGCTGCGAGATAGGGCGAAGGATCACGCGTGCCGACCCAGTCGAACTCGGCAGTGAATCCTTTATCCAGTCCCCAAGAAATCACTGGCGGATGCAGTGAGCTTTGTCGTTCGGGAGTTGCCCAGAGAAAGCCGGAGCTCCGGGGCGCGTAGGCCCACTTATGCAGGTTCGCTATGTACCAATCGACGCCGAGCGCTGGGATGTCGAGCGGGAGAATACCGGGCGCATGAGCGCCGTCGGCTAGCACCAGAACCCCTTTCTGATGACAACACGCCGCGATCTCCGCGAGCGGCAGGATGAGCGCACTTTCTGAAGTAATATGATCGATAATGGCAATGCGCGTCCGCGAGTTGAGCGCGTTCGCAATCGTGTCAACCAGGACACGGGGGTTGTCCACTGGATAAGGCATTCTAACGGTATTGACGTGCGCACCGCGCTCGCGGGCGACGAACGCTGCGATATTTGCGACGGCACCGTATGCGAGATCGGTGATAAGAATCTCATCACTTTTCTTGAGGTCTAGTGAGCGCAACACAGCGTTCGCTCCTGTCGTCGCATTATCTACAAAAACGAGGTCGCGGCCCTGGGCGCCCACAAAGTTAGCGATGACCTCTGCCGCCGCTCTCAACCTCAACGGCACACCTTCAGGTAGATTCAAGAGCCCCACCAGTTCGCGCAGAAGATAGCGAGAGGGCTGTCGTTCGATCTCATCGCGAATCGCTTGCTGTGCCGCGAGCACGCGTCGCGGCGTTGCTCCTACGGTTCCGTGATTAAGATAAGTAATCTCGGGGTCTAGCAACCACTCGTTGAGCATCCGGCGGCCAAAAAGCGTCAACTATGATCTCCTTTCTTCGCCGTCACGAGTATACGATTTTCTTTCTCTGACTTCTTCATTATTATGGCCAAAAGAGATGAAGGGTTTACAGCATACGTGACACGCCTAGAAAGAACGCGAGATTTTTGGAAAGCTGTAAGAGCATATCTCATAGTTGTCCTAAAGGAGAGCCTATGTACTTCTGCGATATGAACAATAGATTGTCCAAAGAGCTGTCTCAAGGCGTTCGGACTCGCACATTCTGGGCCGATCGTATGCTCATCTCTGTCCTGGAATTTGCTTCCCATTCGATCGTGCCGAATCACAAGCACCCGCACGAGCAAGTCGGGGTCATCCTAGAAGGAGAGCTCTACATGACCATTGCTGGAGAAACGCGTCTGATGAAAGCTGGTGAAGCCTATGTGATCCCGGGCAACGTAGAACATGGAGGCAAGACCGGAGACAAGCCCGCCAGAGTCTTCGATACGTTCAGTCCCGTCCGTGAAGAATACAAATACTAAGGAATAACTATGAATAACCAAAGACTCCGTGAGGCGTTCTCATCACTATCTACACCTTTGATTGCCGAGGCCATCTTGCGCCTGAAGCTGTCGGTGCGCGTAGCTCCCGCGGGAGTTCACTCATTACGAGCGAAAACTCGTTTGGCCGGTCGGGTGCTCCCCGTCCGACACTACGGGAGCGTAGACATTTTTTAGAAGCGATGACAGCCGCGCAATCCGGGGATCTCCTCGTGATCGATAATCAAGGTCGCACGGACGAAGCGTGCATTGGGGACCTGACGGCATTAGAAGCCCAAGCGTACGGAATTGCGGGCATGATCGTGTGGGGATTGCATCGAGATAATGCAGAGCTCGTCGAGATTGGGCTGCCTATTTTCAGCTACGGAGCTTACCCATTCGGACCTCAGCGGTTGGATGCGCGAGAGTCTGAGGCACTCCGTTCCGCACGCTTAGGAAACTTCTCCGTTACGAACGATGACACTGTATTCGCTGACGATGATGGAGTGCTCTTCGCTCCGGGAGAAATTATCGAGAAATTGCTGTCTGTAGCTCAAGCGATCTATCAGACCGAGCGACGACAGGCCGAACTGATCAAAGCCGGCAAGACGCTGCATGAGCAATTAAAGTTCGATCAATACGTGACCCAGCGCCTAGCCGATCCATCCTTCACGTTGCGCAAGCATCTCAGAGAAATCGGGGGAGCGATCGAGGAGTAGTGTTATGAATCGCCAGTTTTCTTCAATCAAACCTAATGATGTTTCAATCGTTGACCATGCTCTAGATAATAGTTGATGGCTGCTTCCCAGGGCTCAATCCAGCGGCGATAGTGCTCTTCAGTGAACTGATCGATGTACTGATTCCCTTTTTCTGTGAGTGCCGTGAATGTGTAAGTAATACTAATTTGTCATAGGAATGTCTGGATAGAGTGGAGACCCCTGAGCCACCAGGGATAAGCGGTCAAGCATCGCAAGTGCGCCGGTGCTTCCCAATAGGGGCGCAGCGCTTCCCCCAAAGCGTGCTCCAGCGCCTCCA
>JACOSB010000165.1 GCA_016179105.1 Candidatus Acetothermia bacterium
ACCGCGCAGGCGTTGCTCGTGGGCTTTCAACTCGGCGAGACGCTCACGAATCTGACGCGAGTAGTTGATCCACATCTCCCTCGCACCTCCTTCACTCCTTCCAGATTAGCATCATGACTTTTCTATTGCAAATTAGTATTAATTCGCTATTTAGATGAATGGTCTAAGAGTGACTTGGCCTGGCGGCTATTGGGGTAGATCGCGAGCGCCTGCTGAAAATGTTCGCGGGCTTTCTCCATCTCTTGGTGCTTCACCAGTGCCTGCCCCAGCCAGAGATGAGCCAAGAATTTCTCGTGTTCGTCACGCGCCAACCCGATCGCTTGGGTGAACAGTTCGGTCGCTCGACTCAGGTTGCCGCCAACGAAGGCTGGAGCATTCATATACCAGAGCCCTAGGACGATTTGAGCGGTAGCGTTCTTTGCATCGAGCTGGATAGCCCGTTCGGCCTCTTGCTTGGCCAAGCCATTGTTGCTGAGGGCAAAGAAGGTGCCCTTGTACTTTAACAGCCGCATCATCGCCTCGCCGATCAAGCGGTGCGCCTCGGCAAGTCTTTCATCGATCCGGACGGCGCGTTTGGCCGATTCCCAAGCCGCTTCAAAGTACTCCTGAGCCCGGCCTTGATCGGGTTGAATGCCCCAGCTGTCGATTGTGGATCCCCAGTACGTGCCGAGCAAGAATTGTACTTGGCCGAGCCAATAAAATGTCATCGCATCGTTCCGGTCGGATTGAATCAACGTTTTGAGTGTGGCTTCAGCCGCTTGAAGCTGCTCGGGCCCTTCGCGAAATTCGTCCGGCGTACCAGCGTTGTAGTAGAGTGTTTGAGCTCGTGTAAAGATAGCTCTCACTTGATCTATGCTTGCCCGCTGTGCGGCTGATGAAGTCTTGGACAGACTGTTGGCTCCACCCTTGGGATTTTGCTGAGCCACCTCTGTTTGGCTTGGTTGGGTCGTTCTTGGAACTTCGAGTTGGCTCGGTGTCTCTAGGGGACTCTTATATTGTTCTGCCTCAAGTCCTCCGGAGGGGATTGTCGGATAGCTGTTGGCTTGCAAGAGTGCGTAGCCCGTGAGCAAAAGTCCCCCGGACAGAGCCATGCTCACCCCAATGACTTTACTGCTCTTACTGTGCAAAGCCCAGATCAAGGGCAGCAGATACAGAAAGGCCACGAGAACTGCGAAAGCCAAGAGACTCCATCTTAGAATAGCTAAGTTATCAGGAAGGGGAAAGGGAATGATTATTTGATAGATTGCATTGACTACCCAAAAGACGCCCATGCCCAACATTGAGGCGTACGCTAGAGTATTTGTCTCTGTTCGCTTAAATGCAACAATAAAAGTGATAATGCTCCCCCCTAAGAGCAAGACGCTGAAGAAAAAGTTGATGGAGAAGAGTCCCCAGGAGAGAGCCGCCGGAGTATTGCTTAGCTTGCTTTCCCAGCCCCATTGATAAGGCAACCAGAAGTGATAAAGAGCCATCGCCGCAGAACTGATCCCAGCGATCAGAAGGCTCGGTTTCCAAATTTTTTCAGATCTCATATTGACCTCCTATTGAGGCTGATGAGTTACGTCCCCAGCGAAACACTTACCCTTGTTTCTTTTAACGACCCTGCAAAACGGTCTCTAAGAATTTCAGCACAGTGGCTTCATACTCTTCTGGTGCTGTGCTGTACGTCGTGTTGTGCGAAGCGCCCTTAGCGATCCACAGTTGTTTTTTGGGACTGTGTGCTGCTTCGTACATCTTCTGAGTATTCTCCAGTGGAGCGATCTGGTCTCGATCACCGGCGATGAAGAGGATCGGTTTATCTCCGAGCTTCGGGATCTGCGGCAGTGCGTCGGCTTGCTTCTGATCGAAGCTGACTCCCGTACGTAAGTAAAACATCACTCCCATGGCTCCATACACCGGGGGAAACTGGGCTAAACCCATCAACATCTTCACCGCAAAGGGCACTTGAGGAGAATTCTGCGCTAGTTTCTGATAACGATAGAAGACATCGGCTGCCGACATGAAAGCGCTGTCTGCGATGACCGCGGAGATCTCGGGCGATTGGACCGCGGCATGAATCGCCGCGACTCCTCCATAAGAATGCCCCAAAGCGACGATCGGTTCCTTGAGCTTTAACACTTCTCGCACATAACGAACAGCCCCCAACAGATCACGTGCTTCGAAATATCCGGGGGTTTGATAGTTTCCCCCGCTCTCGCCATGGGCTCTTAAGTCGATCGCGAGCACGTTATAGCCATTTTTGACCAAAAACGCTGCCCGTGAAAGTAATCGAGAGCGGTTGGACTGATTGCCATGAGCCAATAAGACGGTCGCTCGACTCGTTCCTTGGGCCACAAACCACCATGCTTTGAGCTTAATTCCATCCGTCGATGTAAACTCGACGACGCTCGCTGTCAAACGATAGTCTGCGGGAGTGGCCGTGAATTTCCGCCATTCGGGATGATTGCCCACGACCATATCGGTCCCGATCCAGCCAGCAACCGCCAAACCACTGATGAGACCCACTCCAACGATCCCCACGTAAATCCAGATATTGCTCATCGCTAGCCTCCTCTTTTTCATATCTTCGGCTATCAGGATCTCGAGCGCTTCACCTCCGTGATCGCCTTCTCACACCAAGCGATATAAGTCTCTTCATAGGCGATGCCATGCAGGAGGGTCAGCTTCCAAAATAGGCCATGCTGCTTGGCTTCCGGTCGAGACTTAATAATTTGTTCGACAAACGGGGGAAAAAATTTACTCTCAATCTCTCGATAGACAGCGAGCCGTTCTTCGTGGAGTTCTTTCTGCTGCTGCAAGAATTTAAGCATCTCTTCTTTCGCAAGGAGCGCTCCGAAGAAGACCTTCACCAGAGAAGTATCGCGTAATTTCGGAAGCTCATACAGCGGCTCCTGCAGCCACCGAAGTAATTCCTTTTGCCCTTTAGGCGTAGTCGAATGGAGATGACGGTTAGGCTTGCCTTCTTGGATTTGGATTTGTTTGGTGACCCAGCCTTCTTGCTCCAGGGCTTCTAGAGTTCGATAGATTTGACTAAGCGGCGCACTCCAGAAGTAGCTGATCGAGCTTTCCATGTGCCGCTTGATCTCATAGCCGGTCATGGGTTGATAGCTCAAAATTCCCAGTAGTGCGTGCTTGAGCGACATGAGGCTCCTCCTACTAATCTTGGTCTATATATACTTAGTTATATATATGCCTAGTATAGTATAGACGGAGCCGCGTGTCAAGTCCCGTTATTGCTGGGATGAGCTTGCTTGTGAGGGCATGCTGATCCTCAGCGATTATAATTGAAGACTAAACGCAGGCACGAGAATTGGAGAAGGCGATGATTCGCGCACTCATCTTCGATCTCGACGGTATGATTGTTGACACCGAAAGTCCATCCTTGCAGTCATGGCAAGAGCTTTTTCAAAGATATGGCTGTGAGTTGCCTCTTTCGGAATGGGCGAAGTGTATCGGTACGGGATATGTATTTGACCCGCTGGAGTATTTGGAGTCACAGCTTGGGTATGGCTTCAATAAAAATCGCGCAGAACTGGGCCAGAAGCGTTTTCAACGTGAAGTAGAGTTAGCGAACAAGCAATCAGCTCGACCGGGCGTACAAGAGTATATTGCGGATGCGAAAAAGATAGGTCTAAGGCTTGGAGTCGCATCCAGTTCTCCCCGGGATTGGGTTGAAGGACATCTGCTGCGACTGGGCTTGATGGAGCACTTCGATGCGATCAAATGCAGAGACGATGTGACCAACGTAAAACCCGATCCTGAGCTATATCTCGCTGCGCTCAAGGCGCTTGGTGTTCAATCGAGTGAGGCGATTGCGCTCGAAGATTCTCCCAATGGAATTCTCGCAGCCAAGCGCGTAGGGCTCTTTTGCGTCGCCGTGCCGAACCCGATCACGGCGCAGCTCCAGCTAGAGGGTGCAGATGTGAGACTTGGTTCGCTCGCTGAGTTGCCGCTCGCGAAGCTGCTTGTAGAAGCACAGAGAAATTATCGGTAACCTTTTTTGGAAGAAATTATTATGAAGAAGAAACACACTAGACAAAATGAGTATTGCCCCTTGTGTGGTGGGTTGATCGAGGACCGAACTATTGTCCATGAAGAACGTGATGCACAAGGACACTTATACATTTTTGAGAACGTCCCGGCTCGTGTTTGTGACCAATGCGGAGAGGTTTGGCTTCCCGCCGCCACGATTGATCTGCTCGACGAAGTTATAGCAAAGGCTAAACCAAAGAAAACAGTTGAAACGCCGGTGTACGATCTGGCTGCTCAACGATGATGACTGGAACTAAGCCACCATAAGCGATATGTGTCTTTGTCCCACCTCCATCACCCCTTTTCCTGACCCTCATCATTGCAGCAGCAAACTCTCGATAAATAAGATCGAGAGATGAGACCGTACGTTTGACAGTGCGCGACTGGCTCGCTATAATCGGTCGCATCGAAGGAGCGAATGTTGCGCACAAAAAAACAATTCGATCGCTCGTTCGAGGTCCGCCCGGAGATTTCGGTGGGGAGCCAGGTGCATTCGGCGGTTCAACTCTTATCATATAAAGGAGAGCAGCTATGCCCGAGGAGAAGGATGAGGCATATTCGTTAGGGTCTCCCGCCACCTCGCAATTAACGCGACGAAAATTTTTCTCGTGGGTAGGCTTTGGGTCGGTCTTGCTCGCCCTCGGCGGATGCGGCGCGGGCACGGTCGCTCTGCTCATGCCCAAGATGAACTATGAGCCGAGCACGACCTTCACTGTCGGACGCCCCTCGGACTATCAGACCGGCGATATGCGCCTGCTCGAAGCCAAACAAGTATTCATCTTCCGCTGTACGTGGACGGACCCTCAGATCGGTCAAACATTAGAAGGCTTTCAGGCGTTAACAGCCGTCTGTACTCATTTGGGCTGTTCTTACAAGCCCTTCACAGGCCCTGATCAGTCACCTCACGCCGACGGCTGGCGAGCGAAAGTGGTCCATGCGCACTGCCCGTGTCACGGCAGTCGCTTCAATCGTGCCGGTCAAGTGCTTGCGGGGCCAGCTCCACGATCACTGCCTTTTTTCCAGGTCTCTTTAACCACCGACGGGCGACTGGAAGTGGATACGAGCAAGATCGCGCCGCCCACGAAATACCTGACACTCGACGGGAAATGGGTCGATGGGCCTCTCCCTGACGGGACCAAGGAAGGGAAGGGCAACTTCTCATGATGGACCAATTGCTCTTAGCGCTGCAGGGTCTGCGCCGCTCGCGCGTCTGGCTGTCCATCTTCCGCCGTGAGCAGTTGCCTCAGACCGAGGCCGACTGGCTCGCCATGAACCGCCGCAATTTTTTCGTTCACATCCTACCCGCCAAGATTCACAAAGGTTCTACTCGGTTGAGCTACAACTGGATCTGGATGGGTGTCATCTCTACTTGGCTCTTCGTGATTCTGACCATCACCGGGCTCTTCTTGATGTTCTACTTTGTCCCATCCGTCGAGCGCGCCTATGATTCGATTAAAGAGATTATGAACAGTGTAACCCTCGGGCGCTTTATGAGAAATATGCACCGATGGGCCGCCAACTTGATGGTCTTCGCCGTCTTCTTGCATATGATGAGAGTCTTCTGGACCGGCTCGTACCAAAAGCCGCGAGAATTCAACTGGGTCATCGGCGTCTTGCTCTTTGTTGTCACCGTGCTTTTCGCCTTCAGCGGCTACATCGTGCCGTGGGATCAATTGGGTTATTACGCGGCCAAGATCGCGTCGAACATCGCCGATGGCGTGCCCTATATCGGGCCGCAAGTGAAGCAAATTTTGCTCGGCGGCACGGATCTGCAACAACCCTCGCTCTTGCGTTGGTATGTCATTCACGTCTTCTTCTTGCCCTTAGTAATCGTCTTGTTGATCGGGATTCATTTCTGGCGTATCCGCAAAGACGACTACAGTAAGCCCGTAGAATATGAGCGCGGGAGGAGAGATTAGATGGCCGTCCTCGGCACTCTGAAAACTTTCCAGGGCGGGCACTATTTTGGACAATTCGAGGGCTCACCCAAGGGCAAGCGCATTCAGTCAAAGCCTGCACCAAAGCGCGTCATCATTCCCCTAAAACAAGGCTTCGGCGAAGAAGCAACGGCTATTGTCAAAGAGGGCGATCGGGTCAAGACGGGTCAGATCATTGGCCGCGCCGATGCCAAGATTTCTACGCCCGTGCACGCGAGCATCACGGGCAAAGTCGTAAAGATCGAGAAGAGACCACATCTCTTCGGCGGCCAATCTACGATTGTGATTATCGAGAACGATGGTTCCGAAGAGTGGCAGATGGTGAGCACGAGTCCGAGCTTTGAGAAGATGACGCCCGATCAAGTGGGAAAGATTCTCTACGAAGCAGGCGTGACTTCAGTCGGCAGGGCGGGTTTTCCAACAGCGTACAAATCTTCACCCGCAACACCCGACAAGATTCGCAATTTAGTGATTAATGCCGTCGAGACGGAGCCTTATTTTGAGGGTGAAAATCAATTACTCTACGAAGATTTCGATAAGTTTGTCAACGGCATCAAAATTCTGAGACAAGCGCTGGGCAACATTCAAGTGCACTGCGGCCTCGCGTACAACAAGGCGCGCGTCTATGAAGAGCTCGTCGTCCGTATGGAGTTTTACGATTGGTTCTATCTCCACGAGCTGCGCGACAAGTATCCGCAGGGCGACGACGAAGTCTTAATTAGAACACTGTTAGATCAGCTCGTGCCCTCCGGCGGGAACGCAACAGAGATCGGCTGCGTCGTTGTCGATGTCCAGCACGTGGTCGCAGCGTACGAAGCCGTCGTCGAGGGCAAGCCCTTTGTCGAGCGCGTCGTCTCGGTCGCGGGCTCAGCGATGAAGGAAGTCGGAAACTTCAAGGTGCGATTAGGCACGCCAGTTCGCGATCTGATTTCTACCGACAGCCCGAGCCGAGTCATTCTAGGGAGCGTGCTTCGGGCGATGGTGCCTGCAGACCTCGAAGCGCCCATTATGAAAAACACACCCGCCGTGATCGCGCTCAAGGAAGCAACCAAAGAATTTTTGCCCATGGCCGGTCCAGGGTTTAACAAAGACTCTTTCACCAACTCGTTCGTCAAGGTTCCATTCATCAAGAAAAAAGCGACGACGAGCCTCAACGGCAATGAAAGACCGTGCGTGAACTGCGGCTATTGTGTAGACGTCTGCCCGCAGAGCTTGATGCCCATCTGGATCGCAGAAGCATCGGTCAACGATATGCTCGAGCGGGCCGAAGCGCTGGATATTTTCGCGTGCATCGAGTGTGCGCTCTGCGCGTACGTTTGCCCGTCCAAAATCCCGTTGCTCGATCAGATTCGCCAAGGCAAGAAAGCGATTAAGAAGTGAGAGAAAATGAGCCAGAGCCAGTCCAATGAACCTAAATCAGTAGGGAGCATCATCCGTACGCTCATCAATGACTCGATCTTTGGAGGCAGCGAGCGGGCGACGCGCGAGGCTCCGTACATCCGTGACGCACTCGGGATGCAGCGTTACATGGGCTCGCCCATTTTGGCTGTGCTCCCGGCTACACTCTTTGCGATCTATCTCTGGGGCTGGAAATCGCTCGCGATCATCGTGACGGCTTGGCTCGTGGGCGGCATCGTAGAAATCATTGTCGCTTCCGTTCGGAAAACAGAAGTGACTGAAGGATTTTTAGTCACCGGGATTTTGTTCGCGTTGCTCTTACCGCCGACGATTGAGCTCTGGGTCGTCGCGCTCGGTATGTTGATCGCGGTACTCATCGGCAAAGAGCTCTTCGGGGGACTCGGCAAGAATATTTTCAATCCGGCGCTCGTCGGCGTTGCATTCCTGATGATTTTTTTCAGCGGCCATATGACAACCTGGGTACAGCCTTTCTGGGGTGGTTTTCCCGGCGGCTTCGCCCAATGGACAACGCCCGCCGATGTGGCGACGAATTTGACTCCACTGCTCGCTTTCAAAGAGGGCAAACCCATTCCCGATCTGCTGACGATGCTGATCGGCAATCACCCCGGCATGATCGGCGAAGTCTCGGCCATCTTGCTCTTGCTCGGCGGCGGTTTTCTCTTGCATGGTGGGATTGTGGACGGAAGAGTCTCGATCACGATTCTAGGGACGGTAGGAGTTTTGTCTTATTTGTTCAACATGATTATGCCGAAAATTTTCCCCGACCCGATCTTCGCCCTACTCTCGGGCAGTTTAATACTAGCCGCCTTCTTGAACGCGACGGACCCCGTGACGAGCCCGATCACCAAGCGGGGCAAAATTCTCTACGGGCTTCTCATCGGGATCTTAACGGTGATTATCCGCGCGTACACGAACTTCCCCGATGGCGTCGTCTTCGCGATTCTCATTGGAAACGCGTTCACGCCTTTGCTGGACAAACTCGGGACGCCCAAGAGCTTCGGGGGTGCTCCTGTATCATGAGCAAGTCCGTCAGCCCCAAGAAACAGAACAACGGGATGATCTGGGGCATCACGGTCGTCATCAGCCTAGTTGCGCTCGTCGTGATGATCGCTCTCTTAGTGAATTGGAAGCTCGATCCCTTCAAGAGCGCTCGCGCCATTTTTGTTGGCGGAGCGATCTGGGCTGCGACCATTTATGCGATCATAGAGATTCGCGCAAGATTAAGATTCGCTCCCGTTCCAGAGTTTTTGAAAAAGCCGAACGATTGGCCGATCACGATCATCACGATTGCCGTTCTGGCACTCGGTTCCTCGGCGCTCTGGCAAATTCCAGCAGTGCTACAAATCGACATCATCGGTGCACTGGTCGCGATCGCCGTAGGCGCTATAGTTTGGGCACGAGAAGCGACCAAGCCCGTCTTCGAAGTGATGATCTCGAACGACGGCAATAAGCTCTATCTGCCCGCCGGCTCGAAACTGATGCAAAGCTTGAAAGCGAACGGCTATGTGCTCTTCGCCCAGTGCGGCGGCAAGGGCACGTGCGCAACCTGCCGTTGCAAGATTCCTGCAGGTTTGCCCCAAGAGAAGCGCGCGCCCACGATGTACGGTCCCTTGAATGAGAAACTACGAGGCGAAGGCTGGATTCTTTCTTGTCAGATCGTCTTGAACAGTGATATTACGGTTGAACTCTTTAAGCCCCTGGTCCAGAAGTGGCCGACGCCACCAGTAACAGTTACTCCGGGCCCAGGGACGGGAACGCCGACGGCTCCGAGCAAGCCCGCGACTCCAGCGGCCTAGCAACGGACAGTCCCACGGCGAAGGAGGAAGCGTGTCAAACTACCAAGTCAAAATTATGAATGATAACAGCACAGTCTCGATCCCCGAGGGCGAAAGGTTAATGCAAAATCTTAAAGCTTTGGGGTATGAGCTTTTCGCACAGTGCGGCGGTCAAGGGACTTGCGCTACTTGTCGTTGCAAAGTGCACGAGGGTTTGCCTCAAGAGAAGCGCACACCAAACATGTACGGCCCGCTCCAAGAGAAACTCAAGAACGAGGGCTGGATTCTCTCATGTCAGATTCCGGTCAATAACGAGATGACCGTCGAGCTCTTCAAGCCCCTGGTGCTCAAATGGCCGCCCGGTTCTTCTCTGGCCAAAGCTGCTGCCCCGGTGAAGCCCGCAGCATCAGCTCTGTCTCCGGTCGCGCAGAAGATTCGTGCCGTGTTACCGGGATTTGACTGCAATTTGTGCGGGCAGCCGACGTGTGAAAAATTTGCCGAAGCCGTGGCGAACGGCCAAGCCAAGCTCGACGGCTGCTATCCCGGCGGCAGCTCGGTCTTAGAAAGAGCCAAGAAAGCAGCGATGGACGCCGGCCTCAAGGTGAGCTAACTCTATGCCGAAGGTCATCATCCGTGGTCAGAAAGAGATAGACGTCCCGAGTGGGGCAAATTTGCTGAAGGTCATTCAGGACGCTCGTTACAATGATCAATTGCCCGCCACGTGTGGTGGTCAAGGCCAGTGTTCGACCTGCGCCGTAAGAATCTTCAAGGGCGGCGGCGCGCCCACGATGAACGAGAACGACGTGCTCGGCCCGGAGCAGCTCGAAAAGAAATGGCGTCTCTCCTGCCAAGTTAAAGTGACTGAAGACGTTGAGATCGAAGTTCCCGGCTACGAAGTCGCCGAAGCGCTCAACATCGACCCGCAATTACTCCGAGATATCATTACTTTCGCTGCGGAGAAGATTCCCCTAAAACAAGTGCCCTCCGCGCAGACGCTCACGATGCGCAAGCTCAAAGACCTAAGCAATCGTGCCCCATTACTGATCGAGGGCGGTGGAGATGCGAGAGATTTTGAAACACTCAGAGATCTCTTGCAGTACATTCAGACCCGTGGGCTGATTAAAGAGATTCCCACCCAATTCCCGTTAACGGACGATTTAGTTAAGACGATGCTCGCGGCGTTCTCGCAGCGCCTGCCCGAGGAAGAAGACGAGATCATCACCTATCCATACTTTTTGTACGTTGCGTTTGCGCTGCTCTTCTTCTTGACCGTCGGGTTGGGCATCGTCTCGCTCTACAAGAACGCTCCCTTGGAAGAGCCAGCGACGCCATCGTTTACACCGAACCCGGAGAAAGCACCTTGGTACTTTTTGGGCATCCAAGAGCTCTTGGCGGATTCGCCGAACTTTGGCTCTGTCTTCACGTCGGTCGCGATCGGCGGCGTGATCATTCCGGGAGTCTTCATCTTGTTTTTGATGGCAGTTCCCTACATCGAGACATATCTGGAGTTTTGGCGCAGAGACAAGAGCCAGCCGGTAGGTAGAAGGCTGCGCGACCGGCCCGTGACGGTCACTCTCTTCATGGTGATGATGGTCGCAGCGATCGTCTTCACGATCGTCGGCACGTACTTCCGCGGCCCGGCGTGGGAGTTCGTCTGCCCCTTCCCATGGTGCTGATCTGATTCCGCTAGAGATTCAAGAGAATACGAAGCCGATCCTCGACCTCAACTATTGAATTTGTAGAAATTTTTCCCAAATGCCGTGAGAGCCGCTCCTTGGCAATCGAACGCACTTCTTCGCATTTAATAAAACTCTTCAATTTTAAGCCTCCTTCAGGAGGGTCGATACGCACATGGAACGGGATGCCCTTGGTTTTGGTCGTGATCGGCAGCATCACCACGAGTCCTGCAGGTCCGTGATTGAACTCGTCTACAGAGATAACGAGCCCTGGTCGAATGCCGGCTTGCTCATGACCGCGAGTTGGATTTAAGTCGACCATCCAGACATCGCCGCGCGCAGGTTCCGTCATAGGTCAGTCCGTCTCCCCATCAGTCATCGTCTGGTCCCACGCTGCTCGTTCTTTTTGCTCCTCTCGCCAAGCCTTTGCGTTCCTGCGTAGTGCAGCAAAGGCCGCGTTGCTCTCTTCTAAAAAACACTCGCGACGATAGGCCTCGACAGCAGCTTCGAGAATTGACTTGATCGAAACGCCACGTTTTGCGGCGAGCTCTTGCAACAACTCGTGAGTTGACTCAGAAATCCGTGTTATCGGCATGGGGGCACCTCATTTCGTATACATAATAGAATACTAGAGTGTATACAATTTTGTCAACTTCACAATCATCAGTACCAGGACTTTCGCGGTTGAGTTTATGAACAGTAAGATAGGGGTATGCAACGCCAGAAATGTTCCCTCGATCTTTATGTGGATTTTCTCGTCGCCAGTCAGAAGCAGTTCTCTGGAATGGAGTTGAGTAAAGTGGCTCCG
>JACOSB010000163.1 GCA_016179105.1 Candidatus Acetothermia bacterium
GCGGCTAAGGCCACTTGAAACTTGAACGCGGCACTGTACTGATTGCGTGACTTCTTCATCTCCTTGGTCCTCCACTGGCTCGGTGTAGCTTACTCGTTTTTCCACCTTAGCCCGTGGTCCAGTTTTCGGGGCCAATTATAAACATCCGCTCCAGGCTGCTCAATCAAGAAGCGCATCGCCAAGCCGCCTCCACTCAGACCCACGGCGATGAACTTCTCTGTATCTCCTAAGACGGCATACAGTTGCTCTTGGGTGCGAATCGCAGCAATCGCTGGCAGATGTCTTGGACTCACATTTCTGCCAGAGAGATCGTAGACTGACTCAGGTGCCCAATCTACGACGTAGACTCTTTGATAGCCTAAATCTCTGAGTCGTTGAGCTACTGTGTGATAATCTTGGTTCGTGTAATCAGTACCGATGCCCGCGATCAACACTATGGGTGTATTCGGGTCTTTTGGCGAGAAGCTGCCCTTTTTCGTTCTTACACTTACCGTCTTTGTCCTTGACCTGCCATTCCTATCCGTGACCGCCGCTTGCGGTTGGTAGAGAGCATCGGGCGGACCGATATTGAAATAAGTATGGCTAAAAAACTGAGTCAGGGAGTTGCAGCTTGTACTGATAACTCGATTGAAACTTCCGTCTCCATAATCCAGAACACCTGAATAAGGAGCCGTCCCCCCCTTGGCAGTAACTTTCATCGATGTTGTCAACGGGGAAGACCCAGAGATTGGACCGCGGATCAACCCGACACTCAAACCGCCTCGGTATTTGCACGTGCTGGAACCTGCGGTTACTGCGGCTCCGGTTCCGGTTGCATTAAATCGCGCTGTCCAGTTATAGGAGGACATCAACTGGCGCGGATCATCTGTATCCTCAGCGCGTAGCCAGCCGAGCGACTCAGCCTCCAGCCGCAAATTTCCCACCTGCACTTGTGCAGTCCCAGAAACTGCCACTTCTTCAATGTTCACCCACGCATAATAATACGTACTTGGAGCGATCGCTGCTGGAGTTACTTTTCCAGTGGTTGACGCTGGAGCAGCACCTGCCGAAGCCATTGGTAACGCCAACAACGCCTCTTGGCCTGCTTCATCTACTACGATCTGAATTCCGTCACTGAGCAGACTCAGCCCTTGCGCCTGCATATCTGCCTGCAGCTCCTGAAAGCCCTCGCTCTGCTGGGCATCAGCGATCGCTTGCTGCGTCGGCGTCGTTCCGGGGAAGAGATAACTCTTCTCGTCATCCCCTTGCAGATGCTCATAGCGCTCACCCTGATCGATCCCCGCCCAGACTGCTGCTTGGGTTGGATCCGTCTCATTCTGCAAATCGAAGAGCGCTCCGCTTGTGCCATCCGTGTTCTCAAACGGGATCGTCACCAGCGTCAGATCGGGATCGGTTGCTTGAAGCGGTACAGCTATCTGCAGAGATTGAGAAGTCTTGTTCTTTTTCGCTTTCGTCCGGCAAGCCTGAGCTTTCTCTTTATGCATCTTGTGGCCTTCCTTTCTTCAACTCATCGTACCTTGCAGAGCTTAAAACCGACTTAAATGGCTCTATCCCACACGCGCTCGTCCCAGCCCGGTTAGAGCATTTAAGCTCCTGTTAAGCCCTTCATGCTATAATGAAGGCAACCCAAATCAAGGAGGTCGAAGTATATATGTTCAGAGGGATTCAGAAGCAGTGGGTAGCAGGGTTGATCTTGGTCGGATTGGCGGTCGGGATGCTAGGTTCTTTCGCAAATGCCCAAGAGCGAGAGCCGCAACCTGGAGATTATTACCTGATCGAATTCATCTCAGGGAGTTTGGGAGCTCTCCTTGGAGTAGGTAGCGCAGGACTATTGGTTGCTGCCGTTGCCTATGTCCTTTTCCCTCCGCTTTTACCTTGTGATGAGCGTTGTCGCATAGCTGCGCAGTGGATAAGAGATATCGTATTTCTAATTGCGATTCCAGTTGGAGGCACTGCCGGTGTGGTCATGGCCGGGTTCTTACAGACACGTCCGAGGGAACACTCTGGCAGCATTTGCAGGAGCCATAATAGGAGAGATGGTTGGGCTCTCCATAGCATTTCTCTCTATCGGCACGCTCTTAGACCCCATTATCTTGCCGGTTCTTGCTCTTTCCACTGCTTTGGGTGCAACATTCGGTTACAACGTCAATGCTACAGTCGAGCCCGTCGTACTCAGCCGTACAAACCACGACTTAGTGCTGATTGGTTTGAGAACACAATGGTGATCAAAGGAACCATAGTGCGCGCCTGAAGCAGAGCCAAATTTTTAAGTCTCCGGTGCTATAATGAATTAACCCAAATTGAGGAGGTCGAAAACTGTATGTTCAGAACAATACAGAATCAGTGGGTGGTAGGGTTGATCTTGATCG
The DNA here is from genome assembly GCA_016179105.1 of Candidatus Acetothermia bacterium. Taxonomy (GTDB): domain Bacteria; phylum Bipolaricaulota; class Bipolaricaulia; order RBG-16-55-9; family DRXL01; genus JACOSB01. Next base: position 2,370 of record JACOSB010000163.1, read on the forward strand.
GACTGGCGGTAGGAGGACTAGGCTTTATTGTAGCCGCACAAGAGATGAAGATAAAAAACCAATTACAGCCTAGAGATTTTATCTTGTATGAAATCGGTGCTGGCAGTGTATGGGCGTTAGTAGGCGGAGTTATCGGATGGTGGATATTCACACCTGTAGTAAGCTACTTTCTCCCTCCTTCACCATCTTGTCATGGAATAGCTGCTTTGGGTCAAGAACACTGCTGGTTAGCCGAAAAACTAGCTTGGGCACTTGGTAACATTCTTGGGACGAGCCTCGCTGTAGCTGGAACAGGCTGGCGCTTTAGGGTACATGGGAATATAGCTATGACTTTCATTGGCGCCGCAGTTGGGGTGTTGGGTTTATGGGAAATCGGTTTTCAATTTCCAGTGCCGGTACCAGGACTTCCACTTATTGTTGCCAGTGTAATTCCAGCAGTTAGCGCAACAATAGGCTTCAATCTAGGAGCTACGATGGATGCAAGAATGAGCTTTTCCCCTATAAGTTCAAAGTTAGTCGAATGGCAAATGAAATGGTAGGGAATCTAAGTGCAAATACAAATATCAAACGTGCATGATGAGGGCAGGAAGGTATTATCCTGCCCTCATCTCAACCTCATTGTTGACCGCAGTTGACCTCGACAAATGCTTGTTTCTGTTCGTCCCATCGAGGAGGAGGCTGGAACATCGGTTGGGGCTTGTTAGGATCCGCACCTCCAGAGATTGCATGTTCTCCACTATATACGAATTCTCCATATACTGAGGCATCCGGACGTTTGTCGAATAGGCCTTCAATATGCTCGATCAGCCGATTCCACAACCAAAGATTAGCAATCAGACATATATTGTGCACGTTTGTGCCTTTGGATCGCGCCAGGATACCGTCTTGTATAGGATCATCACCATCCCAGAGAATGAAATGCGATGCTCCTTCAACCCAAGAACTCTGTGCCGGTACATATCCATCGAATCCATAGTCCACTGAATCAGGATCTGGTTTATTACCAGAGTAATACGACCAAGGAGCATATTCAGCAGAGTCCGTATGGATAATAATGCCGCAGTCCCAGTTCAAACAAATAGAACCCACTAGAGCATATGCAAGCCCATCGTTAGCATCGCTGCCGACTGCCACATAATCTACATTTACGTCAAACGGTTTCTGATAGCCCATCGCATCAAGAAATTTCGAGTATGTGGCTAGGTCTGCACAGCTCGTGCCCCAGTGATACCCAGGTGTACCTTTATCGAGACTGACAGGGACGTATACACTGCAACGGTCAACTCCTGGAGGAATTGAGTCATAACGCGCTGCCGGGGTCCCATGGTTAGGGCTAGCGAGCATATAGAAATGGACGACTCTGTCTTTCCAAGCCATCGGGAGATTGAAACCCAACCCTGCACAATTGGCACATGGAGCAACATCTGGATATGCGTTTCCATCACCATACCAAGGAGGGTAACGAGAGTCATCCCATCCTTCATGCGGTAATGAATCGAGTACATTTAGTGCGACGACATCCGCTCCAGGGTGTTCGATCAAGAAACGCATCGCCACACCGCCTCCACTCAGCCCAATGGCGATGAACTTCGAACCAGGTCCGAACTTTGAATCTAGTTTTTCATGGATAAGACGTTGAGTCTCAAGCGCGGCCATAGCCGGCAAGTGTGCTGGACGGATCAGCCCAGATTGGAGATCTCTAATATAGCCATATGCCCAATCCACGACGAATACATTGAGATAGCCTAATTGATTGAGCCTTTTGACGACCTCTTTGTAGTCCTGGCCATCAGCAGTGGTGCCGATGCCTGCGATTAAAACGATAGGCATATTCGGATCCCGTGGCGAAAATCTACCCGGCTGGCTACGTACTCTCCTGAGACCAGTGAAGGGTATAGTCTTCGATGTGCCGACATTGTCAGCCACAGCGATTTGTGGAGAGTAAACTGCTTCAACACCGGTCCCAGCAATGTCAAAACCGGCGATGTTAAAGTAGGTATGATCTATCACTTCTCTTTTGTTGCACCTGTTGTCGAAACGATTGATGCTTCCATCCCCATAGTCCCATGCTACTGTGTAAGGTCCTTTTCCGCCGCTCACGGTAACTCCCAATGTCACGTTGTATGGTGAAGTGCCGGGAGCTATGGAGCGGTTCAGTATATTTATCTTTAGTTTCCCTCGAGAGTTACACCTGCTAGAACCCACGGTTGCCGCCCTGCCAGATGTCGCAAAACGAGATGTCCAGTTGTAGGGGGACATCAGCTGGGCTGGGTCATCTAGATCCGCATCACGGAACCAGCTCAAAGTGTCGCCCATCACCTGTAAACTACCTACCAATATCTGGGCAGCACCAGAAACTGCGACTTGATCGACGTTCGTCCAAGCGTAATAGTAACTGGCAGGGACACCCGCTGTTGGACTTGCTTTGCCTAATTTGCTTGCAGGTGTTGTACTTGCCGAAGTCGCTGGCAGCACAAGCAAAGTCTCTTGCGTTTGCTCATCCACAACGACCTGGATGCCTTCATTCATCAAACTCAACCCCTGGGCTTGCAAATCTTGTTGTATTTCCTGAAATCCCTCGCTCTGCTGGGCATCGGTGATCGCTTGCTGTGTCGGCGTCGCTCCGGGGAAGAGATAGCTCTTCTCACCATCTCCTTGCAGATGCTCATAGCGCTCGCCTTCCTCGATCCCAGCCCAGGTTGCCTGCTGACTCTGATCGACCTCATTCTGCAAATCGTAGAGCGCTGCGCTCGTGCCATCGGTATTCTCGAAGGGAATCGTCGTCAGGGTGAGATCAGGACCCGTCTCCTGCAGCGGCACAAGTTGCCCTGAAGCAGCTGCGGTAGTATTCTGTGTCCTCGTCCGGCAAGCGTGAGCTTTGTCCTTTCTCATCTTGTGGCCCTTTTGTTCCAGCTTCTTCTTGAGTTTCTTGGCTTCAGACTTGCCCAAGACGTGGCGCAGCTTTTTCGCCAGCTCTTTGTCATTCAACTTCTCCAGACAGGCCTGCTGAGCCCCGTTCTGCCCATGCCACGTCACCAGCTGAGTCGTCCCAGATTTACCTTTGTTGTCCGTGCCCACTAAGTTTTGAAAGAAGCCCGTACAGCCAGCCAAAACTCCTAAACCCAACGCACCCAACACCAACGCGACAAGCCACCCGCGAGCCATTCCCACTCGACCTACCCGTTTGGAACAGAAAGAAAAGAGACTCCGACCTGCACCCGTCGCCAGCTCCGCGAGCCAGCGCCCACTCCGCACTCCTTGTGGCTGACGCATACCCAAATCCTCCTCGGCTGAATTTTCGCCCGGCCCATGGGCAAAACCAAGAGCTATCTTAAACTATGAAAGGTAAAAGAAAATACTTAAACCAAGTCTTTTCTTCCGCCTCGGCAGTTCGGTCACCCTTTAAGAGGGTCCGGAACTTTGCACCGCTGGATTACTCCAGGTTCGCCAATGTGCGGGCGAAGTACTTTAACCGTAGCACAACAGTCGAGAAAAATCAAGAGCCAAGCAAGCGTTTCTGATCAAAAAAATCTTAAGATTTAGAGCCGTATCGCCAATAATCCCAACAAATAGCGCAAATCTTCGTCCGTCAGTCGCACACCCACGCTGAAGTAGATCGAGCCGGGCTTTTGAGGCAGGAGCAAATCGTCATAGCCCGCTGCAATGAAGAGCGCAACTAAATCAAAGCCTGCTTGCAAACGCATATGTGGCCCTGGAAGGCGCGTAAAATCAAACGCTTCAATGCTCACCCGTAAGCGTTCGCCTAGTTTCAACTCAGCTCCCGCACCAATCGTGGACTCAATCAACCCGCCGTGCAAACTCAAGATCCCAAAATTCCAGGCCACTTGTAAACTCGCTTTCCAGCTCTGTTTCGGCAGCTCAATCAGCTCGGCCAGATAGGAGCGCTCCGGGCGCATCTGCATCCGCACCGACAGCGTATTGCGAAAGCCTGACTCTCCGGACGGCCGCACCAAAAGAAAATTCATGCGGTAGCTCAAGACAAGGCTCATCTTCTCAAAACGCTCAACAAACTGAGTGGCACTGTCTAAGGCTTTATTGAGCTTTTCATACGCGACAGGTTCTTCGATCAATTTCTTGAGCGTTCCCTTGCTCTCGCTAAACTCTTTCACCAACTTCCCCAGCGCGTCCAAATCCTCTACCAGTCTTTCCAATCTCGCTTGGCCTTCGTTCCCAACGAAGAATTGATTGAACGAATCAGAAAACTGTCTCACGCTCATCGTGAGTGAGCCGACTTGATCGAGAAAACGGTCCAAGTCGAGCAAGAGCCGTGATTTGGGAATCTCTTGATTGGGTGCGAGCGCCGCACCTTGGCCCGGTTGAATCTCGACATAGCGCTCTCCCAAAAGCCCTTGGGTACGCAAGAGAGCAACGGCGTCTTCGTGCAACTGCGCTGGGCTCTCGAGCGAAAGCACGAGTTTTGCGCGCCCTCCTTCGAGCGCGATCTCTTTCACCTTTCCCACTTCGACGCCGGCGATGAGCACCCGTGCGCCCGGACTCAACCCCGAGACCGAGTCAAAGCGTACCGTGAACTCTCTAGTCGATTGAGAGAGCCACGCGAACGCACCCAGCTTCACCAGCATATAAAATAAGATACCGAGCGCCACCACGACTAGAATGCTCACTTTGACCAGTGAGCCGCTTTTCATAACTCCACTCCTTTCAAAAATTCTTTCACCAGCGAATCCGAGGAGGACAGCATCTCGTGCGGCGTACCGACCGCCAAAATTTTCCCGTCATGCAAGAGCGCGACGCGATCGGCCAGGCGCTCGACCAGAGTTAAATCATGCGTGACCGCGACACAGGTCGCTTTCGACCTCATCTGTGTCTCATGAATCAAATCCGCAATCGCTCGCCCTGTGACCGGATCGAGCCCTGCCGTCGGCTCGTCGAGCAATAAAATTTCCGGGTCGAGCGCGAGCGCGCGGGCGAGCGCGACCCGTTTTCTCATCCCCCCACTCAGCTCAGCAGGTTTTTGTCTTTCAATTCCATCGAGTCCCACTTGCTCTAATTTTTCATGTACCTTCCCATGAAGTTCTCTCTCCGATAGATGGGTGTGCTGTCGTAACGGGAACGCGATATTCTCTCCCACGGTGAGCGAATCGAAGAGCGCACCGCCTTGAAAGAGTACACCGCAACGTTTGCGAACAGAATCCAACTCGCGCTCATTCAAGGGAACGATATTTTCTCCCTCGATCCAGATCTCTCCGCCATCGGGCTTAATGAGCCCCAAGAGAAGCCGAAGCAAGACGGTCTTTCCCACGCCGCTCTGACCCAAAATAAGCGTGATCTGCTCGCGCTCGATCTCTAAATTGACTCCTTGGAGTACGCGCTTGTTCTCGATCGATTTGGTCAGATTCACGAGTTTAATCATAAAAAATCATCACACCCAAATATCTATCGTAGGGGCGAGGTCACCTCGCCCCTACACGAGAATCTTCTTGGCGCCTTGGCGGTTCTCACAATCAAAACAACAAATCCGTCAAGAAATAGTCTGCAATCAAAATTAACACATATCCGCGCACGACGGCCGCCGTCGCCGCGCGGCCAATTCCCTCCGCGCCCACACGCTCTTCGAGTCCCGCCCAGCACGCTGCTCCCGTCAGAATCAACCCAAAGAAGACAGATTTTAAGAGCCCATTCAAGAGGTCTTGAGGGCCCACGAAGAGAAAGACCTGATTCCAGTAAATTCCCGCGTTCACGTGCAAAAAGATCACGGCGACCAGATAGCTGCCCAACGTGCCGATAAAGTTCGCAATCACGGTGACGATGGGCAACATCGTGACGCCCGCGATCAATCTTGGCACAACCAAAAATTTGAAGGGGCTGACGGCCATTGCGCGCAGGGCATCAATTTGCTCGCTGATCTGCATACTGGCTAACTCAGCCGCCATCGCCGATCCGACACGGCCCGCGACCAAGAACGCCGTCAAGATCGGGCCCAACTCACGCGCCTGTCCCAACGAAGCAATCGCTCCGACCAGGATTTGGCCCCCAAAGCGCTCTAAAGCTTGGAAACTCTGGAGAGCCAGGACCATTCCTGTGAACCCGCCCGTCAATAGCAACACGGGCACCGAGCGCACGCCGAGAAACTCCATCTGTTTTATCAATTGCATCCACCACATAGATCGATTTGTCCAAAACCCTCCTACTCTACTTTATAATTGTTTCCGTGGAGTACGCAAATGCACTCAGATAAACTGGCTCGCAGAATTGACTTAATGGACGCCCATTCCTATGATGAATGAAGGAAACGGCCACGAGGGTCGTAAAGGAGGGGGCCTATGTTCGTAACGCTGGTCTTCTTTGTGTTAGCGTTGGTCGGGTTCGTTTTCTTGGTCATCTCGATGTTCTTTTTTGGGCATGATGTGGAAGCCGGGGCAGATGCTGACGTCCACGGCGGCGGGCCGAGTTTTTTCAGCATCCGCTCGATGGCCGTCTTTTTGACCTCGTTCGGAGCTATCGGCGCTATCGCCAATCACTATTTCCCCGCGCGCAACGCGACGGCGCTGATTAGTTCTCTCTTGGGGGTGATGGGGGGGGTCATCATGAGCAGTGTCTATCTGCTGGCGATGCGGATGATTTATTCGCAGCAGGCCAGTTCGCTCATCGAAGATCGGGATTTGGTCGGGGTGGAAGGTCGCGTGACCGTGGCCATCCCGGAGAATGGTATTGGAGAAATCGCTTGCGCCATCGGGACGCAGGGTGCACGGCGCTTGGCCCGCGCGCGCCAAGCGATCTCTGAGGGGGCTATAGTAAGAGTTAAAGAAGTGCATGGGGACACGGTCGTCGTCGAACCCGTCGCTTAAAAATCTAAGAACAGAATAGAAAAATAAAAGACAAAGAAAGGGGAAGGTCTATGTTCGGTCTTGCGGGTATACCCGTCGTACTGATGATTCTCTTGCTCGCGTTCGTCATCATGGTCGTGGTGATGACCGCGACGCGTAACTACATCAAAGTGCCGCCCAACAAAGTCGCTGTCTTCTATGGTCGCAAGCACACAACGCCGGACGGCCGCGCGATCGGCTTCCGGCTCGTCACGGGCGGCTCGCGCTTTAGATGGCCTGTCTTAGAAGACGTCACTTATATGGACCTGATGGTTTTTCCTATTGACCTTGACGTCCAAGATGTGCCCAACAAAGACGGCGTCTTGGTGAGCGTCCAGGGAGTGGCGAACGTCAAGATTCGCAACGACGAGCAGTCGCTCATTGCCGCCGCAGAGCGTTTTCTCGGGCTGACTCACGAAGAGATCAAACAAATTGCTTATAAGAATTTGGAAGGTCACTTGCGCTCGATCGTCGGTCGGCTGACGGTCGAAGAGATCGTGCGCGATCGCCAAAAATTTAACCAGGAAGTACTGACCGAAGCAGCTTCGGATTTAGGTAAGATTGGCCTCGGTGTCGACGTGCTCACCGTCCAAAAGATCGATGACAAAGAGGGCTACATTCAAGCTCTGGGTAAGAAGCGCACGGCCGAGGTCAAGCGCGATGCGACCATCGGCGAGGCGGCAGCGTCGCGGGAAGCGACGATCAGCTCGACGACCGCGCTGCGTGAAGCGAAAGAGCGCGAGAATGAGAACTTGGCGTTGGTTGCGCAAGCTGAGAAAGAGCGCGACGTCAAGAAAGCCTCATACGAGGCCGAAGTGCAAGCGCAGCAAGCCCGCGCGCGCCAGGCAGGTCCGCTCTCGGAAGCGAAAGCGCGCCAGGAAGTCATCGAGCAAGAAGTCATGGTCGATATCGTGCGCACTAAGAAACAGACGGAAGTGGCTGAGGCCGAAGCGACCAAACGAGAGCGCCAGTTGGTGGCTGAAGTTGTGAAGCCCGCCGACGCTGAAAAACAGAAAGTCATTCTGGCCGCGGAAGCGCAGAAGCAAAAAGAAATTTTGGAAGCGGAAGGTCACAGGACCGCGATTATCACCGTCGCCGAAGCTGAGCGACAACGTAATGCTCTCGAGGGCTTAGGCGAGGCGGACGCTCTTAAAGCAAAGCTGCTGGCAGAGGCCGAGGGTACCAAAGCGAAGTTGCTCGCAGAAGCGGACGGCGTGAAGGCTAAACTCTTAGCCGAAGCCGAAGGTACCAAAGCAAAGCTGCTGGCGGAAGCCGAGGGTGCCCTCAAAAAAGCCGAAGCTTTCGAGAAGCTCGACGAATCCGCGAAGACGATGTTGATCCTGGAGCGCTTCCCCGAAATCATCAAGGCGTTCGCGCCGGTCGCGGGTGCGGTGGCCGCTCCGATGGGCAATATCGATAAGCTCGTGATGATCGACAGCGGCGGAGGCAACGGCGACGGCTCCGGCACGCTCACGCGTCTCGCGAACACGGTGCCGACGACGATGTTTAACTTAATGCAGACAGCCAAAGCCTTGGGCATCGATCTCACTGGATTGCTCGGTAAAGTGGGCATCCAAGAAGAAGACGAGGAGAAGAAAGGCTCGAAGAAAGAATAACGGAGTAACAACGTTAAGACGTACTGCAGTGCTGCCGTTAACTGCAACACCGCAGCACTGCAGTACGTCTTAACTGCAGAACTTCACTGTGAAGGAGACAGAATGCCCGATCTTGTCTACAAATCCCAGACTCCCTTGGTCGAAAAAGGGAGCACGACGCTCATCATCACCTGCAGCAGCAACACGTTTTATCCCTACATGCGCGAGTTTTTGGAAAAATATCTTCAGTTGCCGGAGGGCACGTATGATTATCTCTCAGTGCCGGGGGGGCCTCAATTTCTGATGCTGACCGAATATCTCCCAAAATTTGCCTGGGCCGGCCAGCGCTGGGTCAAATTTTTGATCGAGAAACATCATCTGAAAAAAGTCATTCTCTTCACTCACGAAGACTGCTCGTGGTATCACGATGAACGAATGGTCCCGGCTTTCTTGCAAAAATTCGGCATCGGCGCTTCCGGCTCTGGCACGGCTTCAGTCAAAGAAAAACAGATGGAAGATTTGAAGAAGATGGTGGAATCTATACATGGGTTGGTCTCACCGATAGCCGTGGATGCGTATTACGCCGAGAAAGAGACAGATGGAATGATAGGATTCGTTAAGGTTGTTTAAGGCTGCGGAATAAGTGTCGGAAGAAAAGAAAAGCTGTCAGCGATCGACTGTGAAGACAGAGGATGGCTGACAGCTTCTGGCCAAGAGCTTAGAAATCCGCGGTGAGTCCGAACCCTACTCCCTGAAATCCCAAGGGTGCCGGCAAGACTCTAAATGCAATCTCGATGTACATCCCGAACCCAAAGAATGCCAACAAATCTCCGATCTTCGCCTGCAAGTAAGGAGGCGGATAGAAAAATGGCGGCGGAATGCGTATGACTGGTCCGATGCCCACGTACGGAACTAACATAATCCCCGGTGCTAAGTTAAACGGCGCATTCACAACTATAGAGGGGATAAATGTCACCGGCAAGCTCGGGGATTGCGGGAAGATGATGTCAAAGTGTCCCCCGGCGATCCCCGTTCCGAGCATCAAACGGACGACGCCGGTAAAGCTGAGGCTGGTTGCGTCAAAAAAGAACCCTCCCCCGATGCCCGGCACGGCCTCCGCCGAGAAACTGACCGTCGCCACGTTGATAAAGACAAATCCCAGAGTTAGCAATGCCATTAGTAGAAGACGCCTCATAAACTCCCAACTCCTTTCGTTACGGTTATGAGTATAACTGAGCTCTGTAAAAATCGGGATGAAAGCAGTCTCTGGCTGGGAGGACACGCGTTCCCTCTTGTGTAGACCAATTTCTTGGTCTACAATCACAACGAAGAAAGATCATCCATGCTCAAAAAAGTGCTCGTCGCTAATCGTGGGGAAATCGCGATCAGAATTTTCCGAACGTGTAAAGAGTTAGGGATTCGGACTGTGGCTGTTTATTCCGAAGCTGATCGCGGAGCCCTACACACGCGCTTTGCCGATGAAGCATTTCAGATTGGCCCCCCGCCTGCTGCGGAGAGCTATCTTCAGATGGAAAAGATTATTGGCGTCGCAAAAGGATCCAACTGCGATGGGATTCACCCCGGCTATGGGTTTCTCTCAGAAAACGAAGATTTTGCCCAAGCCAGCGAAGACGCTGGTTTGATTTTCGTCGGTCCAAGTCCCGAAGCGATTCGTTTGTTAGGGGATAAGATCGCGGCACGGGCACTGGCTCAGCAAAATGGCGTGCCGACGGTGCCGGGAGTTGGCCAGCCGATTCAAGACCTTTTAACCGCGCAAAAAGCTGCAAAAGAGATTGGCTTTCCCCTTCTCATCAAAGCGGCTGCTGGGGGCGGCGGCAAGGGGATGCGCGTCGTGCAAAACGAGTCTGAACTCAAAGATGCGCTCACCCGGGCGCAGTCCGAAGCCCAAGCGGCGTTTGGCGATCCGACGGTCTTCATCGAAAAATTTATCCCGAAAGCAAAGCACATTGAAGTACAGATCCTCTCGGACGCCAAAAATTTTCTTTATTTGGGCGAGCGCGAGTGCTCCGTCCAACGCCGCCATCAGAAACTGATAGAAGAATCTCCGGCTCCCAAACTGACGCAACTGCTGCGCGACACGATCTGTGAAGCTGCGATCAAGGTTGCCAAGGCCGCTCGATACAAGAGCGCGGGGACGGTCGAGTTTCTCTTCGATACAGAAGCGCAAAAGTTTTATTTCTTGGAAGTGAACACGCGCCTCCAAGTCGAGCATCCCGTCACCGAAATGGTCACTGGCATTGACATTGTGAAAGAGCAACTGCGTGTTGCGGCGGGTCAGACTTTATCAATCACTCAGTCAGACGTGCGGCCACGGGGCCATGCGATCGAGTGCCGCATCTGTGCCGAGGATTTTCAAGATCAATTCTTGCCCTCGACGGGTTTCATTGAAGAGCTGAATTTGCCTACAGGCCCGGGCGTGCGCGTCGACCAGGGAATCTCTCAGGGCGAGCATATTACTCCGTTCTACGATCCGCTGATGGCCAAGCTCATCGTCTGGGGAGAAAATCGTGTGAGCGCGATTGAAAGAGCCAAGCGCGCGCTCGAAGAGTTTCGTGTGTTCGGTGTCAAGACCACGATCGGATTCCATCATCAAGCGATGGACGATGCGCTCTTCCGCAGCGGCGAGTACACGACCGATTTCATTAAGCATTTCCAGCCTAAGCGCACACTGACCGATGAAGAGTTGGAGATGCTCGCGTTGGCTGCAGTGCTCAAGCACACGCAAGAATCAGTTCCGTTCTCAACAAACTCAGATTCGGATGCGAGTGCTTGGAAGAGGCCTGATAGAGTTTGAAATATCTCATTGAGGTCGCTGGCCGCCAGCTTGAAGTCCAGGTGAGCCGACAAAGCCAAACCGAAGCAGTCGTTGAGATGAGAGAAAAACGCCAGGGTGTTGAACTTAAACGAGTAGGACAAAACTATGTGCTACTGCTCGAAGGGCGATCCATTGATCTCGGAATCTCCGGACAGAATGGCCAGTACAAGATTCAACTCGCTGGGCAAGAATACGAAGTTCACGTCGAGCGAGCGCTTTTGCAAAAGTACAAGCAATTTCTCAAACAAGCGCAGAGCGCTGCTCAGTCTGAGGAAAAGATCGTTGCACCCATGCCCGGCTTGATTCTCAAGATAGAAGCCCAGCCCGGCCAGCACGTGCAAGCGGGCGATAAGTTAGTCATCATTGATGCGATGAAGATGGAGAACGAGATTCGCGCGCCGCACGACGGCATCGTCGAGAAAGTCGCCGTACAAGAGAAACAGCAAGTCGAGAAAGGAGCCTTGCTCTGCTCCATCCGCCGAGTAAGCGAAGAGCCATGAGTGCACGCAAACGCTGGGAAGAAAAGACCAAAGAAGTGACAAAAAAACACCCGGAGCGCAAGAGTGAATTTAAGACAGACTCCGAGCTACCCGTCGATCGACTCTATGCTCCCGATGATCGGAGCGAACCCGAGATCTCAGAAAAGATCGGCTTTCCCGGTGAATCTCCCTTCACGCGCGGTGTTTATCCATCAATGTATCGGGGGCGTCTCTGGACGATGCGTCAGTATGCTGGGTTTGGCAGCGCCGAAGAGACGAACCAGCGCTACAAATACTTGGTAGAAGCAGGACAGACCGGACTCTCGGTCGCGTTCGACCTGCCGACCCAGATGGGCTATGACTCGGATCACGCGATGGCTCTGGGCGAAGTCGGCAAGGCGGGTGTCGCGATCAGTTCGCTCAAAGATATGGAGATTCTGTTTGAGGGAATTCCTCTTGGAAAAGTCTCGACGAGCATGACAATCAACGCGCCGGCATCTATTTTGTTGGCGATGTACGTCGCTGTCGCCGAGAACCAAGGCGTTGCTCACCATCAGATTGTAGGTACTACCCAGAATGATATTTTGAAAGAATACATCGCTCGTAAAACTTTTATCTTTCCCCCCGAATTTTCGATGCGGCTCGCGACCGATGTGATTATGTACTGTGCCGAGCGACTGCCTCGATGGAACCCGATCAGCATCTCGGGTTATCACATGCGAGAAGCCGGCGCGACCGCCGCACAAGAGATTGCCTTTGCGCTCGCGAACGGGCTTGAATATGTAAACGCCGTGCTTGCACGAGGGATGGACATCGATAAATTTTCTTCTCAACTCTCGTTCTTCTTCTCATGCGACAATAATTTTTTGGAAGAAATTGCGAAGTTCCGAGCTGCTCGACGACTTTGGGCATCTTTAGTCAAAGAGCGATTTGGAGCGAAGAAGAAAGAATCACTGATGCTGCGTTTCCACACACAGACAGGCGGGAGCACACTGACGGCGCAACAGCCCTTGAATAACATTATTCGCACGACGCTGCAAGCACTCGCTGCCGTGCTCGGCGGGACTCAGAGTCTGCACACGAACTCGTATGACGAAGCGCTCGCGCTGCCGACAGCCGAGGCCGTGCGCATCGCGTTGCGCACACAGCAGATCATCGCTGAAGAATCGGGCGCGGCCGACACGATCGACCCGCTCGGAGGCTCATACTACCTCGAGGATTTGACTGAAAAGCTTGAGGCCGAAGCGCGAAAATTTATCGCGAAAGTAGACGATTTGGGCGGGATGCGTAAGGCGATCGAGATGGGTTACGTGCAAAGAGAAATCGAGCAGACGGCGTATCACAAACAGCGCGAGATTGAGCAGAAGAAAAGAATTGTTGTCGGCGTGAATGCCTTCGTCGGCGAAGAGAAGCACACACCGGAGATTCTGAAGATGGTCCCCGAAATTGTCGAGAAGCAAGTCCGTCGTTTGCAAGACGTGCGCGGGTCCCGTGATGCGAAAGCAGTGCAGCAAGCATTGGAACAGCTGAAGAAAGTCGCTCGCACTTCAGACAATTTAATGCCCGCGATTCTGGAAGCTGTGAAAGCGTACGTAACGGTGGGCGAGATCTGCGATATATTCAGGGCTGAGTTTGGCCAGTATCACGAGCCTGCGACGTTGTGAGTGAATTCATCCCAATTTTTTTCTTAATCATCACAAGCTATCTGACTCTCTATCTCACTATCTGGCTGCACGAAGTGGGACATGCCTTGGCCTACTGGAAGTTTGGCTGCAAGAAGAATCCTTGGAAAGTGAGAGTGCCCTTCTATCTGTTCGGGTCCACGCCTGAGCCAGTGAATGACGCGTGTGCAAGCTCTTTGAATTCATCTCAACAGATTATCGTTGCTATCAGCGGAGTTCTCGTTAACTGTCTTTTCGGAGTGCTGGGGCTATTGACTATCTCATTCACCCAGTTTCTGCCCATTGGGTTGTATGTTTTTTTCTATTGTTTTGCGCTGGCTCACTTCATTGAAGCCGGTAGTTATCTCGTGATTAACAGTCTCTTTTTGGCCAGCGACACCGCTGTGATCGCAGAGCACGCACCCCGATCACGCTGGCTTTCCTTGGTCGTCGCAAGCTTAACACTCATCCCCGCGACTGCACTGCTGGTTTACAAAGCCTCTGATCTTGGACATGCTCTCTTCGGCCCAACGAGTGCCGACTCGCTCTGGCAACTCAGTGTTGCTATCCTGAGTGTGGTCGTGATGACTATCATGGGAATCGCGAGAGTGATCTTCTCTAAAACTATGGATGTTGAATGATCGAAACGCGCTAAAAAAGGCTAACTACAACGGATGCAGAAGGAGAAATTTATGCCCCGCACAGCTTCAGCTGATGAACTTCTTGAGCAAGTCTTAGCTGTTCTGCCTTACTCTGAAGACGAAATCATCCTCAAGGGAATCACAAGCAGCATCGCTGACCGTATTGTTGAACTCAAGAAATCTACTTATCGACTTAGAGAACAATACGGTTCTTTGGAAAAATTGGAGAAACATCTTAAAAAAGTAGGCATCTCTCCCGACGATCACACTCTTTATCAAGATTTGTTGGAGTGGAGAGCGATCAACGCAGAACTAAATCAGCTCTTCGAGATACTCCAGGCATCCTGATGTCTTGGCACAATAAGGTTATTGACAAGCTCACCAAAGCTAAAATCTTTTCTAGAGTTGAACTGGTTGGGGTCAAGATTCGCGCGACCCTTGACGAAGATCGTTTTCTTGATATCTACTTTGATCCTACAACAGGCAGTTATTCTTACGCATTGATTGATCTTACTCTGCCTTATCCTGGCGACAAACGTGCTTTTGGATGGGATGATTATCCTCACGAACACACTCCAGAGATCAAAAAACTCAGAAGTCATCCTCATCATTTTCAAAGGCGATCATCTGAGTCAGTTTGGATTTTTGAAGAATCTCCGATGCGCGGAGACGTGGAGAAAGAAATCTCGATAGTCATTCAAGCAGTCAGGCATTATTTAAAGAAACGAAAGAGATAATTGAAGGGAGTCCTATGCACATCGATCACATCGGCATCGCCGTGAACGATCTGGACAAAGCCCTTAAGACCTATTTGGCTCTCGGTTTCAAAGAGAAAGATCGCCAAGTAATTGCGGGCTTCGATGTCGAAGTCAGCATGATCCCTGTCGGGGAAACAAAAGTGGAGCTGATTCGGCCTACCAGTCCGCAGAGCACCATCGCAAAATTCTTGCAGAACCGCGGCGAAGGTATTCATCATGTCGCGCTCGCCGTGCCGGACATCCAGAAAAAACTAGATGAGTTGAAAGCCCAAGGGATTCGGCTCATCGACGAGACTCCCAAATCGGGCTATGGCGGGCGCAAGGTCGCGTTCATCCATCCCGAGAGCACGAACGGAGTCTTGCTCGAACTCGTCGAAGAGTAGTCTTTCAGCCACTGCATAAGTTTTCGTTGAATTTCCTGCTACCCTTATTTTTGCTTTGTCCAATTTTCTGGTAAATCCCGATATAATTGTGCTATCCTAAGCTTTAGGGAGGGAAGGGCCATGGAAACGATCCGCACGACAGCCAAGCCCGACGAAGCTCGCTCCATTCAACAATTTTTGATCAGCTCTGGAATTATCTGTTATATTCGCTCAGCCGGAGAGATGTTGGAAGTTCAAGTCTCCCCAAACGATCTGGGGAAAGCTGAGGAGATTCTGAAAAAGCAATCTCCAACTGAGGTCAAGCTCTCTGAAACTTCCGCAAATTCTTCAGTAGCAGCGATGAACGAAAAAGAAAAAGCAGCAGTCTCTTCGCCAGCACAATCTCCAGAAGACGTGGAACCCTCTGAATCTCAAGAAATGAAGGCTCCCCAACCATATCGGTGTCTGCGCTGTCAGAGAGAGTTAGATTATGTGGGAGAAGAAACCTTCACGACCGAGGGATTGCTTTTCAGAGGGCGACGGAATCTGGACATCTATGCCTGCTCTAGCTGTGGGCATGTCGAGTTTTTCTTGCCCTCCGGCGGGCAGATGGCCTCTCCACGACCTCGACCCAGCATGAGCCAAGCATCCCTGCGAGTTGCCAAGAGCGAGTACGAAGCGCGCGTCATCCAACAGCTCTTGAATGGCGCAGGGATCGATTGCAATATCATTGCTTTGGAGTCTGGATTCTTTGACCTCCAAGTACCGGAATCAGAGATTGAGACGGCGAAAGGTCTTTTGGAAGCCCAGCCCTCGGATGGGAAACTGCAATGCACCCATTGCCAGTCTCCGCTGGATTTCATCAGCGAAAGAATACTCCAGACAGACGACGCGGCAGACTATTCGGTCAAGATGAACGTCTATCTTTGTCCCCAATGCTATCAGGTCTTGCTGCTCGACCGCGACAAACCCAGGGTTATTGTAGATATTCAACTGTCGCCGGAAGAGCGTTACGATATTCTTTCTCAGCGAGCGACGCAACTGATCGACCGAAAAGAGCTCAAAGAAGCTATTCGTATGTATCAGCAGATGATAGACGAGTTTCCCGAATGGGCTGAGGAACCACAGCGTTGTATTAAAGTGTTGAACGAGCGCATCGCCCAGGGAATATAACGAAAAATGTTTCCATCTGAATTTAGTCTCTTTTATTGGTGGCCTTTCTTAAGTCTGGTAGGTCTGGTATTATTAGCGCTTTTTGTGATAAGTCTTATCTGGGTGTACGCAGACGCCGAGAAGCGTGGCGGGCTTGGTTGTTTGATGGCGATCCTCACCTTTCTCTCGTGGCCTTGGGGGCTGGTCGCTTGGCTGCTACTGCGTCCGGACGAACAGTCAACTATTCCTTCCGATCTGCGCCCAGTACGGGCTATTCCGCGCATCGCTGAACCCACGACGATTTTCCAGGCCGCCAATGAGCGCGAAGCTCGGGTAATCCAACAACTGCTCATCGGCTCTGGAATTCCCTGTCAAATTGCGGAATTAACTTCCGGAGCCGTAGAGATTCAAGTCGCAAAAGTAGACAAAGAAGCCGCCGTAGCACTCTTAGAAATTCAATCTTTCTCACCACCAGAACCCTCGGATATCGAAGTTGCTGAAACCAGAGCACCCAGTGAGCCAACCCTTTGCACTCATTGTCAGATACCCTTGGACTATCTTGGTGAAAAAGAGTTCGATATGAGACCGTTGCAAAGCAGGTGGGCGAAACTCAGCGTATATCTTTGTCCTCAATGTTATCGAGTCAACCTTGTAGATAAGAAAGAGGATGAAACGTTTGATCTTGTCGCCCAAAGCAAAACACGCTACGAGATACTCTCTCAGAGAACTGCTCAACTTATCGACCAAAATCAACTTCAAGCGGCGATCGGCATGTACCAGCAAATCATTCGTGAATTCCCGGATTCGTCGGAAGAAGCCGTGCGCTGCATCCGGGTTCTGAATGCACGCCTTGTGAAGGGAGAATAGACAACCGCGTGTGAATTGTCAGTTGTACAATTGAATTATTTCAAATGAAGGTCGGAAGAAGGAAGCAGATGTCCCGTTTTCGTCTTGCCATATTGGTGGTCTTCATACTGGTTCTATTAGCCAGTTTAGTCATAGTAGGCCGGTGGGATCATTGATCTTGCCGCGCAAAATAAAATGAGCTTTGCAATACTTTCTGGATTGACGTATATATAATGGCTCTAGACCAGGACTTGAAAGGTGAGTAGTCTAGAAGCATGTTTCAACAGAGGAAAATCAGCGTTTATCTCATCAAAAAGATTTCGCGGTGTTTCTGTATCGACATCGATGCTACCCGGACCGCTCTGCTGGTCGGA
>JACOSB010000160.1 GCA_016179105.1 Candidatus Acetothermia bacterium
CCGTGCCCGCTCCGGGGACGTACATAGTCACCGAGCAAGTGCAATCCGGGTGGATGCTGACGACGCCAAACCCGCAAACGGTGACTGTCTTACCGGGCCAGCAGGTGAACCTCAGCTTCGGCAACAAGCAGAAGGACAAGGGCGAGGCTAGGATCTGCGTGACGAAGTTCAACGACCTGAACGGCAATGGCAAGCAGGACCCCGGCGAGCTCGGACTGCCTAACTGGATCTTCACAGTCCAACCAGGCAACCTTACCGGCATCACCAACCCTAAGGGGGAAATCTGCTTCACCGTGCCCGCTCCGGGGACGTACATAGTCACCGAGCAAGTGCAATCCGGGTGGATGCTGACGACGCCAAACCCGCAAACGGTGACTGTCTTACCGGGCCAGACGGTGAACCTCAGCTTCGGGAATCGGCAAATCGGAAAGTGAGACCTGGCGATCATTAAGGAAGTCAAGCTGATGATCAGCGGACAGCCAGCAACGTACGTCATTACCATCAGCAATAAAGGAGACGGAACCTGTAACCCCACAATCACGGTGACGGACATGTTGGGGTCGGGCCTAAGCTTCAGCTCGGCAGGCGGGCCCGGGGTAGTGTGTGGAGCCGTTGCACAGACGGTCACCTGTACGAGCAATAACCCGCTCGGCCCCGGCCAGAGCCTCCAGATCCAGATCAACGTCACTGTCAAGATTGATCCGGGGAAAGAAGCCAGGAACTGTGCCACTGTGAAGAATCCCAATGACGTCAATTTGACCAATAACGAAGCCTGTATCACGACCGTCGTAGGGAAAAAGTAAAGGAGCAACGCAAGGCGTCCGGGCCACGCGCCCGGACGCTCGCCTTCGCAAACTATAGCCGTAAATGCCCAACAGGAATTAGGAATATAGATGTCCAATAGGAATATAATGTTAAACAAGACAGGTGATCTACGATGAAGTTCATCAAGCAGAACCCCGGCCTGCTGAGGTCGGCGCGCAGCTGGGGAGCGCTGGGGTTGCTCCTGGCGCTCGTGGTGACGTTTGGGTCGTGGCAAGCTACTTCAATACCATCAACCTTCATTGTGGAAGGCACTGTGACTTACTCAGCGCAACCGCAACCTCCGACTCCTTGCGCTACACCCCCCTCTGGCATGGTCGCCTGGTATACGTTGGATGAGCAAAGTGGGGCTGGTGTTGTCTACGATGTAGCCGACTGGGACGATAACGGCAATACTTTGGATGCTAACGGCAGCACTACGACTATCAGCGCGACAGCGGGTCCTCCACCCGCAGGTCCTGTGCCCGTGACCTCACTTCCCTTAAGCTTACCGTCTGGCAAGGTCGGCAGTGCGCTCTATTTCTATGGGCCGTATGTGCAAGTGCCTCTGCCAGCAGCGGACTTGAACTTTGCGAAGGGCGATCTCAGCATAGACGCCTGGGTCTGGCCGGTCCAAGTCGGTCCAGGGCGCATTCAGCCTATCGTGGATAGGCTCGACCTAAGCCAAAACAAGGGCTACGCCTTCTATGTGGAAGACGGCCTTCTGCGCTTCAGGATGGGGGACGGTACGTTTGCTGGGTCTGCGAGCACGGGAAGTGTCACCTATGGGACATGGAACCATGTAGCGGTCACAGTGAACAGAAGCGACCCCTTGAGCGGGGTTAAATTCTACATCAACGGGGCACTTGTCGGGTTCGGTCCGACAGTAACCGGGATCATTGACAATGCACAGGCTGTGTGGATCGGCAAGAGTAGGCTCAGCCCTCCAGCAGGCTTTGGTGAGATCGCCATTGACGAGCTGGAGGTCTTCAACCGTGTGCTCACACCAACGGAGATCAATGACATCTTCCAGGCCGACAAAGCGGGTAAGTGCAAATCCGATCTGGGTGATGCACCGGATAGCACGAATCACGCCGCAGCGCAGATGGCTACTGGTTATGGGCCAACGGCCAACTTCCCCACGGTCTATGATCCGGGCGCGCCTCATGGTCCGATCCATCTGAATGCGACCGGCGATGCTTGGCTAGGGAAGGCTGTCACCTTAGAGGGAGAGGCCGATCAAGGATGGGACCAAGACCCGACGAACAACATCCTACCTGGCCCCAACATCGCTAACAAGGATGGCGCAGACGACGGCGTGAGCCCGCTGCCCATTCTCCCTTTTTACTGCAGCACTCAGACACTCACCTATTCGGTAACCGTCATCGGCCCAACGAAACCCCGCTATGTGAACGTCTGGTTCGACTTCAAGCAGGATGGGGACTGGGATGATGTCATCCAATGTCCAGGGACGCCACTATCTGCAAGAGAATGGGCTGTCCAGAACCACCTCATCAACTTAGGTCCCGGTTTTCACCCGGGTTTGGTGACGCCATCCTTTGTGGCCTTCCTAGACCCTAATAAGTCCATTTCGACGTGGATGCGGGTGACACTGACGGATGTGCCGGTCGCACCCGCACAGGCCGACGGCAGTGGCCCTCCTGGGGGATACCCGTTCGGTGAGACCGAGGACTACTTCTTGGGAAAGGACCCATCCGGTAGCGCCGAAATCTGCGTCTTCAAATTTGAAGACAAGAACGGGAATGGTATGTGGGACATTAACTTCAGCAACCCCAACGACCCCAACAACGAGCCTCTGCTATCTGGATGGACGTTTAACGTTAATCCAGGGCCCCCGAATCAGGTGACCACTGACCCTACAGGCAACATCTGTTTCAGTGTGCCCGCTCCGGGGACATACACGATCACGGAAGTGCCATTGCCCGGCTGGGTACCCACGTCGCTGAATCCGCAAACCCAGACGGTTTTCTCAACCACCCGCATGCACTTCTACTTCGGCAACCGGAGGCGAGAGGAAGTGAAGTGCGACCCGGCGATCAAGAAGACAGTTAACCCCAACCCCGTGCAAACCGGAGGGACGGTGACTGTCACGCTCGCCCTAACCGTGCCCGCAGGGCAAATCTGCGAAGCTACCACTGTTGTCGTGCAAGATCAATTGCCCCCCACGATGGTGTATCAGAACCTGTCGATGACTCCAAGCCCGCTTTCTGATTGGAGCTGTGTTACAACAATCCCGAGTTGTTACAATGTCATTCCACTGATAGGGCCTTACACAGCCATGTTCAGCTTCATGGCCAACGTGAACGCACCACCAGGAACTAGTATCACCAACTGCGCGACAGCAACCGTGTCAGGCCAGCTTATCAGTAAGTCATGCGTGCCTATCTCGGTCCTACCTAAAGCTGCCTGCGACCTGGCGATCAAGAAGTCCGTCACTCCCAACCCCGTACAGAGCGGTCAACAGGTGACCTTTACCCTGACCGTGCAGAACGTCGGCACCGGACCGTGCCAAGGCATCACCACGGTGACGGATGGTCCACTCCCGTGGTTGCAGGTCACGAGCGTGGCGCAGGGCGGCAGCCAGTGGAATTGCTCGGTGGCGCCGCCAAATCCTGGAGCGACCATCAAGTGCACTTGGGATGCCAGCATCCAGCCTGTACCGCCCGGGCCACTTCCCGCAATTACCATCACAGGGACTGTCATAGCATCGGCAACGGGTCAACTTCCAAACTGCGCGGCCGTCAGCAATCCGAACGACACCAACACGGCCAATAACCAGTCGTGCGTGATCGTGCAGGTCACAGGCGGAAAGTGCGACCTGGCGATCAGCAAGGAAGTCAAGCCGAATCCCTTAATCAGCGGACAGCCAGCAACGTACTTCATTACCGTCTTCAATAAGGGAGACGGAACCTGTAACCCCACAATCACGGTGACGGACACGTTGGCGTCGGGCCTAAGCTTCATCTCGGCAGGCGGGCCTGGGGTAGTGTGTGTACCGTTTGGACAGACGGTCACCTGCACGAGCAATAACCCGCTCGGCCCCGGCCAGAGCCTTCAGATCCAGATCAACGTCACGGTAAAGATTGAGCCGGGGAAAGAAGCGAGGAACTGTGCCACGGTGAAGAATCCGAACGATGTTAACTTGACCAATAACGAAGCCTGTATTACGACCGTCGTAGGGAAAAAGTAAAGGAGCAACGCAGGGCGTCCGGGCCAACGCTCTCGGGCGCCCTCCTCGGCTCTATCGGAGGACGAGGAGAAACTTCATCTCAAGCGGGCAGTGGCACTTCCTCCTGCTGCATTACCAACGAAGCGTAGTAGAGGGCGGCTTGGATGTCTTCTTCGGTCAGGGGAGGATATTCTTCAATGATCTCCCGATGGGTCATGCCGGCGGCCAGGGCGTCTAAGATGACGAAGACCGGAATGCGCGTGCCTTTGATACAGGGCTTGCCGTGGCAGATCTGCGGGTCAACGGAGATACGCTCCAGAAGGTTGCTTGATTGCTGGTGTTTCATGGCGTTCACCCAGAGCAATTTTAGAGCAAGTTGGCTACTGAAGCAAGCTCACGGGAGTATAGTAGTGCTGAAACGAACAGATCCACAAGAAGGGATCGAGAATGAAGTTCATCAAGAAGCATGCCGGCCTGTGGAGGTCGATGCGGAGTTGGGGAGCAGCTCGGGCGCCCTGCTTTTTATGAATGCTTTTGCGCAAATAAGCGCTGGGGATCAACACGCTTGATCTCTGGAATGAGGTCCAAGTGTGCATCCGTCGAAATGATCTCGTGCAACTCGTTGTGGCGCATCACCGCCACATGAATCAGATCTCTTGCCGTAACCCCTTTGGGAGCATAGCGCTCAAAGAGCTGAACAGCCAGCCGGATGTCGGCCACCGCGATCGGATAGATCGTGGGCACCAGGTCCAGTAGGCTCTTGGCCATACTCGTCCCGATCGGCCAGCGACCGAGAGCGCCGTAGCGATACAAGATCTCTTGAATAATCTCGACATCTATGGCGGCGGCAAGCCGTCCCTCGGCGATCTCGGCCATAATCCAGGTACAAGGTGCTTTATAGAGATGTGCTTTGCCGGCGGCGTACATGGGCACGTTGACATCGAGAAAGAACTCAGCCATCTAAGGCACCTTTGGTAATTTCTTTTTCCATTTCTTCCCAGTCTGCCACCGGGGCTTTCAAACTGAGCAACTGTTGGAGGGCGGCCCGGCGCTGCTGCAGCACGGCCCCTTGGAAGCACGCCTCCACGATGGCCTCGCGGACGAGCACGCTGAGCGGTTTGCCGCGCTCTTGGGCGATCTTCAGAAGAAGTTCATACTGTTCTGTGCTGAGCACGGTTTGGACGCGCTTGGTATAGACAGGGCTTGTGGCGTGTGTGGCGGCCAATGGCATCACCTCAAGATAGTATCTTACAGATCGTATTTTAATGATACTATATCCATAGTGCTGTTGCCACGGTGCCAGCGGGTGCGGGATGACTTTTTTAGCCCACCTCTTTGCTATTGTGAACGATTAAGGATGAATGACGTGTGAGTTGAGTTCCTGCTTGAACAGGTCGAAATCGCGGTCATTGTGAAGCAGGGCATGATGGTGCAAATGAAAAAAGACGGTGGTGTCGACAAATCACCATAGCTTAGCGGGCGCGGCCATCGCGCAGTTTCTCGAGATCGCCTTCCCAGGCGACCTTGCCACGCAAGCGGCGGACCTCGCTCTGCCCTTTCACCTGCACCAACAACTGTAGAGCAGCTTCAATGACGGCGCGTTTGGTGGGCAGGCCGCTGGCGCGCAGGGCTTGGCGCATCAACTCATCGTCAATCACGACATTAGTGCGCATGGGTGAGCACTCCTAAGAGTTTCGATGTGTATAGTATAGCAAAATCGTGTGTATTGGGCAATGGTCTTAGCTGGGCTCTTCTCGGTTTTTCCGGTTCCCATGATATTTTGTTTCGCCACGCTATCGTCACGCGGGAAGTTTATACAAGGTTGTTAGACTCGCCTCCTTTTGGGCCATAGATAAGAGCGAAGTTCAGAGTCGCAGCTGAAGCACACGACAGAAGCAGCCACACAAAGAAAGAAAGGAGACGATGACGATGAAATGGATACACCTCAAGAGCAAACACTGGATCGGGTCGGCGACGGTGATGATTCCTCAGGGAATGGCGGTGTGGCAGTTCAAGCAGCTGGTCGGTCTCCAGGAAGACAGCATTTTGACAGTGCCTGCGTTGGCGTTTCCTCTGCCAGATCAAGTGGTCCTGGACAAATATATCACGAATTTCGACACGGTCTATGTCGAGTAATGCTGTTGGGGCCATAGACCGAAGTGAAACTCAATCACCTTGAAGGAGGGTATCTTATGAAACTTTAGAAAGTATTCCCAATCGAAATCGAGCAATTACGCAGATTTGAAGCTCATTTCACGTTTTTGTCACGCTGGGGATTTAGACTAAAAGTGACCGACGGGTAGTCTTCCGGGCGGTTCAACGAAGTCAAAGCGAACGAACAGATCCAATAAAAGGAGAGATCTACGATGAAGTTCATCCAGAAGAACGCCGGCCTGCTGAGGTCGGTGCGGAGTTGGGGAGTGCTGGGATTGGTCCTAGCGCTCGCGGTTGTCGCTAGTGTCTATGAACAGACAGTAGCTCTTCCATATCCAGCAAACACTGTCAAGCTCTGGGAAGCAGCTTTGCCCCCATATACATATACTTTGCCCTCAAATAAATGTAATCTTGTCGCGCTGGTTGCCTATGATAACGGCATAACAATTGACCCGCGTTCAAACTATCTTGTGAAGTTCTATCAGATGCCCGGACATGTATATCAAGGCCAGTCTTTAAGCGGCACGAACGGTGAAGCCAACTTCTCTGTTCTACGCGGCGGTACTGTAGTCACTTTCTTCGTGGCGGAGGTTCAGTCGTGGATTGGGCTCCTCGTAAGCAACCAGATTGCTTGCGGAGCCCGTTATCCTGGAGACTGAGAAGCAAATCAACGACAAAGTTTGACGCAGTAGGTCAAGGGATGGGCGTCCGGGCCGCGCGCTCGGGCGCCCCGCCCCACAGCATCACGGACGCAAAGACTGATCAGGAAACTGAAGAATCTGTACAATGGCTAGGAGAGATCGCAATGCACATAAGAGAAGCAATGAAGCTACTCGGATTGGTCGCAGCCTTGGTCGTGTTGATCTTGGTTGTGATACAGAGCGAACAGGCCTGGTTGGCGCAAGCCGACTGCACGATCATAGTACAGCCGGGGCAGTCTATCCAAAAGGTGATTGACCAAGCTCAAGCGGGCGCGGTCGTCTGTCTGAGCCCAGGAACGTTCCAAGAGAATATTCAGATCAAAAAGAGCCTGACGCTGCGGGGCGCGGGAAGAATGCAAGCGGTCATCAAGGGCAAAGTAGAAAAGGGTCAGCGCGAGCCGGGTCCGCCCGGGGTGCAGATGACTGAGCCCGTGGTTCGGATCGAGAGCGCTTCAGAGATCGAAGTGAACATCAAGGGCCTCACGATCGCGGAGGCCGAATTCTACGGGCCCCCCCCAGTGACTTGTGACTTTGTTCCTTGTTTTTACGCACTTCGTATCCCGCCTAGTATCTCGGTGGGAGGCCATGCGAAAGCGACAATCCGATCCTCCACCGTCTCCCGCAGCGGGAGCGGTCTAGCTGTAGGAAACTCGGCTCAGGTGAGCCTGATTGACTCCCAAGTCTCCGACAACAGCGGGAGCGGCATCAGTGTGACAGGCTCTTCCGGCGATGCGAAAGTGACGATCCAATCTTCCATAGTTTCGGGCAATGGGGTTGGCCTCGATGTGCAGGACTCGGCTAAGTTGGAGGTGAATGACAGCCGCTTCTTGGACAACCGGCAGTGCGGAATCAGGGTTCTCTCAGCCGATGCCCGGATTTCGGGCACTCCCAACGAGATGCGGGATAACGGGGTCGATCTTTGCGGCTTCGCCCCCGTGGCCCTCCGCCGGCCGCTCGTCCCCCAGACGACGCGCACTCAACTGACAGTCCCCCAGGATTTTGCCAGCCTGCAGGAGGCAGTGGATGCCCTGGCCCCGGGCGGGACGATCTTGGTTGGGCTAGGCATCTATGAAGTGGGGCTGACGATCTGGAAACCGCTGACGCTGTGGGGGGTGAGCCGGACAGAAACGACGCTGAAGGTACGGCCTGAGCGTGGGTTGGTCGTCTCGGTCCCGGCCGAGGTGCAGGTAGTTACGCTGCAAGGACTTGCAGTGTTGGGCGGTGGTTTGAACATCTACGGTTATGTCTATCTTCAGGACGTCCAAGTCTCCGGCAATAGGGGCAGTGGCCTCTTTGTGGGGGGATCGGCCCAGGTGAGCCTGACCGGCTCCCAAGTCTCCACCAACGTCGGGTCAGGCCTCTCTGTGGAGGGCTCGGCCCAGGTGAGCCTGATTTACTCCCAAGTCTCCACCAATGTCGGGTCAGGCCTCTCTGTGGGAGGATCTGCCCGGGTGAGTCTGAGTGGCTCCACAATCTTCGGCAACACACAAGGCCTCGTGATGGAGGACTCGGCCCGTGCAGAAGTACGTCAAAGCCTCATCATAGGCAACGGCACTAACCCCGAGATGCAGCTTGTCGACGATTGTCAAGCCGGCAACCCCCGCAGAAAGGCAGACATAATGTGCGGCGGGATCGTGGTTGGTGGCACAGAAGCGCGACTGACGCTGATAGGTTCCATTATCCAAGGGAACGCCGACTGGGGCCTGGGGGCGGAGTTGAAGCAGTGCGGCGGCTCCGAAGACAAGTTCACCGGCAAGGTGGTCTTCGAGGGTACGAACACGATCGAGGGCAACAACAGATCGGGCAAACTCATTGGCAAGGGCAACCCCGGCAACCACCCGTTCAAGAACTTACCCGACGGGCAGGTGTGTCTGCCGTAGGAGCTACAAAATATGGAGGGAGAAACGGTGCACTCGGGTGCCCCGACGGACTCATCCCCATGACGCGAATTGACAAGTTTGAGCAGAAACAGATAGACTTCGAAAGGAGGTCTTCGATGCGTACCAAACTGTCACTCCTGGTTATCGCTCTGATTTTTTATTTGTTCAGTGCAGGGGCAGCACAACCGGCTCTTTCCCCTTGCCCGCCCGCTCCAGCGCGCACCTTATTGCCCGGCGGTAGCGGTGAAGGGCAACAGTCCACGTCATTTTTGCAGCTCACGATTCAGCAGAAAGCCAAGGGGCTTGGTCCCTGTCGCGTCGGCCAAGAGCTGACGCTGAACGCCGTCGTTGCCTCTCTCGGAGCGATTGACCCGGATCAAGTACAATTTCTCATCGACGGTGCCCCCTTTCGCAACAGGCGCTTCACCTCCAGAGGACCAGTTTCCACGGTCGGCCCACAACTCTTGGGTATTCAAGACAGCTGGACCGCAACGCCTTCCGAAAACATCAGCCATGAGATCAGCGCTTGTTTGAGCCTAAGCCCAAACCCTCCTCCTCTGTGCAGCACTTCTACGATTGATGTGCTTCGCATTGAGCTAAGAGAGGGAGTGGACTTCGCTCCCGGCATACTCTTGGTCAAGTTCAAACCGGGCGTAAGCTCCGGGGCGATTCAAGAGACGATCCGCCGTCTCAACACAACTCAAATCAGCTTCATCGCGTTCATTGAAGTTTATGTTTTGAGAATCACAGATGCCCAATCAGTGCTGCAGAAAATAGACGCCTTTCGGCGTGACTCAAACGTCCAGTACGCAGAACCCGACGGTTATTGGTATGCCCAGCAACAAATACCCAATGACCCGCAATTTTCAAAACAATGGAACCTTCGCAATCTCCCGACAGAGCATCCCTGCACTCGCAACGACATCACCGACGTTTTGTGGAATACGTTCTCACCACCCTTTCTCGACTGCAATCAGAAGGGCAAAGAGAAAGCCGACATCAGAGCCATGGACTTATGGGGACAATTTTCTAATAACCAATTTAGCCAGGCGGTCACTGCAGCCGTCCTCGACAGCGGCATCGCCATACACCCGGACTTGGAAGCAAACGTCATCCGCACAGAGTCCAAAATTTTTATAGACCCAAAGCTCAACGCTCCTGAAGACCAAGACACCAATATTTATGACACTTATGGGCATGGAACGTTTGTCGCGAGCATCATGGCCGCGTTGGGGAACAACGGTCTCGGTCTCACGGGAATACTTTTTAATACCAAAGCCAAAGTCTGGCCTCTCAAAGTGAGCAAGAGTGGAAAACTCTTGTGGACTGACTTCGCTAATGCGATCGCCTACGTGCTCACACAAAAGACCCCAGCGAACATTCGCGTGATCAATCTCAGCTATGGCGGCATGAGGTCTGAGAGCTTGAGTAATGCCCTGGATCGTGTGAAAGAAGCCGGTTTACTCTTCATCACTTCTGCGGGAAACTATAAGCAAGACCTCGATCAAAAACCCTTTTACCCGTGCAGTTACGAGCGCGAGAATAAGAACGAGAATATCCTCTGCGTCGCCGCTTCGGACGATAAAGATCAACTATGGAGCGAATCCAGTTTTGGAGCTAAATCTGTCGATTTGGTTGCTCCTGGAGTAGACATCTTGGGGCTAATTCCCGAGGGATTGTCCTTGCCCGCGGGACGAAAATCGGCAGATTCTTCTTCGATCTTCGTGGGCAGCGGGACTTCCTTTGCGGCCCCCCATGTGACGGCCGTCGTCGCTAGTCTGTGGGCGCGTTGCCCCACGGCGAGCGCGACGGTCATCCGGCGTATCCTGCTCGATGGAGTGGAGAAGCTTCATTTGCAGGCGCAAGTCGCCAGCGGAGGCCGCCTGCGCTGGCCGGAGAAAGTGAGCTGTAACTAGTAGGGGCAGACCTACGTGTCTGCCCAAGGGCGAACACAAAGGTTCGCCCCTACTCTGGTTTGTGAATTTGAGAAAGTGATCTCCCATGCAATTACTCGAACAAGCGGCCCACTCCGGATGGACGGCTGAGCTCAAAGAGAAATTTGTACATGCCTACGACCGACAGATCGGGCGATCGGTCTTAACTCTCTTGGCGCAGTATGGGCTCATCTCTAGCGCGCGAGAACTTAGCCTCTTGCGGCAGCATATAGAGTTGCGATTGGAGGGCAAGGCCAAAGCCAGCTCGAGCGAGCGGGTGGATCTTTTATGTGACGTCTACGTGAAAACCTATCACGAAGTCTTTCAAGAGCGCTTTGTGAAACGCTGGCTTTCTCAAGATCATGCTGCCGAGAGTTCTTTTGAACGCTATCTGCACGGCCTCATCCGACACCAATTCTTCGCGGCCTTGGGCAAAGAAGATCTTTCCGAGAAAGAGCTCTTGGACCGGATCGTCCAGAGCAAGCGCGCCGAGACAAAAGAAACCCATTTGCGGGAGGCCAAGTCGCGTCTCTGGGAGCGCGCAAGAGCCGCTCTGCTCTGTGTATCCACTCACGAGCTAGTACACCACCACGATGTTTTTGTAGGGGCAACCCCCCGTGGTTGCCCTCAAACTGGGCAGGCACAGGGGCCTGCCCCTACCATGAATAATCAACATAGTCGAGTACTGGAGCCTCAAGAAGCCCATCAGTTAGCAACCCAGGTTGATCGCCACATAGACGCGATCACGCACTATTTTTTCGAATGCTTCCTGCCCGAGCGTTATCCCCAGTTGATGGTGACCGCTCACGGCTCAAGCTTCGAGCGTTTGCTGGAATCTTTCCGTCAAGAACACTATCGACCGGGAAAGCTGAGCGATGAGATTCTCAACTACCGAGGGCGTTTGTCGCGTCGCCCGCCAGTGCGTCTCGTGGCCGGAGTTGAAGAAGATGAAGGAGATGACCAATAATGAGGGACTATGGACGACTGGGCACGCGAGTTGCGCTTGATCGTGTGGGATGGACTCTTGCGAGGCAACCCACCGAACGCGAACGACTCCGAACAGTTACAGAAACTCTGGGCTGCGCGCGAGACGCTGGGCGAATCGAGCCGACAGGCACTACGCCTCTGTTTGGCTTGTCTCGCGTTGGCACAGGACGCATCGCCGGCGCTCCGCGAAGAGCTACGAATTTTTATAGCGTACTATTTGAGTCGCGACGGCAGCGCTCCTATCAAGAGCCTGCCCGAGCCTCAATCTTCCCAAGAGTTGACTCTCGAGCGCTTGCGTGGACGCGAGATGAGCTGGGAGCAGATTTTTCAAATCTTTGGGCGCACGGCCAATCCCGATCGCGTGCGAAAACTCTTGCACGAGCAGCTCGATCGCGTGGGGGCGTGATTAAAAATGTCCTCTGAAGATATTTTCGAGCAGAGTTTGCGTGGGGAACTGCGTGAGATCGCTCACTCCAGTCACCCTTCCTTCGCGATGCTTTTCAGCCACGCCCAACAGAATCTAGAAGCATCTCAACAGGGTTCACTCATGGCGCATGTGGTGAGTTGCGCGCGCTGTCAACGCGAGCTACAGACAATTCGGGAGGAACTGACTGTCTTGGATCAGGCGCTGCCCCAGTTTCTTCGCCAGAGCATGGAAGAGAAACCCAGTCCAGTGATACGGGAGACCAACCTCTGGCAAAGATGGTGGCAAAGTATTCGTGCTCATCCATTTTTCTATGTTCATGTGAGCACCTACGCAGCAGCGGCGGCTGTGCTGATCGCTTTCAACCGAAGCCAGATGTGTTTCCCAACTCCATCGATCGGGTGTCCGCAAAGTTCGGTGTCTTGGTGGGTCCAGTGGTTTTTAGTGCCGTGGGGGTTATTGCTTGCGGCACATATTTGGAAAACCTTCAAGAATCGTTAAAGTGTTAAGAACGTCTAATACTGTTTTGCCTTCTGAATGTCCGAAGGCTGGCGTTACCAGATCAGCATTTTTCGCCCATCTATCACGACATGATCAATGCAAAACAGTATAACAGAACCGATAAGAGATTCGCTATTGGCTTTTAGCAATTGGCCGTTAGTTGACACAGCCAATAGCCAACAGCCCTTCACCCCACCATCTCGCTCTCTTTGAAGAAGAGTGCGACCTCGCGTTTAGCTGATTCCGGCCCATCGGAACCGTGTATCAAATTTTTTGTCAGATCGAGGCCGTAGTCGCCGCGGATCGTGCCGGGCGTGGCGTTGAAAGGGTTGGTCGCGCCCATCATCGCGCGCACGACGCTGATCGCATTGGGACCTTGCACGACCATCGCCAAGGCGGGTCCGTCCGTGACAAACTTGACCAATTCTTTGAAGAACGGTTTTTCTTTGAGCTCTGTATAATGCGTCTCGGCTAATTTTTTGTCGATTCGGATCAGCCTCGCTGCGATGATTCTCAGATTCTTCTTCTCCAAGCGACTGATCAACTCTCCCACCAAGCGACGCTCGACCGCGTCGGGTTTGAGCATCACAAATGTCTTCTCGTTCACCATAAATGCTCCCTCTTATGAGTTTAGTCAGAATGCGCTCTAAGGCCCGCAACTCACCGCAGAGACGCCCAAAGATTTTCTTGGCGACCTTGGCGGCTTGGCGGTTCTGTCTCAAAAATCCATACGAATGGGCATGCAGACGTACAGAAAGCCGCGATCGTCTTCGCTGTCGCTCGGCTCGAGCAGACCGGCGCTCTCGGCATCGGCCAGCCAGAGGGTCACTTCATCAGACTTCACGCGCTTGAGTGCATCGATCAGATACTCGGCTCGGAACGAAATTTTCACTTCGCTGATCTTCTTCTTGAGTTCAAGCGTCTCTTGCGCCTCACCCTTCTCGGCCGCTTGCGAGCTAAGCTGCAGCTTCGTGCCCGACGCGTTCAGAATCACGGCATCGGACTCTTCGGCCGCTGTAATCTGCGCGCGCTGGAGCGCATTCAAAAAAACTTGGCGATCGAGCAGCAGTCCAATCGTGTTGTCACGTGGGACTACTTTATCAAAGTCAGGATACTCTTCATCAATCAGCCGGGCGACAAAAACGACCGGACCCGACTTAAAGAAGAGATAATTGTCGGACTGATATAATTCTACTTGCTCGGCTTTGAGCTGCGAGAGAATGCTCGCGAGGTCTCGCAGCGAATCGGCAGCAGCGAGAAATTCTCCCTCGACGTTCGCCGCGCTCTCCAACTTTTCTTCTTTAAGTGCGAGCCGATAACCGTTCGTCGCGACCATCTTGAGCGAATTTTTCTCTAAGACTAAGTCGACGCCCGTGAGACTCAAACGGGATGTGTCGCGCGCCATGTGCGCCGAGAATGTCGTCAATTCCAGGGCACGCTCGAGCTGAGGCTTCGCGAGCTGACAGATGCGTTTACCCGGCAGGGTAGGGATTTCGGGATAGTCTTCTTTAGGCAGCATGAAGAGATCGAAGGTCGCGCCGCCGCAGACGATCTCGACTTTGCCGGTGCCCTTGACGATCTTCATCGTCAATTTATCGGCGGGAAGGGTGTTAGCGATTTTTGAAAGCAATTCGCCGTTCAGGACGACGACTTCGTCGCCGCCCGAATTCTCGATCGGGACCGAGCACCAGATCGCTCGCTCCAAGTCGGTCGCGTACAGATTCAATTGATTGCCTTGAGTTTCTAGCTTGATGCCGGTAAGAATCGGCATGCTGGTGGCACGTCCCAGAGCACGACCAGCGACCTTGACTCCGAAAACCATCTCATCTCGGCCGCAAGAGAATTCCATACTGTTCCCCCTTTTCGCGAATCTTTTCCATCATCATATTCGTGAGCTGCTCGACGCTCTGCGTGGCATCTAAGTGCAAGCCGTCTTCATTGAGCTGGGCGATCTGCTCCCAATATGCCGAGCGCACGCGCTGCAAAAATTCAAGCCCCGCGATCTCCATGCGGTCTCGCTGCCCGCGCTTACGCTGTAACGCTAGCTCTACCGGCAGGTCGAGCAAGACTGTGAGATCGGGCTTGAGCCCGCCGGTCGCCAACTCATTCAGCGTTTCGATCAGCTCTAAACTCAACCCGCGCCCGTACCCTTGATACGCAACGCTCGACATCGTAAAGCGATCCGCCAGCACGATTTTTTTAGATTCGAGCGCCGGCCGGATCACCGTCTGGACCAATTGGTGCCGCGAGGCTTCGAAGAGAAATAATTCAGCCACAGGCTCCAGTTGCAACGTCTTGTCGAGTAACGTGTGGCGAATTTTATCCCCCGCGGGTGTTCCTCCTGGCTCCTCGACCGTGACGACATCGTGGCCACATTGTACCAAGTTTTGCTTCACCCGTCGCATCAGAGTCGACTTGCCGCTGCCGTCAATCCCCTCGAGCGCGACGAAGAGCCCGCGACTCATAGACTGCCCGTGGTCTCGTTGCTGGAGGCTTCTTGGGGTTCTTCTCGGCGTTTGAGCAAACTTAGAACGACGAGCCCCGTGCCGACCACGATCGCGGTATCCGCCACGTTAAAGACTGGGAAGTTGAAATGGGGAAGATAGCTGAAGTGCAAAAAATCGATGACATAACCGTAGTGAAACCGATCGATGAGATTCCCGATCGCACCGCCAGCAATCAGAACGAGCCCGGACTTAAGCGTCCTGTCCTGCACCCGTCCCGAAAAGAGCGCCCCTAGAATACCGATGCTGATGAGCGAAGCGACGAGCGTGATCCAGTTTCCGGCTTCTTCGTTATTCTGGAAGACGCCGAAGGCTCCTCCGTGATTATGCGCTTGCGTGATCTGAAAAAATCTTCCCCACACTTCGATGGACTCGCCCTGCTCCACCGATCGTACGATGAAAAATTTGCTAAGTTGGTCAACTAAAGTGACGACGGTAACCCACATTAATCCGTTCATAAATATTACGTGCGAGTATAGACAAAAAAGCTCTTAAAATCAATCGTTTTGGGCTAAAACCGATCGGAGAGCCTGGAATATCTTTTGGTTGTTCACAGAATCTTTGACGGCGGTGCGAATGAATTTCCCCGAAAAATGAAGGCTTTGCGAGTCGCAGTTGCGAATATGCACCCCCTGCTCGCGCACCTCGCGATACACTTGAGCCGCTGATTTTTTCGAGTGCGCCAATTCCATCAAGATAAAATTTGCCACTGAATCATAGACTTTGAGTCCAGCGATCGTGCTCAGCTCTTGACTGAGTTCGCTACGCAGCCGATGCGTCTCTTGCACTTTCGCGCGATAGTATTTTTCGTCGCTCAGCGCTTCGACGGCCGCGACTTGTGCGAGCAAACCCACTGCCCAAGGCGGAGAGAACGCCTTCAAGCGTTCAATAATCTCTTGAGAAGCCGCGAGATAAGCGACTCGTGCTCCGCTCAGCGCATAGAACTTGGACATCGATTTGATAACAATAAGATTATCGTAGCGCGACACCCACGACTCGACCGACGGAGAGGGCGTCACATAATCAACATACGTCTCATCGATAAACAGCAGTGTGTCCGAAGTGATCTCTTCGAGCAAGTTGCGCACAAACTCACGCGTGACATATTGACCCGTGGGATTGTTCGGGTTCACCAGAATGATCATATCTGCATCGACGGCATTTGTAATCAGAGACTCAAACGCGACACGGAACGAAGTCTCTTTGGACTGAAAATTTCTCACGGGTTCTACGGGCAAGACGTTCTCCATGATGTGTGTGTACTCGCCGTACATGGGATCGAGCAAAAGCACACGAGCGCCTTTCGCGAGCAAATTGGGAAACGCGAGATACATCAGGTCCGAAGAGCCGCCGCCGGTGATCAAATTTTCTGGAGGAATCCCGCGCACTTGAGAAATCGTTCGGATGAGCCCCTCACTGTAAATCGGGGGACTGGTCCTCACGAGCCAGGGCAGATACTCGGAGAGCTTGGCTGTCACTTTAGGAGACGGGTCGTACCAGGCGTCCACTACATCGGCATTGATGATTTGGTTCTTTCGCTCTAGATCAGAAAAATCAGGACCGATATCCTCAAAGAAAGCGCCACCGTGATAAGCTTGAGCAATTTTCTCTTTTTGTATTTTCATCTCACACCTCGGCTTGACTCAGTGATAGTAAAAGACTATTTCCCCAGGCTTAAAAGATACTTAAAACTCGCTGCGAGCGTACGGCATTGGAGGAGGGAAAGTCAAGTGAGGCGTTTTGTGCGATTCTCGAAAAAATCTCGCTCCGAGTGTAATCTTGCAGACTCTGAGAGAGTTTCAGGGTGAGGGGGGTTACCGACTTCGGGGAGCTTGGGAGGTAGACTGGGTGTGCAACCTCTCAATCCTCCTTGGGCTGCCCGGGGACGAACTCACCCTGGGCCGCCTGACTTTTTGGAGACTTTTCATCTTTCGCCTTGGAATCACGGAACGCCCTGAAAGACTACACAGAAAACGCGGAAGAAAGGCAAGCCGTTTTCCGTGTTTTCAGTGATGTGTTTTCGATTCAGAATCATGCGAACAAAAAGGAAGAAAAAACGGGCGGTCCCAACGGGATTTGAACCCGTGTTTACGCCTTGAGAGAGCGTCGTCCTAGGCCGCTAGACTATGGGACCGGACTGTTTTCAGCGAAAAGATGCTTTAATATAGCAAATGCAGCCCAGAGGGTCAAGGTGAATCGAGCCAGCAGTTCTTGTTTTTCGTAGCTGTTCTTGGCGCTCTTCGCGTCTTGGCGGTTTGATGAGAGAGAACTCGACTGTTATAATCTCTTGCCATCGGGAGGGATGACCGAACGGTAAGGAACTGGTCTCGAAAACCAGCACGGCCCAAAAGGCCTTCCGGGTTCGAATCCCGGTCCCTCCGCCAAACAAAAACATTCCACACCGTTTGAGCTAGCTTTTTTTTGGTTGACGCGCGCTCGTGAAATCGCTAAACTACTCTCACACATGCGCCCGTAGCTCAGCGGATTAGAGCGTTGGCCTGCGGAGCCAAAGGTCGGAGGTTCAATTCCTCCCGGGCGTACCACAGATAGCATGGAGCACAGTTGCAAAGCCCTCAGTCTCTTTTCTTCTAGACACAGTCGCTTGACTTCATCCCCGTTCGCGCTAAAATGGTAGTCGATTGCTATGCGTACGTTTTTCAATGCTGTCACCATCACACTGCTGATTGCATGCGTCAATATCCTTTCATTTTCGATTACGTGTTACTCCCCCATGTACGGCAGCGATGGCCACGAGCATACGTTCTTCCATCTCTTCGAGACCCACTCCGATGATCATTCCGAGACTCACTCTGATGCACACTCTAAGACTGATTCTGATGCAGACACCAACTCGCACCACTGCTCGCTCGATTCACATTCTTCGATGGCCATCATGCTGTCGGCCATGAGCTGCGATCTCTGCATCGGGCAAGCGTCCCTCGCGATTCATGCCCATCCCATCTCCGAGAAAATTCTCTCCGACCATACGCTCTCCGTTGCCAGAGATTTTCTCCACCCTCCCACCGAACCTCCCGAACTCAGCTAAGCTCCTACAGGCAGTCCGCTACGTCATCAAGTTGTGACGCTTTTTCGTTAGCTGTGTTAAACAACCGAAAGGAGCTTATCTCATGTTCAAGCTGAGCAATCGCAACAAAGCACTCGCTATTTTCGCTGTCATCGGAGGCATCGCACTGTGGATGGCCGTTCTCGTCTTCGCGCATCCGAAGGTCACAAGCTCGAACATCGCCCCCGGCGCCGTGCTCGCTGCGGCCGACGTGCCCGGAAGCATCCAAGTGCAATTCAGCGAGGACATCGACAACAAGCGCAGTACAATCTACGTCTATAAGATGGGCCCAGACAATGTCGTCGACCTGGGTGATGTGAGAGTCAATCAAGACACGCTCTCGGTGAGCTTAAGGCCCTCTCTCAGCGCGGGCGTCTATCAAGTCCGCTGGATCGCGATCAGTCCTGATGACGGCGGCTACCGTGAGGGCACGATCAATTTCGCCATAAAGTAAACATCTATAGATGTCAAAGAGTGGGGATCAGAGAAAAATCTGGCCCTCACTCTAGTACAATTGAGAGAACTATTTCTGAAAGGAGCCAAGATGAAAAACTCTCGTTTCTTCTCGAAGAAAGCGTTTATCGTTCTAGGTACTCTCGTCGCTGTTTTGGCCATTGCTATCGCAGGGTTAGTGCAAGCGCATCCAAGTCTACGCGCTGCTGAATCGAGCCCCTCACCGGGTCAGATCTTGAGCGTTGCTCCCACGCAAGTCAAACTCTCCTTCAACGTAGAAGATCAGGGCTTGGTGACAGACCAGAGCTACGCCTGGGTTTACAAAGAAGAAGGATTACAAGTCGTTGCTCTTGGCAAGGTAGACTTAAGCAGCGCAGGTCGTAACGTGATGATCATGGCACTGCCAGCCAACTTGAGTCCGGGCATATATATCGTCAAATGGGTGGCCGTCTCTGTTGTCGACCGTGGCTTCAGTGAAGGCAGTTACAGTTTCGCTGTGACCGGCAAGTGATTGAAAATGCTTTTAACCGCTTAAAATACGATTTTGTAGGGGCGAGGTAACCTCGCCCCTACAGGAAATTTCTAATGAGCCAGCACAAAATCTTTTTCAGAATCAGTTTCGGATTGCTGCTTGCCGGGTTTCTTATCGTGAGTCTGGGAGCGAGTGCCTTCGCGCACGCGTACTTACAGAAGACCGACCCGCCGGCGGGCTCTACCGTCGCGACAGCTCCGGAGCATCTGCAATTTTATTTTAGTGAAGATGTCGATTCCAAATTCAGCCAACTGACGCTCTTTGACTCCGACGGCAAAAAACTTGCTGATCTCAACTTCAAACTCGCGCCGAATGACCCTTTGCATCTCGATGCTACTCTTCCTCACGTGAGTGACGGCACTTATACGATCGCGTGGCGCGTGATGTCCGCCGTCGACGGCCACACGACCAAAGGCACTTATCCTTTCCGCATCGGCAAAGAAAGTGCAAGCTGCCTCGATGCGCCTCCCGCGACGCCCGCAAAGACTGAGGAGACCCCAACTCCTTGGGCGCGCGTCTTCTTCCATTGGTTGAGCTTTTTCGCGATCATTGGACTCGCAGGAGCTTTTTTCTTCCAAGCCCTGGTCATCCAACCGAGTCTACAAAAAGCGGGTTTTCCGGCCGAGCACTGGGCGAGCGTCACCGTAACAAAGAGCCAGAGATTCTTGCTGATATGCTGGGTCCTCTTCATCCTCACAACCATTCTCGATCTCATCGCTCAAGCCATGAGCAACAGCGACTCTTCGTTCAGCCAAGTCATGCAGAGTGCCGTGATGATGCAACTTTTATCGACACGTTTTGGGCTAATCTGGCTCGTGCGCATCGGGCTCGCGCTCCTGCTGGGCTTATTGATAATTCTGAAAATCCACAAGAGCCGCGCAGGGCTCTGGAGCTCGCTGGGGCTGAGCGCGCTCGTCTTGTTGAGCATTTCTCTATCGAGCCACAGCGCGGCGCTCAAGGACGGGACTGTCTTAGCTATCTTCGTCGACTGGGTGCATTTGCTGACGTCGGCGATCTGGATCGGCGGCCTGTTCCAACTGATGTCCGTGGCTGTTCCGGCGCTACGCTTAATTCCCGAAACGAACCGATACAAACTGATATCGCAGATTGCACCGCGCTTTTCGAGTCTTGCTTTTGCCAGCGTGATCTTGCTCATCGCTACGGGCGTCTACAGCGCGCTTCGTCAAGTCTCGTCTTGGGAGGCGCTCTTCACGACAACTTACGGGCGCGCGATCGCGATCAAACATGTTCTGCTTATCTTCACGATCGCCGTTGCTGCGATTCATTTCTTAAACATCGTGCCGCGCTTGTCGCGCATAGCCGATTCGATTACACAAGCTACGGCTGAACAAGCGAAGAGCTTGATCCGGCGTTTTCGCAGTTTGGTCAGCGTGGAAGCCGTCATGGTTGTCGCGGTGCTCTTCTTTGCGGGAATCTTGACGCTCGTCCCGACGGCCTCCCAACCTCAAGATGAGACAGCGTTAGCCCGCACGGGGCCGCTCACGTTCACGGGGCAATCTCAGGGGTTGACTATCATTCTCACGATGTGCTCGGACCAAGTGGGAGACAACGAGTTCGATGTCTTGGTCTCCGACCCTCAGAAGAATGCGCCCGTCGCCGATGCTCTACAGGTGCTTGTGGGCTTTAACTATCTCGGACAAGATTTGGGAGGGCTGCACGCCATCGCTGCGCTCAAGGGTAACGGTCATTATCGGACTCAAGGCGCTTTCATGAATTTAGCCGGAGACTGGGAAGCGACGGTCAGCGTGCGTCGCGCCGGGCAAGCTGAAGATGCCTCAGTAAAATTTTCTCTCAAAATTAAAGATAAGAACGGCCAGACTCATGCGGAATCGAAGCCCCAATATGATGCAGCGATGATCGAAAAGGGGCAACTTTTGTACACGCAAAACTGCGCGGCGTGTCACGGTGACTCCGGCCGGGGCGATGGCCCGGCTGCCCCGACGCTCAAGTACAAGCCCGCGGATTTGGTCGCCCATCGTGGCCATCACACCGATCAAGATTTTCTCTGGGTTGTCCGTGATGGAACGGGCCTCACGATGCCGGGGTTTAAGGGCAAGGTGAGCGAGGAGGAGATTCGACAGATTATCGCGTATATTAGACAGTTGAAAGAATAATTCCGGGGAGAATCTCAATATGTCAAAAGAAAAAGCACAGAAAAAACAGAGTTCGAGCCCAAGCTCACGCGCCTGGCTCATCGGTGGCATCGTTGTAGCGATCGTAGCGGCCATCGCCATCGGAGCTTACATCTGGAAGACAAGCTCTGGGACAAGCTCAAGCCTAACGACCAATGGACCTGTCGAAAACCGGCCATTGCCTGATCATGGAGACAAGAGCTTGCTCCAAGGGGTCGAATCGTTCCCCAACGAAGGACGCGATCACGTCTCATCTGCTTCTGAGCTTAACTATAAGACTGACCTACCTACGTCGGGGGCTCATTTACCCAGCCCTGTGCCGGCGGGATTTTATAGCGAAAAAATTCAACCGGGGCTCTTGGTGCATAGTTTAGAGCACGGAGGGGTTGTCATCTATTATGATCCCGCGCGGCTCTCGAACGACGTCGAGAAAAGTTTGCGAGCTTTTGTCAAAGCGCACCTTGAGATGTGGGCGGGTGTCGTCGTCATGCCGAGCCCGGTACACTATGATGCTCCCTTTATTCTCACGGCCTGGACGAAGATGCTCAAGCTAGAAAATTATGATGCGCGCGTCGTGCAAGCTTTCTTGGCCGAGTACTTGGGGCGTGGGCCGGAGAACCCGGTGCGTTAAGAGTCGGTGAGAGGTCTCTTCATAAACTCTGCAGGCCGGGGAAAAATCGAAGATATTTCCGACAATTCTGTTTTCAGCTGCGCTGCTACTTGCCTTGCTCGCTCCGCTAACTTCTCTCTCAGATAACCAGCTTCCATAGCCGCGTGCAGTTTGGCTTCGTCAATAATACGAACTTCTCCCTCCGGCTCGCGCGTCACGTCAATCTCCAAGTCGATATAACGGACGCGGTCGGGATAGATCTCGATCGGCGTGTTCACGTTCGCATAGATACCTTTGCAACGTTCATCGTTCGAATAATAGAAGGTGCGATACTCCCAACGGCCCTCGCAGAATTCTGTGAGCGCGAAATCTCCCGGAGCTTTGAGCGCGCTGAGCCCGTCGTAGCTTCCATTGCCTCGGATCTCGCGACGCAGCTGCACCGTCTTCTTCGCCGAATCGGCCGCCATTACCTTCCCGCGCCCCAAAATAATCGTCTCGCCCTCGGGCTTGACGTGTTCGATCAGCAGAGTCTCGCCGACTTCAGGGAATTCGACCATGCGCCCGTTGGAATGATCGGTGTTGTCACCGAGATACTGTTGGAGCCGTGCTTCGGCTCGATCCACTGTGCGAAAAGACCCGGCGGCTTTGTATTTGTGATGTCCCG
The DNA here is from genome assembly GCA_016179105.1 of Candidatus Acetothermia bacterium. GTDB lineage: Bacteria > Bipolaricaulota > Bipolaricaulia > RBG-16-55-9 > DRXL01 > JACOSB01. The sequence goes on from JACOSB010000160.1 coordinate 22,553, forward strand.
GCAACGTCGGGACGATCTCGCCACGAAGCTGATCCAAACGCTGCTTGGCGCTCCCGGGAAATTCAAACTGAGTCGTCGCTTCGAACCCGAGCAACAACCCGGGAATGCCTTCCTCGGGGTGGTCGTGCAAGTGTTCGGTGTGTGCGACCAGCCTCTCTAACTCTGCGATCAGTTCCGGCTCGTCACACTGATACGCGGCGGTGCGCCAGATGACGCCCCAGCCTGGGGGCAAGAGTCGACGGCCCACGCGGAGCAAGCGCTCGCGCTCCGCCAACTCTTCTATTTCTCGACTGACTCGAATATTCCCTTGAGAAGAGAGGACGGCGCGTTGGCCGGGCAGGCTGATCTCCATCGTCACGATGAGATGTTTTCCGGCCGGAGCAAGCTCGCACACTTGGACCAAGATCGCTTCTCCCAGCCGCAACGGACGAGAGGCCTTGCTGTGAGGCAAGAACCCTACATCGCATCCCAAATCCATCAAATATCCCGACGGACGCAACGATTGAACGAGCCCCCAGTAGACCGAGTGCAAAGGAGCTTTCACCGGGCGCGTCATCACATCGGGCAAATCGTCTTGGAACGTTGTGGCTAATTTTTCGAGTGCTTCTTTTGGCCCAGCGGCGATGATGCCCTGACCGCACTCACTGTCTTTTAGCTCAAGGTCGAACGGCTCATACAGGGGCCCCAACTGAAACCGTTCTTGGATTTTGCGAGAGGGCTGGACGATGGAAAATCCCCGACGATGAAGCAGGTGGGTGAGGGCGGTTGAGTAGATTCCACGGACACGCACTCGGTTCATAAGTGCCCTAGAGTAACACATCGCGCGTAAAGAGACAACTGGTCCCATCTTCTGTTATTATGCTCGATATGATCGAGATCGATGGAGCAATTGGCGGCGGTTCGGTCCTGCGGGCGGGGATCGGGCAAAACGCTGCCTTGGATTTACTCAAACCGTCCGTGTGAAGGGCTAAATCTCATATCGTTCAACGATCTTTTTCTCGCCCGTGCCGTCGCCGATGATCTCGACGTGAATCTCAAAATACTCTGCGATGCCTGAATTTTTGAGCTTGGGTTTGAGCAGATTATCGACCTGAAAAATGCCCGCCGAGTTGGCCATCTCGATCTCGATGCAGACCGGCTTTTTCTCACCGGGTTTCAATTTCACGTTCGCGATCGCGAGCGCCGAGACGGCGTGAATCGTCGCTGTGCCCGCTTTGAACGGGATGCGCGCGCGGCCCTCTTCCATGTCGAGCGCGTCGGCAATTTTCAGCACGCCGGCTTCGACGGTCATGGGCGGTATATCGGTGTCGTGCGCGTAGATGGCATGAAGGACTTCCGCCATCATGATCGCTTTCTCACGTTCTTGATAAATTCCCTCGAGCACGCCAGGAAGCATATCGAGCGCGATCGAGACCGAGAAGGGTTCGTGATGAATGCGATGCACGATATGCCCAATGTCGTGAAAGCACGCGGCGAGCACGACGATCACTTCGGCATCGTCTTTGCTCATCTGATGGTCCTTCTCGACGCTGGTTTGGATGCCCTTCTCCATGAGCATGCGCAGAATTTTTAGGGCGATGTTGCTCACGATGCGAATGTGCACCGGCCCGTGATCGTTGATGCCCAGGCGGTTGATCGCGTTCACATTGCAGCAGTACCAAAAGGTGTTGAGCTTTACGCTCTCGTCGATGCGCTTCACGATCGCCGCGAGTTTTTCGTTTTGTTTGACGGGAACATTCAACGGCATAGCATGAACTCCTTAGGGTTGCTTGTCGGTCTTGGCGATCTGGCGCAGGCGCTCGATCCCGTCGATCTCGTCCAATACTGCGGCGACGGTCGTGGGCACGAATTTTTTCCATTCCTCGCCTTGGAGCATCAGCTCGCGAATTTTCGTTCCTTCGTAACGGTCGCGTTGGACGAAGGGCAAAGGTCTTACTTCAAATCCCGCTTCAGAAAAGAGTTCTTGCACCAGCGTATTGTTCGAGTAAACGATCTCAAACGGAGGAGTCAGCGAACGGATGTGCGCCACATAGAGCGAGTTTCTTTCAATGTCTTCGATGGGCAAAACATAGGTGGTCATCTTGGTTCCGGCGAGCGCTTTCGTGATCATCATGATGCGTTCGCCGGCCGTGAACGGGTCTCTCAATGTGTGACTCCACTGAGCCGAGCCGACGGCGATCACCAGTTCGTCTACGTCGTCGCTCTGCACGATATGGTCGATGAGCGCTTGATGGCCGTTGTGATAGGGCTGAAAGCGCCCAAGAAAGAGCGCGCGACAGACGTTGGTGCTCACGCGCGGGCACCCCCGGCGAGCGCTTGGCGGATGCGTTCTTTGATGAGATCGGGTTTGGGCAAAACGCCTTCCATCGCGAAAATTTTCTGGTCATTCAAAGATACATCGAAAACGCCCTCGTGCCCCGGCAGCAGTGTGAGCGAGTCGATCTGCTCAGGATGTTCTTCGAGCAAAGCCCGAACGAGCTCCAGGGCGCGGGGCAAATACATGCACTCAACACAGTATTCGATCGTGATGCATGCCCGTTTCATATGCGGCTCATTCTAGCACTCGCTGCACTGGGGTACAACTGAGTGTAGGCGCAGTTCGCGAACCGCCTCCGCGACGGTGGCCGAACTTCCTGTGCAGGGTTATAATTCACATCAAGGAGGAATCGAAATGCTTAAATTCGGAGATGTCGCGCCAGAGTTCAACTTGCCCGGTGTCGAAGGAAAAAATCATAAACTTGCGGACCACAAAAGCAAGAAAGCCGTCGCTGTCATTTTTAGTTGCAACCATTGTCCCTACGTGAAAGCGTTCGAAGATCGGATGATCGCGCTCGCACGCGACTATGCTCCCAAGAGCGTGCAATTCTTGCTCATCAACGCCAACGATCCCGTAAAATACCCGAGCGACAGCTTTGAGCAGATGGCTGTCCACGCCAAAGAAAAGAACTACCCATTCCCGTACCTGCACGATGCGTCTCAACAAATCGCGAAAGCTTATGGCGCTCAGCGCACACCCGAAGTTTTTTTGTTTGATAACAGCTTCAAGCTGCGCTATCGCGGGACGATTGACGACAGCGTAGACGACCCAAATAAAGTGACCAAGCGCTATCTGAAAGACGCGCTCGACGCCGTCGTGGCGGGCAGAGAGCCGGCAACGAAAGAGACAGCGCCGGTGGGTTGCACGATCAAATGGAAGTGAGCGCGAGTCAATCTAACAACGTCTAACGAAACCGCCAAGTCGCCAAGGACGCCAAGAAAAATCTATGGTTCCTCTGCGCTCTTTACAGTGAGTTTCGTTAAGTGTTCTTACGATATTGATTGATCCGAGCGCGCCAGTGCTCCGCGCGTCGGCGGGCGGCTTGCACGAAATCTTTTTCGCTCGACGCGAAGATCACATCGCGCGAGACGTTGACGAGCAGTCGTGCTTTGTTTGCGCCCATCCCGTTTTTCACAGACTGTTCGAGATCTCCGGATTGGGCACCGATCCCCGGCAAGAGAATCGGCATCTCGTTGCCAATAGTTTTGCGGATGATGCCTAGCTCGCGCGGGGCCGTTGCTCCGACGACGAGTCCAATGTTCTGATCTTTGTTCCACTCGCGCGCGCTCTCCGCCAAATGCTGATAGAGCGGTTTGCCTTCACAATTCAGTTCTTGGAAATCGCGTGCGCCGGGATTGGATGTGCGACACAGTAGAAAGATCAGTTTGTCAGAATATCTTAAGTATGGCGCGAGCGAGTCATAGCCCATGAGCGGGTTCACTGTTGCTGAATCAAACTGATAAAACTCGAAGAGTGCCTTGGCATACTGGCGCGCTGTGTTCTCTAAATCTCCGCGCTTGGCATCGGCGAGCGTGATGATTTCTTTGGGGATGTATTCGCGTGTCTTTTGTAGCTCTTCCAGGCCCGCCGGGCCGAGCGCTTCGTAAAACGCCAAGTTCGGCTTGTACGCGCAGACTAGATCTGCCGTTGCGTCAATAATTTGCTTATTGAACTCAAAGAGCGCGTTGACGCCGTATTTCCCTACGAGAAAGCGCGGCAGCTTTTCGTACTCTGGATCGAGCCCGATGCAGAGCAAGCTCTGGTTGGATGCACAAACAGCGTCTAGTTTTGCGATGAATTTCACAATGGCTCTAGAAGATCTCTCTGAGAGCAATCTGCAGGCCTACTAGGAGAGGCGAGATCAGAGTTTCGTTCTTTTTATAAAACCCGGCACGCTCGTATCTTTTTCGTCCCAACATCAAGACTTCGATCGTCTCATCCTCCGGGTCCACCATCCAGTATTCTTTCACCCCGTGCTTGGCATAGAGTCTGCGCTTGTAATTTTTGTCTTTTTCTTTTGTAGAAGGCGAGAGAATTTCGATCGCTAGATCGGGTGCGCCATGCACCGCATCTTCGCGAATGATCCGACGTTGCGCCTTCGAGATAAAAAGAATATCAGGTTCGGCCACTTCTTCTTCCCCTGGTGGGCCAAGTACGACGTCAAAAGGAGCTACGTAAATATGACCCAAGCTATGCTCCCGCACATAACGCATTAACAAAAAAGCAAGCGCTATTAAAATCCTCTGGTGTGCTTCATTCGGCGAGGTCATTCGAATCAACTCCCCATCCAACAGCTCGTAGCGCACACCCTCGACGTAGGGCAGGCTCTTGTAGTCCTCATATGTGAATTTAATTCTCGTATGAGCTTTCGCCATCTATCATTCACCCTGCTGCTATCCTACCCTTGCTCGCCGGATTCGTCAACCCTAAAATCCTCAACGCGTGACCAAATAGATCGCGAGCACCGCGCAGACAAGACCGAGCACGCGTGTGATTGTGAGAGTTTCTCCGAGCAAGACGACGCTCATAAGACTGGAGACAACGATAAAAAGCCCGTAGATGGGCACGACGATGGAAACCGGCCCCGCACCAATCGCCAAGTAGTACGCGATAATGCTGATCCCCAGAAAGATTCCCGCCCCGACCAACAGCCAAATAGGCTTGGCCGTGAGATAGGGCATGATCGACTTGCCTTGAAATTTTGCCCAGCTGAAGGCCATTAGAGCGAGAATCGAGTTAGTGATGACGACCGCGACTTCGGGTGGTATTTGTCTGGTCGCGAGCTTGACCAAAGGCGCGACCATCGCATAGCAGACGAGTGCTACGACTGAGAGAGCAACGTAGTTCATAAAAATCACTCCTATGAGAGATCACTCTAGCTGATGCGAGCCCGATCGGACAACTATGTCTAGCGTGCGCGAAGCCGATACAGCGTGTATAACAGTTCTCTCTGAGTACTGCGTGATCTCTGCGGTTTATTCAGTTATGCTTAACTTCATATGCGCACCTTCGTCATCCTCGCTCATAAAGCCCCGCTCACACACGAATTTAGCTTGAATGACTTGCCCGGCGGCGCGGGCCGCATCGATGTGCTCTGCCGCTGCGTGACCGCAAGTTTTTGCCTCTCTCACGGCATCCGCAAAGACGTACAAGTCTATCTCGTTTTTCAGAATCAGCTCGTCGTTCGCTTGCACGGAGAAACTCTAAGACACCTAAACCCCGACGAACGCTCGACGGCTGCACTTTTGCAGAAAGCCCTCAAAGCCCAGTCCGAATGCGTCGGCGAGCAAGAAGTCCAGAGCACCTCTGGAATCTTTGTCTCGAGACGCGGACTGCCCCAACTGCTCGAACAACTCCAATCGCAAAATACTAAAATCATCCAACTGCACGAAGCCGGAGCGCCTTTGCGCAATACTGTGTTGCCAACCAACTGCGCCTTCCTCTTGAGCGACCATTTAGAGTTCGACCCCGCAGAAGACGCTCTCCTCAGCCAAGCGCTCCGTCTCAATCTGGGTCCGAAGAGCCTCCACGCTGACCACTGCATCACGATCGTGCACAACGAACTCGACTTGCGGGAGATCAACTAGCGCGATCTAGGGAGATTTTCCCATTCTTGCTGTATGTTAATCACCTAGTTAATATGAATAAAAACTTATTGTGGCAAAAACGCTGTCAGGAACGATTATTAATAGCGATTGCCTCTTGACAAAAGCAGACTCTTTTAGTATGCTTTTACGACCGCCGAGAAAATAATCGATCACTGCGGGAGGATCATGTCATTCTCACAGTTGTTGTTGGTCGGGGCGATTGCTGGGTTCACGGTCTATTTGGGGTTGCCGGTCGCGGCCTTGCGTCGCACGGGGCTACGCACGCGGGGCGTACTCAACGGCATTGCCACGGGCATTCTCGTTTATTTAATGATTGAAATCCTCAAAAGCCCCTTGGGTTTTGGTGAAGATGCTCTGGAACATGCCATCGGGAAATCAAGCACGGACTTGCTCTTGCTATTTTCGGTATTAGTCGGCGGTGTGACCCTGGGTTTAGTAGGCATTCCGATCTTAGAACGCTGGATGTTGCGCCAGTGGGCTCGGTCGCCGAGGCCGCTAGGGATCGTCGCCCAGACGGTGACGGCTCCCTCACGGGAACGCGCAAAAGAACTCCAGCCCTTCGTGCTCGCTCTGATGATCTCGGCGGGCATCGGTCTGCACAACTTCAGCGAGGGGCTGGCTATCGGGCAGCAGGCCACGCTCGGACATATGTCGCTCGCCTGGGCTCTGATAATCGGCTTTGCCCTTCACAACATCACCGAAGGGTTTGGCATAGCTGCTCCGTTGGCTGGAACGCGCCCTTCGCTCGGCTTTCTCGCACTGGCGGGTTTGATCGCGGGTGGGCCGACCTTCTTAGGCACGGTCGTCGGAGCGAGCTGGCAATCCCCATTAGCTTCGATTGCGTTTCTCGCACTGGCGGGCGGGGCCTTGCTCTACGTCATCTCCGAGCTGCTGCGCCTGGGCCACGCCATGCTCGCCAAAGTCCCCTTCATGCTGAGCCTATCGTTGGGATTTTTTATCGGTTATTTTACGGAATTGGTGCTCGAGCGCGTACTTGGGGGCTGAACAATCCAGCACGCACTGCTGACAGTGCTACGGCAATCCCCGATCGCTCTCAATCGAAGCTGAAATACTTGGAGGAGGAGTCAGGATGATTAAGAAGACTCGTCGTCAAACGTTACAACTCGCAGGCGCAGCTTTGCTAGGGGGACTCGCGACCTCAACGCTCGGCCCTTCGCCGTCTGCGCTCGCTCAACAAGCCCCCGGCCTTGAGCCCTGGGAGGCCTATATTGACGAGAAACTCGAGATCGAGATGGGCACGAATTATTTTCAAGTAAAAGGGCAGGAGAAGAACGCTCCGATCACTCTCAAGGTGGGCAAGATCTATTTGTTGGAGTTCGCGAACGTCGACAAAGGCGTGATCGGCAGAGGCGTTCCGCATAACGCGCTCTTCGGCAAAGACCCCGATTTGTCCAAGCGCTTTTATAAAACTCTTTTGATTGACAACGTCTTCGGGATTGACCTGGAGGGGGGACAAGAAGGAGAATTCGCTTTCCGTGTGCCCGACAAGCCCGGCGAATGGGAGATGGGCAGCTTCGTCACCGGCCAGTACGAAGCGGGCATGAAGATCACTCTTATCATCAAAAAGTAAATAAATCCTGTTTCATCGTCATCCAAGCAGAGAGAACAAAGCAGGCAGGAAATTGTGTGCCATATGGATGAACGTCGTCACAAGAAGGGCTTCGAACAATCCATACTCGAACCAAGCCATAAAAGCCCTGGACATGACATAGAAAGACCATACCACCAGAAGCCCCCAAGGAGCCCAGGCCAATGAGTGCAACATCGCCCACACGATCGCTGAAGCAATCGCCAAACCATGAACGTCCTTTATCACATAAGAAGCTAATCCTAGCAGCAATGCGAGAATCAGAGTCTCTACCAAAGGGCCTATCGTCACCGCCAGCAGAGCGGCTGTGAAGTCATGATCTGGAATGGCTCGGAAGTTGGTGGCGAAGAGGCTAGGAATTAATAAAGACAAGAGAAATCCGATAATTATTGTTGGAATGAACGAAAGAACCCACATGCGCAGCACATACCTCCACATGGGCCACGAAGGCTTGAAGAACATTTTTCTGCCCACCCTTTTATCTTAGTTTGCTGTCTGTTTTAAGCTGCTCTGGACAGCGAGCGAGATCCCTTGCTGTCGCTCAGGCAGTATATAGTTCCCTCCGATGAGCCATTTTGTTGATAAGCTGCCCTGTCTCTTTTATCTATCACACGAGCTTGTTTTTATTTCGCGACCGGTATCATCACATGCTGATAGGGCGTGCCCTTCCACATGACCCATGGACCGCCATTGTTTAGGTCTGCAGTCATCTCCGCCAGCGCCACTGGATCGGGACTGATCCACATCACATGCGGTGGAAGAATCAACCACTGCTCACCCGGTCCGGGGGCTGTCTTGAACGGGTCAGTGTTGCTTGCATCGGCTCCACCTTGCAGCATGTATCCGATGCCGGGGACCTTGGTGCTGAACGGCTTCTTCTCAGCCCAGGCTTGGAACCAAGCCTGCCAAACTTGGTCAAGACAGATAGGATCATTCGCGGGCGTTCCTGGGTCATCGGGGTAGCAGACCCAGCCGTTCGTGCCCGCGCGCAGCTGCTTCGGCTGAGCCCCCGCGGAGGCAGGCAAGTCCAGGATTGTGGCATTCTTGGAAATGGCCATAGGAGCTGCACTCATGGCATTTTGAATCTTTTGCTCATCGGTCATGTTCCCCGTGGGTGGTGTCAGTCCGGTGCAACTCATCGCAACAACGAGTAAAACGGTCAGAGCCATCCCTAAGCCGAAAAACTTGAGTGTGGTTGTACGCATTGTGACTCCCCTCCTATACTGATTCAAATTTAACTAAATTTCTTCGGCTCTATCAAGGTCCGATGATTCACTATTTGACTTCTTAAACTACGTCCTCATAATAGTTCTAGCGAACTCTGTATTTATGGGAGAATCTCGATGGCTGACCAATTTGAGAATCCTGACTCACATTCAAACTCTGATGAGCTGACAGCTCTACGACAGCAGGCCGAGCAATACGCAGCACAATTGCAAATCATCAATAGCATTCAACAAGGGCTTGCAAGCAAACTGGATATACAAGCCATTTATGATCTGGTTGGCGACAAGGTCTGCGAGATCTTCGATGCCCACGTGGTTCAAATTCTCTCATACGATCCGGCAGCGAATCTCATGCATTACCCGTATTGTAATGAAATGGGCGACCGACATTCACACGACCCACGTCTGCCCGGCGGCTTTTCAGGCCACATACTCCAGACGCGCCAACCACTCATGATCAACCAGAACCTGGTGGCGCGTTCAGCGGAACTCGGGAAAACCGTACCGTTATCCGGAGACTGGCCTAAATCTTATCTGGGGGTTCCTTTGCTCGTGGGTGATGAAGTTCGCGGTGTTCTCACTCTCCAAATCTTAGACCGCGAGAACGGCTTCAACGAATCTGACCTGCGCCTGCTTCAGACGCTCGCCAGTAGCATGAGCATGGCGCTCGAAAACGCGCGTCTCTTTGATGAAGTGCAAAATCGAAATGATGAGATCACTGATGCGTTAGAGCGAGAAACTGCAACGAGCGATATTCTCAAAGTGATCGCCAACTCGCCCACCTACATTCAGCCTGTGCTCGATGTGATCGCTGAGCATTCGGCACGGTTATGTGCATCGGACGACGCTGTCATCGTGCTGGTGGAAGACAACTTTTTGAGGGTGTCCGCCCATTACGGCAGTATCCCCATCACACAAGTGGGTGAAGGGATTCCGTTGGATAAAGAGACTGTCGTCGGGCGAGCGATCCTGGAGGGTGGAACCTTTCAAACGATCCATGGCCAGAACGAGGCCGCACCCGACTATCCGGCCGGCGACGCAAACGCAAAAAAATTCGGCTATCGCATGACGTTCTCGACCCCGCTGATGCGGCAAGGCAAGGCAATCGGCGGCATCACCATTCGCCACATCGAACCAAAGCTACTGAGCGATAAACAAGTCGAACTGGTCAAGACCTTTGCCGATCAAGCGGCCATTGCTGTCGAGAATGTGCGGCTCTTCAACGAGACCAAAGAAGCACTCGAACAACAGACCGCTACGAGCGAAGTGCTCCGTGCCCTGAGTAGCTCTCAAACGGACTTGAAGTCTTTGTTGGAAGTCATTGCCGTGAACGCGGCTAAGGTCTGTGGCGCCGATGATGCTCACATCTACCGCGTTGAGGGCAACATGCTCAAAGAATGGACACACCGCGGGCCAATTCCAGGGTTAGAGGCGGGCGAATCCTTACCGCTCAACCGCAAGTCGTTGACGGGCCGCGCGATCGTGGATCGGCAAACTATCCATATCCACGATGCGGCTGCAGAATTGAACGAGGCCGAGTATCCGATCAGTGCCGCTCTTCAGCGACGATGGGGCACTCGGACGGTGCTATCTATTCCATTGCTCCGCGATGGAGAGCCGATCGGGGGCATTGCCATTCGCCGCAAAGTGGTGCAACCGTTTACGGAGAAGCAGATTGAGTTGCTCAAATCCTTCGCCGATCAGGCTGTGATTGCGATTGAGAATGTGCGTCTTTTTGATGAGACTCAGCGTCTGCTCAAAGACACTCAACAACACGCCGCCGAGCTCGCCATTATCAACAGCGTGCAAGAAGGGTTGGCGTCTAAGCTAGATTTCGAGGCAATCATTGATCTCGTGGGTGACAAGATTCGTGAAATATTCGATGCGCAGAGCGTGGCCATTGGCAGGTACGATCACGTGAATGGTCTGGTCAACTATAGTTATGTGGTCCAAAAAGGACACCGAGTGCAATGGAGTCCGTCGCCTTTTGCGGGTATGAGCCATCATATGATTAACACTCGACGGACATTGGTCATCAATGAAAATGTTGCTCAACGAATGAAAGAAATTGGTGCCATCTTCCCAGATGAGTTTGATCTGCCGCGCTCTACAGTGTATGTACCGCTGCTTGTGGGAGAAACGATCACGGGTGTGATTAATATCGCTAATCTGGATCGCGAGCACGCCTTTAGCGAATCCGATGTGCGCCTGCTCCAAACGCTCGCCAACAGCATGAGCGTGGCGCTCGAAAACGCGAGGCTCTTTAATGAGACTCAACAACGCAACGCCGAGCTTGCCATCCTCAACAGCGTGAGCGAAGCCATGTCGAAGACGCTCGATGTCAAGACCGTGACGAAGATCGTGGGCGACAAGGTGCAAAGTATCTTTGCCTCAGAAGCCGTGAGCATCCGCTTATATGATCCCGCCACCAACCTCATTCAGCGCGCCTATGATTATGACCGCGGTTATGAAGACCTGACTGATACCTCGTTTCCCATGGGCCAAGGGCTGACCTCGAAAATCATCCTTTCCGGCAAGCCGCTCATGTTTGGCACAGAACAGGAATCATACAGCGCTGGCTCACTGAATGTGCCTTCCCAGAAGGGCGACGAAGCGACGCAATCCTATCTTGGCGTTCCCATTATCGTCAATGATAAAGTGATAGGCACCGTTTCCATTCAAAGTTATAAACAACACGCCTATAACGAAAATCACTTGCGCCTCCTGCAAACGCTCTCGTCCAACATGGGCGTCGCCATCCAGAATGCACGTCTCTTTGAAGCCGAGAAGCAGCGCGCCGCTGAACTTGCGATCATCAACAGTGTGCAAGCAGGACTCGCGTCAAAACTCGATATGCAAGCGATTTACGATTTGGTGGGCGACAAGATTCGCGAGATCTTCGACGCACAGGTAGTAACCATTCTCTCTTACGACCACACCAGCAATCTCTTGCACTTTCGCTACTCGATCGAAAAAGGCGAACGGCAAACCGCTGAACCTTCACCGCTCGGCAAAGGATTTGCCTCCCATATTTTTAGGACACGCGAGCCGTTGCTCATCAATCAAGATATTGAAAAGCGGCGCGCTGAATTTGGCGCGGTTGTCCCCATGGGCTCTCCTGCCAAATCCTATCTCGGCGTTCCTTTGATCGTCGGTGATGAAGCCAAAGCCGTCATCACCTTGCAAAACATTGATCGCGAGAACGCTTTCACCGAATCCGACCTGCGTCTCTTACAGACACTCGCCAACAGCATGAGCGTCGCCCTCGAAAACGCCCGTCTCTTCGACGAGACTCAGCGCCTGCTCAAAGAGACCGAACAGCGCAACGCGGAACTGGCAGTCATTAACAGTGTCCAAACTGCGCTCGCCGCTGAACTCAACATGCAAGGCATCTACGACGCGGTAGGCGACAAGATCCGTGAGATATTCAATCAGGCAGATATCAACATCCGTATCTATGACCCCAAGACAAATCTAGTTCACTATCCATACGCATACGAAAATGGGAAACGCATCGCGATTGATTCGCGCCCGTTACGCGAAACCGGCTTCAATGCTCATGTCCTCCGCACCCGCGAGACATTGGTCATCAACGAGAACATGGCGCAAGAAATAGTAAAGTATGGCAGCTCCATCATCCTAGGCACACAACTGGAAAAATCGGCTATGTATGTGCCGCTCGTGGCAGGCGATCAAGCGCGCGGGTTAATTGAAATCGGCGATTATCAACGCGAACACGTCTTTAGCGAATCAGATGTCCGTCTCCTGCAAACCCTCGCCACTGCAATGAGCGTCGCGCTGGAAAACGCACGTCTGTTCGATGAGACTCAGCGCCTGCTCAAAGAGACCGAACAGCGCGCTGCCGAACTCGCCATCATCAACAGCGTGCAAGAAGGACTCGCATCAAAGCTCGATATGCAGGCGATTTACGATTTGGTGGGCGACAAGATTCGCGAGATTTTCGACGCACAAGCGGTAACGATCGCCACCTTTGATCTCGAAAAAGAGATGGGTTATCAGCGCTATAGCATCGAAAAGGGTCAGCGCTTTTACTCCGAGCCGGCACGATACGGTAATATTGCCAAGCAACTGATCGCCACTCGCCAGCCCGTGCTTTACCAAACCCGCCAGCAACTCATCGCAACGGGTGTCGGCGTCGCTCCTGGGACGGAGCCATCCAAGTCCGCCGTGTATGTGCCGCTCGTCGTCGGCGATGTGGTGAAGGGCGCGATAAGTTTGCAAAACGTTGATCGCGAGTACGCGTTCACCGAATCGGATGTGCGCCTATTACAAACCTTTGCCAACAGCATGAGCGTCGCCCTCGAAAACGCACGGCTCTTCGACGAGACCCAGCGCCGAGCGCAGGAAATGTCAGCACTGATCGAAGTAGGTCGTGACATCTCGGCAACGCTCGATCCGACGACAGTCTTGGAACGCATCGCACGTCACGCACGCGATCTTTTGCAGGTCAGTGATTGTGCCGTCTTCTTACCCGATGAAACGGGGCAGGCGATGAAGGCCTTCGTCGCGCTTGGACCCATCGCTGCGCAAATCAAAGCGATGACGATTCAATTCGGCGCGGGCATTATCGGCAGCATCTGGAAGACGGGAGCCGCCGAAGTCATCAACGATGCGAGCCAAGATCCGCGCGGCGTAAAGATCGCTGGGACTGAGGATAAATCTGATGAAAAACTGATGGTCGCGCCGTTGTTATCGGGTGATAAAGTGATCGGCTTAATGTCGGTCTGGAGATCGGGCGGCGATCGTTTTTTCGAGGACGATCTAATATTCTTGATGGGCTTGGCTCGCCAAGCTACCATCGCCATTCAGAATGCACGTCTCTTCAATGAAATCCAGGCGCGCAACCGTGACATCACCGAAGCCTTGGAACAACAAACCGCAACCAGCGAAATCCTGCGCGTCATCGCCAGTTCTCCGACAGACGTGCAACCCGTGCTCGAAACGGTTGCGCGGCACGCAGTGAAACTGTGTGATGCGGTATTTTGCGGCGTGTATCGAGTGCAGAACGGAATAGTTTCTCTCGGGGCACAGTACAATTTGACGCCGGAGGTGGTTGAAGAACTCAACCGCGTACTGCCTGCACCGATCGAGAGCGCACCTAGTATCTCTGCTGAAGCGGTGCGTCGCCAAACAATCATTCACATTGCAGACATCGAAAACGAACCCACCGTACCCTCGTGGACGCTTCGAGTCGCGCGGAAGCTAGGGTATAAGAGCATTGTTGCCATCCCAATGTTGCGGGAGGGTGAGGTCCTCGGTGCCATCACGGTCGCCAGACGCGAAGCAGGGAATTTCACGGATAAACAGATCGCTCTCCTGCAAACCTTCACCAATCAAGCGGTCATCGCCATCGAAAATATACGACTATTCAATGAGGTGAAGAACCAGAGACAATTCTTGGAAGCAGTGATCGCCAACAGCCCTGCTGCGATTGCGCTCATCGGAAGAGATGCAATAATCAGGGGATGGAATCTGGCTGCTGAAAAATTGTTCGGTTATACCGAAACAGAAGCCCTCGGCCGCAATATTGACGATCTGATCGCCTATAGAGAAGAGGTGCGTTTCGAAGCCCTTCACTATACGAATCAAGCCCTCACCGAGAACCGATTCCATATTATCACGAAGCGTGTCCGTAGAGATGGTAGCTTCGTCGATGTGGAAATATCGGTCTTGCCCATCAACCCTGCCAATCTGAACGAGGGATTTGTTGTTATCTATCACGACATCACCGAACTCCAGCGCGCGCGCCAAGAAGCGATCGCGGCCAATGAAGCGAAGAGCGCCTTCTTGGCAACGATGAGCCACGAGATTCGCACTCCGATGAACGCCGTCATCGGAATGAGCGGCCTACTGATGGACACTGATCTCACCCGAGAACAGCACGAGTATGCCGAGACAATCCGCAACTCCAGCGATACGCTTTTAACTATCATCAATGATATATTGGACTTCAGCAAGATCGAGGCCGGGAAGATGGAATTGGAGCATCAGCCCTTCGATGTGCGCGAGTGCGTTGAGTCGGCACTGGACTTGGTCGCGGGGCGCGCCGTCGAGCGCGGACTCGATCTGGCGTATCTGATTGATGACGAGGTGCCCAGCGTCGTGCGCGGCGATGTCACGCGCGTGCGTCAGATTTTGCTCAACTTACTGAGCAACGGAATCAAGTTCACTGATCATGGCGAAGTAGTCGTTGAAGTGAAGCGCGGACAAGCTGCCAATGAGTTGCTCTTCTCGGTGCGCGATACCGGCATCGGCATCTCACCCGAGGGCATGAAGCGGCTCTTCCAGTCTTTTAGTCAAGCCGACTCGTCGACGACGCGCAAATACGGTGGTACGGGCTTAGGCTTGGCCATCAGCCGAAAACTTGCGGACATGATGGGCGGTACGATGTGGGCCGAGAGCAAGGGTGTGCCGGGCAAAGGGTCTACTTTCTTCTTCACGATTAAAGCAGAGGTGGCAAAGTCAATTGTGAGTAAATCGGTGCGCAATCTGAGCAGCCTGCAGCCCGAAGTCGAGGGCAAGCGCATTCTCATTGTGGACGACAACGCGACCAACGGTCGCATCTTGGAAATACAGACGAAGAAGTGGGGCATGACTCCACGAGTGGCAAAATCGCCCAAGCAAGCGCTCAAGATTGTGAAGACGAAGAAAAAATTTGATCTGGCAATTTTGGATATGCACATGCCCGAGATGGACGGCATGGCGCTCGCGAAAGCGCTGCGAAAATTGCCCAGTGCCAAGAAATTGCCTTTGATCTTACTCACGTCGTTGGGGCGTCAAGGAACCAAAGAAAAAGTTTCAGCATTTGCAGCGTATCTCACCAAGCCGGTCAAGCCCTCACAACTCTTTGATGCGCTGGCGAGCGTTTTTGCTGGCGCGAAAACCAAGCAGCGTAAAGCAACTTTATCAAAGATTAAGACAGCGAAACAAAAATTCGATCCAAAGATTGCCAAGCGGCATCCTTTGCGGATCTTGCTCGCCGAAGACAACGTCGTCAACCAGAAAGTCGCGCTGCGCATTTTGGATCAGATGGGCTATCGTGCCGATGTGGCGTCGAATGGTCTGGAAGCGATCGAAGCCGTCGAGCGTCAGCATTATGATGTGATCTTGATGGACGTGCAGATGCCCGAAATGGATGGGCTTGAAGCGACGCGGCGCATTGTCGCACGCTGGAGTAAAAAGAAGCGTCCGCACATCGTCGCGATGACGGCAAATGCGATGCAGGGCGACCGCGAGATGTGCCTCGCTGCGGGCATGAATGATTACATCACCAAGCCCATTCGAGTCGATGAACTAATCGGCGCTCTGAACAACGTCACTCCCCAAAAGAGGAGAAATAATTTATGAGCGACAGTGCTATAGATTTATCTGTGTTTAACAATCTGAAAGAGATGGTCGGCGAGGATTTTATCGGCGAGCTGATTGATACGTTTCTTGACGAGGCTCCGCAATTGATTGCTTCGATGCAAAAAGCTCTTCCTAAAAATGATGTTGAGACGTTTCGCCGATCGGCTCATTCGCTTAAATCCAACAGCGCGAGTTTTGGCGCGCACGCTTTATCCGACCAAGCCAAGGCGCTAGAAATGCTAGGACGAGCGGGCCAACTAAGCCAAGTCGGGGATAAGCTTGAGACTCTATCGGCTGAGTACAAAAAAGTAGAAGAAGTCTTGAAGAGATTGCGCCATGACTTCGAATAAGATGCACGGGCCGGGACGATTATTAGTCGTCGAAGACAACAAGGTCAATCGCATTTTGCTTCTGCGCGGGCTGGAGCAACAGGGGCACGTGGTGACGGCTGTTGAAAACGGAAAACAAGCGTTGAAGCTCTTACACAGCCAGCCTTTTGACATCGTTTTATTAGATATTGAGATGCCCGAAATGAATGGGTTCCAAGTCTTGGAAACGTGTCTGCAAGACACGCACCTGCGCGAGATCCCGATTATTATGACGTCGGCGATGGACGAGCTGGACAGCGTCGTCAAGTGCATTGAGATGGGAGCCGAAGACTATCTCACAAAGCCACTTAATACAGTCTTGCTCCGGGCGCGAGTCAACGCGAGCCTTGAAAAGAAACGGTTGCGCGATCAGCAGCGCAAGCTCTTTGATACAGTAGCGACCAGCGAAGTCGCTGAAGAATTGATCAGCAAAGGATTTTCATTGGGCGGCAAACACGTGGACGCTTCGGTCATGTTCACGGACATTCGCTCTTTCACTTCGATTGCCGAATCGCAAGACCCCTCGGAGACAATGGAGTTGCTCAACACTTACTTTACGTTGATGTTCGAGCCCATCAAAGATCATGGTGGAATCGTCAACCAAATTGTCGGTGATGAGATCATGGCCATTTTCGGTGCCCCGATTCCACGAGTCGATCATCGCGAGCAAGCGGTCTTTGCGGCGATCGAGATGCTCGAATTGTTAAAAGGCTTTAATCAAGAACAAGCGTTGCGCAATAGAGTACAAATTCAGATCGGTGTGGGGATTGCATCGGGTAGAGTTATTGCGGGATACACAGGTACCCAACAGCGCGCGATTTTCACTTGCATAGGGGATACGGTGAATGTGGCTTCGCGTATACAAGACCATACCAAAATTATTGGCCAGCCTCTTCTCATAAGCGAGAACACTCAGCAAAGCTTGCCCACGGCGCTTCACACCGAGCTATTGGACTCAATAGTCTTTAAGGGAAAGAGCCAACCCGTCTCAGTCTATAGCGTCAAGACGGAACCGGCGGATTAACGCAAACTGACTGGCAAGTCGTGAGCAGAGGAGTGCGTTCCTCGATCGAAGGGTTCTTCGGGGAATTCCTCAAACGTCGCATCAAAGACTTTGACAAGTATTTCCGCAGTGCCCGCTACAAATTACGACGTGTGAAAGAATGGGTGAGAGTTTTTTTCTTGGTTCCACAAGCACTTTCGTTCAGGCGGTGCTCCCTTCTCTATTTGAACCGGCCCCTCCGTTGTGGGTCGAAATCACCGCTGGCAAGCGAACCAGAAAGATACATGCCGACAAAATGGTTCCCGAGAATAGTGCGCACTCCTGATAGTAATAGGTGCAGTATGGTATTGAGGTCGGGGTAAGGCGTAGGCTGAGTAACGCGAGCTGACACTGAGCCTCCCCTGCTAAGCTGCCCTCCTCACCGCGAGCGAAATCCCGTTCCCGCCGCCCATGCAGATCGTCGCGAGCCCTAACTCTGCGCCGCGATCCTTCATCGCCCAGACGAGCGTGCCGACAATGCGCGCTCCGCTGCAACCAATGGGGTGCCCGAGCGCGATCGCGCCACCGTTCACATTAACACGATCCCAGTCCCACTCCAGCTCCTTGCCATCTGCAAGCGTCTGTGATGCGAACGCTTCGTTCACTTCAATCAGATCAAACGCATTCACGTTGACCTTCATCTTGGCCATGAGTTTTCTCGTCGACTCAACCGGAGCATAGAAGAGATCGATCGGTGCGGTGCCTGCGACAGCGTAATCGACGATCGTCGCCAAGGGCTTATAGCCGCGCTTCTTCGCTTCTTCTTTGGAGCAAATCAAGAGTGCCGCAGCTCCATCATTCAACCCCGGCGCGTTGCCCGCTGTGACCGTGCTCCCATCTTTGAACGCGGGCTTCAGCTTGGCCAACTTTTCGATCGTCGTATCCAGGCGCGGCGTCTCGTCTTGCTCGATGGGTCCGTCTTGAGCTTGCAAGGGAATCAGCTCGTTCTTAAATTTCCCATTTTGAATCGCTTTCACGGCCTTCATGTGGCTCTGATAGGCAAAACGATCCTGCTCCTCGCGCGAGATTTTAGACTTAGTGGCTGTGTACTCGGCGGCATCACCCATGATCTTCCCATCGAATGACGACCAGAGCCCATCGATTACGATCGAGTCCACTAATTTTTGGTCGCCGTATTTAAGCCCAGAACGAGCACCCTTGAGTAAATAGGGCGCATTGCTCATGCTCTCCATGCCCGCCGCGATGACTATCTTCGCGTCGCCGGCTTTGATTGCTTGGGCTGCGAGCAAGATCGCTTTCATGCCCGAGCCGCAAACTTTGTTCACAGTAAGGGCTGGTACAGACGGAGAGATTCCACCTTTGATGCTCGCTTGACGCGCCGGGGCCTGACCGACGCCCGCCTGGACAACGTTCCCGATTATGACTTCGTCCACTTCGTCGCCCTTTAAGCTATTTCTGTCTTTAATGGCTTTGATCGCCGCTGCGCCCAAATCCGTTGCGCTGAATTGCGCAAGTTTTCCCTGAAATCGTCCCATCGGCGTGCGCACGGCATCGACAATCACCACTTCAGCCATTTCGTTTCACACTCCTTTGTAACTTACGTTTCCCCACGTTCTTCGCTCGACCATTTTCTGCTAAACTCATCTTCGCTGGCACAGTTTCTAGAACGTTAGAAAGAGTTGAGCACAGTTCGCCGTTCACATAGAGCTCAAAAACATCAGGGCGCCCGTAGTGCCCAACTGGATCGAACCGAGATCGTTCTTCATACACTTTTTCGAGATCGATCTCCGCATACAAAATGCTTTCATCGTTCCACAAGGGGCCAGCCAAGAATTTCCCATTGGGTCCAATGATCGCCGTCGTCCCAAACTGCATCTGTTTGCCCTTGTATTTTTCTAAATCTTTGCGCAGCTCGAAATCTTTCGGGAGGCTATCAATCTTCAAAATAGGCGAGACTGGGATCACGTACATCCGGTTCTCGAACGCGATGTGCTGCATCGCAGCGAGCCAGTTTTCGGTGTCGTCAGCCGTCGGTGCAACATAAATCTGAACGCCTTGGGCATAGAGCGCATAGCGCGCTAAGGGCATGAAATTTTCCCAACAGATCAAGCCACCGATGCGACCCAGCTCGGTCTCATAAACTTTGAGATCGGTCCCGTCGCCGCGGCCCCAGATCATCCGCTCGTGATAGGTTGGCACGAGTTTTCGATGTGTACCGAAAATCTCTCCCGCTTTGCCGAAATAGATAATCGTATTGTAGAGAGTACCCGAATGCTTTATATCCCGTTCATTCACACCCATGACCACGATCGCTTTCGCTTTGCGCGCAGCCTGGCCGAGCGCGCGAGTCTCCGATCCGGGGATCTCGACAGAGTTTTTGTAGAGCCGCGCATAGGCTTTCTTTAACGGAGCATATTCATAGCCGCCCGAGCAGAATGCAGTCCAAAACGGGTAGATGGGCAAAAACGCTTCGGGAAAGACAATCAGCTCAGCGCCTTCGTCGGCCGCTGCTTCGATGAGCTTGATCGCTTTCTCCAGCGATGCATCGAGGTCGAGCAAGACCGGCTCGGCCTGAACTGCAGCGACCTTGTACTTGGGAAACTTTAATGACATCGCTCAGCCTTTGGAGTTGATCTCATATTCATAAGAAATCTTGCTCTTCATCGTGGTGGAGACCGTGCAATATTTTTCGAGCGACAGCTCGATCGCTTTCTTGAACTTCTCTTCGTCGATCTCCTCACCCCAGATGCGATAGATAATTTTCACAGTATCAATGAATGTTGGGTACTCCGTGGTCTTATGTCCGTCCAAATCAATCTCCAAGCGATCGAAGCGCACGCGCTGTTTGGTGAGAATCGAGACGACGTCCATACCCGAGCATGACCCTTGCGCAACCAAGAGCAATTCCGTCGGGCGCGCTCCCGTGTCGTTTCCATGCCCTTCGACGGATGAATCTATCACGACAGAATGTCCACTGCCGCTGGTGCCGAGAAATTGCATGCCACCGGTGTACCTCACGACTGCCGTTGCCATGACGCCTCCTTCGAAATTCAAAACTCGAACTCATTGTAACGAGAGGGTTTAGGGGGAACAACAAATATTGTAGGGGCGTAGCATGCTACGCCCCTACGGCAAATTATCTCGGCAACTTCACCAACGACCGATCGATCTCTTTTACGGTCGGACATCCCGCGAGCGCCATCGCGAGATCGAATTCATCGCGTAAGAGCTCGATCACACGACGTGCGCCGGCTTCGCCATTGACGGCGAGGCCCCAGAGCACCGGGCGACCGAGCAAGACGGCCCGTGCTCCCAGTGCGAGCGCTTTCAGAATATCCGTCCCACGACGGATGCCGCCGTCGACATAGACTTCGATCTGATGCGCAACAGCTTCGGCAATCTCGGGAAGCATCTCGATCCCCGCCGGGACTGTGTCCAGTTGACGCCCACCGTGATTTGAGACGACGATGCCGGCTGCTCCGTGCTCGACGGCGCGTATCGCATCAGCGGCTCTATGAATTCCCTTGAGCACCATCGGGAGTTTCGTGATCGAGCGCAGCCAGTCGACATCTTTCCAGTTGAGCGAAGCATCAGGACCCATTTGGCCCGCCGCACCGCCAGCGCCCAAGAGCATAAAATTATTGCGCACGTCGCGCTCGCGCCGTCCCAGCTCGGGAACATCGACGGTGAGACAGATCGCCTTGAAACCAACCTTCTCAGCGCGCTGCACCAATTCCTTGCTCATCTCGCGATCCCTAAAATAGAGCTGAAACCAGAGCGGCCCGGTCGCGGCCGCCGCGACTTCTTCGATCGTGCTGCTCGCGAGCGTGCTCAAGATCATGATTGTGCCCGTCGCTCCGATAGCCCGCGCGGTCGCGACTTCTCCGTCGGGATGAGCCATCTTTTGTAAAGCCATCGGTGCGACCATCACAGGAAACGAAATTTTTTGGCCGAGCACGGTGGTCGATGTGTCTCGTTTGCTCACATCGACCAAGACCCTGGGCAAAATCTTGATGTGATCGAACGCCTGGTGGTTCTCGCGCAGAGTGATTTCGTCATTCGCTCCGCCGGCGAAATAGTCATAGGCGGGTTGAGGGAGTTTCTCCCGCGCCAACGCTTCGTATTCAAATATATTGCTAGGTTCCATGCTCCAAGACTAGACGATTTACCCTAGCACAGTCAAGCACTCTGCTGGACACATATTGATTACACTTTCGCGTCGGTTCAAGCTATAATCAACTGAAGAAAGCGAGATTTTTATGGCAGAAGCGCCGGAGAGCACTCGAACGCTCCCCAAGAATCGTGAAGCCGAGCAAGTTGTCCTCGGCGCGTTGATGTTCGAGGCCGAGACCGTCGTCCCGTTGTTACAAGCCAAGCTTTTGCCCGACCAGTTCTACTGGCCCCCGCACCGCACGATCTATCACGCGATCCTGGACCTCGCGGAGGCCGCCAAACCCGTCGATTTGATCACCGTCGGGAATAGACTTGAAGAACTGGGAAAGCTCGCAGAAGTCGGCGGACGCGCCTACTTAAGCGAGATCTATAGCAAAGTCACGACGACGACCAGCGTCGATCATTACGCCGATATCATTCGCAAAAAAGCCGTCTTGCGCGACCTCATCACTGCCGGTCGCGAGATCGCCGAGCTCGGCTTCGACGAAGAGTTAGAGATGACTCAACTGCTCGACGCCGCTGAAGAAAAACTTTTCCGAATCTCCAGACTCGAAGTGCAGCAAAACTATTATTTAATTCGCGATTTCATTCACGAGCATCTGAGCCACCTGGAAAAATTGCAAAGAGACGCCTCGCAGCACACCGTCACAGGCCATGCGACGGGTTATCAAAAGTTCGATGAGTTGACTTCGGGTCTACAGCCTTCTGACTTGGTCGTCATCGCCGCACGCCCGAGCGTCGGTAAGACGTCGTTGGCTTTGAGCGTGACTCGCCAGATGGCGCTGCACTATAACAAATGCGTCGGCATCTTCAGTTTGGAGATGACCAAGGAGCAAGTTTTGGAGCGCTTGCTCTGCGCCGAAGCGCGCATCAACTTACACCGCCTGCGCGGCGGCTATCTGCAAACAGATAGTAAAGCGTGGAGTCAAATTATCAATGCTGCCGGTAAACTCCAGAACAGCAAAATCATTATTGACGACACGCCAGCGATCTCGATCACCGAATTGAAAGCCAAAGCCCGACGCATGAAGACCGAGCACCATCTCGACGCACTCTTCGTTGACTATTTGCAGCTCGTCGAAGCAGTGGGTCGCAGCGATGTGCGCGAACAAGAAGTTGCGTACATCGTGCGCTCGCTCAAGGGCTTGGCACGCGAGTTGGGTGTCCCGGTGGTGACTCTCTCGCAGCTCTCGCGTGCGCCGGAGCGTGGTGAGGGTCGCGAACCGAGATTATCTGATTTGCGTGAGAGCGGTGAGATCGAACAGGCTGCTGACGTCGTGATATTCATTCATCGGGAAGAACCCAGAAAAGACAAAGAGGAATCATCTCCAGAAGTTATGGAAGACAGAGCGGAGCAGCAAGATTCCTTGAGCGAAGATCTTAAGATCATCATCGGCAAACAACGCAACGGTCCCGCGGCAGTTTCGTTCATCTTGCGATTTCTTCGCTCATACGCCAGCTTCGAGGAACCCACGTATCAACCCTTCTCTGCCCGCGACGAGGCACCGTTTTAACATTTGAACTGCCAAGGCACGAAGAGCGCCCAGAAAAATCTCTCAAGTTCTTCTTAGCGTCCTTGGCGTCTTGGCGGTTAATTTTCAACCTGCAATGCTATACTCGTACTGCCCGCGAATATATTGTTTTTTCGCAAACCGATCATAATTAAAAAATTTCACATCGGGCACAGCCGACTTCCCTCCAGTGACTAAATCGGCGACCATATCGCCCGTCGCGGGAGCGAGCTTGAACCCATGCCCACTAAAACCCGCGACAATAAAAAGCCCCTCGGGACCGACTTGGTCGATCACCGGATGCCAGTCGGGCGTGATATCATAGAGCCCGACCCAGCCGCCTTTGTAGAGCCCGTTCTTCAAGATGGGAACGCGCTTCGCGAGCTTTTCGAGCATCTCGTCTCTAAAGTGTGTATCGACGGCTTCTTTGTAGCTGTCGGGGTTCGGCGCGCGGTCTTCGGCTTCCTTCGGATCGATCGAGCCGACCAGCGTCTGTCGTCCCTCTTCGGGGCGAAGGTAGATACTGCTGACAAAGTCCGCGTAGATCGGATGCACTTCTTCTTTCATTTGAGCAGGCCGTTCAACGATGCAGATCTGTGCGCGACACGCGTGAATGGGCAAAGAAATTCCTAACGGTGCCACGAGCATCGGCGTCCAGGGACCGACGGCTGCAATCACGGTTTGTGTTTCAATTGTGCCCTTGTCGGTTTCTACGCCTAACACTCGACTACTGTTCGCTTTGACCGATCTCACAAAAGTTTTCTGAAAGACTTGGACACCCAATCTCTTCGCTGCTTCGCCGTAAGAACTCGTCGTCAGCACAGGGTCCGCGTGACCCGCTTCGGGTTCATAGGCAGCGTAGAGAAAATCTTCGGTGCACAGATAGGGATCGATCTGCTTGACTTCGTTCGCTGTGATGAGCTGTGTTTTGATTCCGATGCGCTGTTGCATCGCGACGTTCTGTTTGAGCCTGTCAGCATCGCGCGCATCGACAATGATCATAAAGCCCGTCTTGACATAGCCGCACTCGCCGCCGACTTTATGGGAAAATTCTTGGAATTCTTTCAGACTGTTGAACGCCATTCTGGCTGTGACTTCGTTCGAATAGTGCTGGCGCAAAATGGCGCTCGACCGCCCAGTCGGTCCGCCAGCGAGCGTCTCTTTTTCGAGCAAGACAATATTTCTTACTCTGCGCTCGGCCAAGTTGAACGCGATGCTCGCTCCGTTGACCCCACCGCCGATGATGACGACATCTGCTGCCCTAGGGAAAGTCATCCGTTCGCCCTTTCTCGTTTTTTTACCTTTTCGACTCGACTCACTCAGTTCGATTCATCCTCAGCGTCAGTATCTTGCAAATCGCTGATCTCATCGAGAATCTCTCGCAATGTGTTCGCTTTGGTTTCCAAAACATTCAGAGAAACATAAAGCTCAGCCCAAGCATCGTCGTACGCCTCTGTGCCCAATTTAACTCTATGCAGTCTTCGCAGGAGCCGCTGTGTCTTGACATACTCGGAATCCAATTCTTTGACGAAAACGCCGAACGCTTCTTGTAAATCTTCTAGAGAATACTCTCTGGTCTTGACCGTTTTCATCGTTTCAACCTCCTCCGTCGATGCTCGATTTGTCTTTGCCACGTTAAGGTTTGTTTTTGCCAAAATCCGATCAATCCAGTACGCGGGCGAGGTCGTTTCAGTTCTTCTTGTACCTTGAGTTCATGTTCTTCAATTAGCCGCTCCCAACTCTTGATTGATTTAAGTTTTCTCTTTTTCCCCAAGTCCTTTCACCTACCCAATTGCTCTTTAGACTTCCCATTCTGGCAATCCCCTGCTGTAAAGTCAAGCCTAGCCTAGCACCGTGAGCTAGGTGCAGAATATGCTGATTTGATCTAACCTAGAGCCAAGAGTATAATCCTGCTCACGCAGACAAGGCTGATAGCATAAGCGTTAGAAGACCCTAAGAACGGGGTGTCTTTACTCAAAAAATATGCTCATCGTACGAGATCTCGTCAAAGATTTCGGCGGCCTACGCGCCGTCAATCGCTGTTGCCTTGAAGTCAAACAAGGTACGATCACCGGGCTCATCGGCCCGAACGGTGCGGGAAAAACGACGCTCTTCAATCTGGTCACCGGCTTCATCCCACCCGACAGTGGAGTGATTACTTTCAAAGATGAGCGCATCGATGGCCTGCCCGCCCACAGAGTCTTTCATAAAAAACTCGTCAGAACCTTTCAGATTCCACGCGAGTTCAAACAAATGACTGTTCTAGAAAATTGTATGCTCGTTCCCGGAGGACAAACCGGAGAGCGCCTCTGGGCTTCGTGGTTTCGTCCGGGACGTGTCCGCCGGCAAGAAGCCGAAGTCCGCGACAAAGCCCTCGATGTCTTACAGTTTGTCAACTTGACCGATTTGAAAGACGAATACGCCGCCAATCTCTCCGGCGGCCAGAAAAAATTGTTGGAGATCGCCCGTGCAATGATGGCCGATCCCGAAATGATCCTGCTCGATGAGCCCGGTGCCGGCGTCAACCCCACGTTAATGAATAAACTCGTCGGCTATATTGAGAAGCTGGTCACCGAGCGAAACGCTACGGTCTTTCTCATCGAGCACGACATGGACCTAGTGATGACGCTCTGCAATCCCGTGATCGTGATGAGCAACGGAGAGAAACTCGCCGAGGGCACGCCGGCAGAGATCCGAAAGAACGAACGCGTACTCGAAGCGTATTTGGGCAGCCAGTATGCCGAATCGCGCGTGCAAAGCTGACAAAAAATAGTGGAGTAGTGAATGAGCTTACTCGAAGCCAACGGCATTGTCTCCGGCTACGGCGGGATCGATATTTTGCACGGGGTCTCGCTCAAGGTCGAGCCCGGTGAGATCGTATCGATCATCGGACCGAACGGAGCCGGCAAGTCTACGTTGATGAAATCGGTCTTCGGTCTGCTCAAGCCTCGTTCGGGCCAAGTCGTCTTCAACAGTACAGACATCACCGGATGGAGCCCCGATCGCATCGTCCATCAGGGCATCTGTTACGTGCCTCAGACCGAAAATATTTTTCCCTCGCTCACGATCCAAGAGAATTTAGAGATGGGCGCGTACATCCGCAAAGACAATTTCCGCCACAAATTAGAAGAAATTTATTCTCTTTTCCCCGACTTAAGAAACAGAAAAAACACACGAGCCGGAAAACTTTCCGGGGGCCAGCGCCAGATGGTCGCCATGGGCCGCGCACTCATGCTCGACCCTAAATTGCTGTTATTGGACGAGCCCTCGGCGGGACTTGCCCCCAAGTTGGTCGAGCTCATTTTTGAGAAGACGATCGAAGTGAATAAAACGGGCGTTGCCATCTTAATGATCGAGCAGAACGCCCGCGAAGCGCTAAGGTTTTCTCATCGCGGCTACGTCTTGGCTGCCGGAGAAAACCGATTCGAAGACACAAGCGAAAATATTCTGAGCAACCCCGAAATCGGCCGGCTTTATCTTGGAGGCTAACGAATGCAACAGAGTCAAACTGCAAACGCACCTCTACTTGCTGGGATCCGTCTCAAATGGGCTATTGGACTCGCAATCCTTGTCTTGCTTGCTGTACTCATCGCCCTAGGCATTGCTGTATCTGATGGATTCAGGAAATGGCTTACTGACAGCATCGACACGCTCCAAACCCAAGGCCTTCAAAGCCTATTCAACGGGATTCGCTACGGCTGTATCTTGCTCTTAGGCGCGATCGGCCTTTCGCTCACCTATAAAATTCTGAACTTCGGCAACTTTTCGCACGGCGACGTCATGGCCATAGGTGTCGCGATCGCGATCAGCCTCAATGATCTCGCGCGAGGGTTTCTTACGTCCTCCCTCCCTGATCTCGAGCCAAGTTTGCGAGAGATTTATGGTCTGGCTTTTGCGTTTGTGGGCACGGTCTTAATCACTCCCTGGGTTGCGATCGCGGTCGATAGAATTCTCTATAAACGCTTTCGCAAGGCAAAACCCGTCGTCTTGATCATCGCTTCGTTCGGCATGGCTCTCATTCTGCGCAGCTTGGTCCAAGTCATCTGGGGTACGCAAAACCAAGGGTTTGGGCAGCACATCTCCGTCACTCCGCCCTTAAGCTTAGGGTACATCGGCGACAAAGAGATCATCGTTCGCATCTCCAATCAAGATTGGCTCATCATCGGCGCGGCGATTGTGCTGACGCTCTTGCTCCATTTTTTCTTAAAATACTCGAAGCTTGGTAAGGCGATGCGCGCGATGGCCGACAACACCGATCTGGCGCGCTCCACGGGCATCGACACCGAACGAGTCATCTTTTGGACCTGGTGGATCGGCGGGGCCTTGGCCGCCGCCGGAGGTTTTTTCTTATGCTTGGTCTTCGGCCCCTTCCGGCTCTTCAACGTCGGCCCGCAAGTCGTGCTCCCGCTCTTCGCCGCCACCATCCTTGGTGGCATCGGCTCGCCCTACGGAGCGATGGCCGGCGGTTTGCTCATCGGACTCGCGCAAAACGTTCTAGTGTTGTTCATCCCGGGCCAATATAACCCGACGGCGTGGCAACCCGCCGTTGCCTTCGCTCTCTTGATTATTATGCTCCTGATCCGTCCTCAGGGAATCCTCGGGAGTGGCAAATGACGATACTCCAGATTCGTGATCTGATCTCCTCGGGTGGAATGCTGACGATCGTCATCGGCCTCTTTCTCTTCTTGCGCGCGGAGACCTCGCGAGGTCGTGGACTGGTCGCTCTCATCAGCTTTGCGGCGCTGGGTTTGCTCTATGGCGGAGCCGCTCCGTTCATCCCAGACCACGATGTCGCCAGCCTCCTCACGTACTTAGTTAGGACGATGCTCGTCTTAGGCGGGCTCTACGGGTTGGCGCTCTTGGGGCTCAATTTACAGTGGGGCTACACGGGACTTTTTAACATCGGCATTCATGGGTTTGTCGCGCTCGGCGCTTACACATCCGCGCTCCTGGTGAAAGCTTCCGACATCACGCTCGGCGCAGAGCACTTGGCCGAAACCCCTATTCCCGCGTTGGGACTACCGTTCATCGTGGGATTGATGGGGGCTATCTTGGTCGCGGGCCTCTTCGCGCTCATCACCGGCATTTCTACGCTCAAGCTGCGCGAAGACTATCTCGCCATCGCGACGATCGGCTTGGCCGAAATCATTCGTGTCTCAGCTCAAAATCTTCCCATCACGGGCAAGACGCGCGGCATCGCCGACATCCCCTCACCACTCTTTGACTGGCTGGTCAAAAGTTCCGACCAAGACCCGACCGGCTTTGTCGACCCCAACTTTTACATCTGGTTCTACGCTGGCATGATCGTTGTCGCGCTGATCGTCGTCTATTTCGCTTTCCAACGAATCGCCCGTTCGCCGTGGGGCAGGGTCTTAAAAGCGATTCGCGAGGACGAGGATGCCGCGAATGCACTCGGCAAAAACCCTTTTCGATTTAAGCTCCAGTCGCTCGTCTTGGGCGCGATGATCATGGGCGCCGTGGGGAGTTTTTGGGCACACTCAGCCCGCTCGATCACGCCGGATGCGTTCGATGCCGTCCAGTGGACTTTCCTGCCCTGGGTCATGCTGATCATCGGGGGCAGCGGCAACCACAAGGGTGCGCTCTTCGGTGCATTTCTCATCTGGGCGCTCTACAGCATCACGAACTTTCAGAACGACTTCCTGCCTCCGCGCGTGCAGTTCGACCTCTTTAGTTGGAAGATTGACTTAGATATTGCCGGGCGACTCTTCGGCCCTTTGCGGGTAATCATCATCGCGGTCGCGCTCGAACTGATCTTGATCTATCGCCCGCGCGGGCTTCTCGGTGAAGAGAAACAAGTCTCAACCTTGCTTAAGCGTTGAGACTGGCTCGATTTCTTCAGTTCATCAAAACGCCTTGACAAACCGGGTGGGTTCCCTTTAGCATAGCTTTTGAGGAGTTTGGTATGGCTGAGCATATTCGACTAGGCCGACGCGCCGAAGCCTCCGCGCGCGAGTTTCTCAAACAACACGGGTATCTCATCATCGCCGAACGCTATCGCTGGCGCGGCGGCGAAATAGATTTGATCGCCCGCGAAGCCGACTGTCTTGTCTTCATCGAAGTCAAGTCACGCTCGAATCATTCACACGGCCTGCCCGAAGAAGCCATCACGTCAGAAAAACGGCGCAAGCTGATCCTCACAGCGCAGCGCTATTTGTCAGACCATCCGACCAACCTGGATACGCGTTTTGACGTCGTCGCGCTCTCTCAAGGAAAACTGAGATTGTACAAAAACGCCTTCGGGTTGAGTGATTTTTAAGGAGTGATGCACGATGTTTGCCAAAGCTTTGAGCGGTGCTGTCTTGGGAATTGACGCGTCTTTGATCGAGGTCCAGTGCGATATTGCTATGGGCTTGCCCAACTTTACGATCGTCGGGCTTCCCCAGAAAGAAGTCCAAGAAAGCCGCGAGCGCATTCGTAGCGCTATCAAGAACACGGGCTACGAATTCCCGATGAAGCGCATTACGGCCAACTTGGCTCCCGCCGACGTGCCCAAGGAGGGCGTCGGCCTCGATTTGCCCCTGGCGCTCGCGATCTTGGTCGCCACGGGCCAAGTCTCGGGCGAAAAACTTTCAGAATATCTCTTGCTCGGCGAGCTTTCTCTGGACGGAGGGCTAAGGCCCGTGCATGGAGTGCTGCCTATCGTGCTCGCCGCGAAAAATTTTGGGATCACCTCGGTCGTTCTTCCCGCGGGCAACGCCAAAGAAGCCGCGATCGTCGGTGATCTGAAAGTTTATCCGTTGTCCCATTTGCGCGAAGTCGTCGCGCTGCTGGAGGGCCAGCTCGTCCCGAAACCCTTCGAATTCGACCGTGAAAGTTATTTCGCGACCGAACGTATGTATGAGTGCGACTTTCAGGAAATCAAAGGTCAAGAGCAGGCGAAGCGCGCGCTCGAAGTGGCTGCCGCCGGAGCGCACAATGTTTTACTCATCGGCCCACCGGGCTCCGGCAAGAGCATGTTAACCAAGAGATTGCCGACGATCTTGCCCGATCTCACTCTGGAGGAAGCGATCGAGGTGACCAAAATTTACAGCATTATGGGATTACTCCCCACAGACCGCCCGTTGCTCACGGCGCGTCCCTTTCGCGCGCCCCATCACACCGTCTCTTATGCCGGGATGGTCGGAGGCGGTCACGGCACCCCTCGACCCGGCGAGATCAGCCTGGCGCATCACGGGGTTCTCTTTCTGGATGAGCTACCCGAATTCGAGCGCTACGTCTTAGAAACTTTAAGACAGCCCTTGGAAGAACGCTCGATCACTATCTCGCGCGCGACGATCGCGGTCAATTTCCCCGCGAATTTTATGCTCGTCACCGCGATGAACCCCTGTCCCTGCGGGCACCTGGGAGACCCGAAAAAGCCCTGCCGTTGCGGCCCTTTGGAAATCCGGCGCTATCGCAAGCGGATTTCCGGTCCGTTTTTGGATAGAATAGACATATTCATCGAAGTACCGCGATTGACGAAGGAGGAGTTGATGGGTAAACCGACCGGAGAACCGTCGTCGCAGGTGCGCGAGCGCGTCGCGGTGGCTCGCGCGACTCAGCACAGACGGTTCGCCGGCAAGCGCCTGTTCACCAACGCCCAGATGGGCCTCAGCGAAATACGGCGTCTGTGCCCTCTGGAGCCAGCCGCGCAGGGCCTGCTGGAACGCGCCATCGAGCATTACAGCCTCAGCGCCCGGGCATACCATCGCGTCCTCAAGGTCGCGCGCACGATTGCCGACCTCGCTCACTCAGACACCCTACAGACGGCACACGTGGCAGAAGCAATCCAGCATCGCCGCTCCGAAGAGAGCGTGCTCGAAGGAGGAGTTTGGTCTTGAAAATGCTGCGACTCACCGGGTTGGTTGTTTTTATAGTCATAGGGTTCTCGGCTCTTGTCCTGGCTCAGGGCGAACCCAACAAATGGACGGTCAGAGAGATCACTATTAAGGGTGCCAAAAACGTCAGAGTCTCCGAGATCAAAGCCGCGCTCCCGTTCAAAGTGGGAGTAGCGGTCGTCGAGAACGATATTATTAAGGGCAAAGATGCGATCGAGCGCATGGGGCTTTTCAAGAGCGCCGATTATACCAAAAAAGTCGACGGCTCCGACGTCCGTATCACTTACACGGTCGTCGAGAATCCCGTGGTCAAGCGCATCAGTATCTCAGGGAACCAAACTTATAAGTTGTACTTTGACCTGCTCATCGTCAAAATCCCCTACAACGATAAGATCATGCGCAAGGACGATATTCTCGATGCGCTGCGCGACAAGGGTATAGAGAACGACAAGGTGCTCAACCTCAAATGGATCAAAGACGGGATCATCCAGGCGGCCATCACGGACCTTTATCATAAGAAGGGCTATGCGTTCGTCGGCGTGACCGGCGGCTTCGACCCAGACAAGAATGTTCTCAACATTCAGATTATCGAAGGCAAGCTCGAAGAGTTGAAGATCGCCGGGTTAGAGACAGTCCCGGCTTCCGAAGCCGAAAAGCTGATCAAGCTGACAAAAAATGAGCCGATGAAGCTCGCCCCCGTCCAAGAAGCCTTCCAAAAAATCGGCCGTTCGGTCTATTTCTTGTCCGTCGATCCCAACAAAGATATCCAGGTCAATCCCGGTAGCGCTCAAGACAAAGTGAAAATTACCTGGACCGTGCGCGAGCGCAAGATCCTCGACAAGCCTGAAGCGCTCCAAAAGATAGCGTTTTCGGGCTACACGCTCTACTCCGCCGATCTGTTGAACGCCAAGCTGGGTAAATTGCCCTCCGAGCCCATCGATAATTATAAACTCTTGCAAATCTTAAAAGGGATTTACGACACCTATCGCAAAGATGGGTATCTGATGGCCGATTTCTACAACGAGGGCCTGGAGAACGGCACGCTCAAACTAAAAATCATCGAAGGCCAGATCGGCAAGATCGAGATCAAGAACCCGTGCCCGGGGCCTCAGACGGTCTTCCAGATCCCGGAAGGATCGCAAAAGCCGTTGATCGATCTCCAGAAGCAGTGCACCTCACTCGAGGTGATTCGCAAAGAGCTGCGCATCAAAGAGGGCCAGATTCTGAACGAAAATCCTCTCCGCGACAGCTACAGAAATCTTTTACAGTTGGGCTATTTTAAGGAAGGTGGCGTGAATATCGCTCCTAAGCTTGAGTCTCTCCAGTCGGGCATTGTCGATATTACTATCGATGTTTTAGAAGAAGACAAGCTCGGCAGCCTCAACGGAGCGATCTCCTATAATGCCGATGCGGGCATCGTCGGGCAGATCAAGCTCGGCTGGAAGAATGTCTTAGGCACCGGCCAAGACATCACGTTTGAGTTTGACCGCGGTGTGATCGGCAAGCCGACGACGAACTATAAGATCGAGTACAATACGCACACGTTCCCGTTCTTCAAGGATTATAATTTTTTGAGCTTTAGCGTCTTTCGCGAGACCAAGAAAGAGGACGAGAATCAACCCTCGCAGCACAATCTGGTCCGCACCGGCCTAGAGTTCGGCGTGGGCTACCCGCTCGATGCCTTCTTGAAACTTCCCATCTCCCTCACGCTCCAGTATCGCTATGAGTACGATGAGAAGTTTTTCCCGCCGATTGACAACAAGCCCTCATCCCTGGACAGCAAAGAGCTGATCTCTTCGGTCACGCTCCAGCTCGATCACGACTACCGGAACAACCCGATCTTCCCCACGCGGGGGGGCTACGAGCGCTTCGGCATCGAGCAAGCGGGCGGCTTCTCGGTGGGCACCAAGTTCACCAAGCTCACCAGCCAGATTGTCTTTCACTGGCAGACGTTTGAGGACCAAACGATCGCCGTGCGCTTGCTCGCTGAAGCTGGCTGGGACTTGCCCTCGCAGGAGCGATTCATCCTCGGTAGCGTCATCACGGTGCGCAACTGGGACGCCCACTTCACGGATATGCTCGGTATTCTTAACGTTGAATACCGCGCCCGCGTCACCGACATGGCCGTGGGCATTCTCTTCTTCGACGCCGGCATCGGTCGCGATGTCGCGCTCTTGCGCTCGTTCGGCGTCGAGGGGCAAATCGACACGCCTGTGCTCGGCAAAGTCCGTCTGATTATTTCCATGAAGATTGAGGAAAATAAACCGCTTTGGCCGCAGACACCGCTCTTCCAATTCGGCCTGGGCACGATGTTCTAGGGGGTGAGCGGCGGAAGGTTTGGCGGCGTAGATCGTAATCATCGCAACCGTATAAGCTAGACAGAAACAGAGAAACCGTGAGAAATTTCAAACTTTGACAGGAGGTCTGTTATGAGACAGAATTGGATATGGGTTGTTTTGGTAATTGCGGCATTGGTCGTAGGATATTTGGGGGGCCAAATGCTCTCCAGCGGCATCCCAGACGATGTGAAAAAGCAGATCAGCACGCTCCAGAGCCAAGTCAAGGAGTTGCAAGACAAGCTCACCAGTTCCAGCAGCTCCGGCGGCCCGCTCAAGCTTGCATATCTGGATGCGAACGCCGTCTTCACTCAGTACAAGGGCACGCAAGGAGCCGTCGAGCAGTTTAAGCAAGAGCGTGAGAAAAAGCAGCAAGACTTCGACAAAATCAAGAAAGACTTTGAAGCAGCCAAGATCAGCAGCAAGGACTATGAAGAGGCCGCCGCGAAGCTCCAGCAAGAGTTGCAGCTGGTCGACCTCAAGCTCACTTCAGAAATCCAGAGCAAGATGCTCGCCGCGATTAAAAAGATCGGCCAAGCCAAGGGTTACGATTGGGTGACCCAGAAAAAGGACGTCGTCCTCTACATCAAGAACGGCGTCATGGAAGATATCACGGGCGCTGTGCTGGACGAGCTGAACAATCAACAGTAACCTGTGGATACGGCATGAATCAGCCAGAGAACATCCAAAAAACGGAGAGTGGCCAGAATCGGCTGCTGATCGGGGTTGCCGTCGCCGCGATCGTCTTATTCTTGATCGTGGTGGTCGGCGGCCAGTTGATGTCGCGGGCGTTTACGGACTTGAACACGCTCAAGCAGAATTACAGTATGCTAAGCGATAGGCTTGGCGAAGTCGAGAAGCTCAAGCCCGGTTCTTCCAAAGTAGCGCTCGTCGACACGCAACGCGTCTTCAAAGACTACAAAGGCTTTGCCGGCGCGGCGCAGCAATTCACCGACGAGCGCGATAAAAAACAAAAAGAAGTGGAACAATTGCAGAAGGATTTCGATGCCGGAAAGATTAGCTCGATCGATTTCCAGAAAAAACAAGCCGAGCTGCTCGGCCAGCTACAACAGCTCGATGTACAGTTGGCCGCCCCAATCCAGCGCAAGATGATCGAGGTCATCCGTCGGCTCGGTGCCGAAAAAGGCTATACGATGGTCTTCAACAACCAAGAGGGGAACTTGACCGTGCTCTACTCGAAAGAAAGTGACGTTGAAGACATCACGGACGAAGTGCTCAAGCAAATGAACCAAGGGCCCTAACGCGCGCGGTGAGATCGTGCAGGACATAGAAGCGATCAAAGAGATATTGCCACATCGGTATCCGTTCTTGTTGGTCGACCGCGTGTTAGAGATGAATGCAACCCAGGTGCGGGCGCTCAAGAACGTGACGATCAACGAGCCTTATTTCGCCGGGCATTTTCCGCAAGAAGCGGTGATGCCCGGCGTCTTGATTCTAGAGGGCCTGGCTCAGGCAGCGGGTCTTTTGGTCAGCCAGGGCCGCGCCCAGCTCATCGGGTACTTGGTTGGCGTCGACAAAGCACGTTTTCGCCGCAAAGTCATCCCCGGAGACCAACTCCTCTATGAGGTGACGGTCACCCGCGAACGTTCAGGCTTTTATCAGATTGAAGCCAAGGCGAGCGTGGATGGCGAGCTCGCTGCTGAGGCGGTCATTTCCGTCGTTGTCCAGGGTGAAGGGGCTTCTAATTTGTGAATCGGTTGATCGAGTGCGTGCCCAACATCAGCGAGGGGCGAGACGCAAAAAAAATTGAGCAGATCGTCTCTGCTATCAAACAAACTCCCAACGCCGTTTTGCTCGATGTAGATTCCGATCACGATCACAACCGCACGGTGATCACTTTTGTCGGCGACGATCTTTCGGTGGAGAAAGCGATTCTCGCTCTTACTGAAAAAGCGATTGCACTCATCGATCTCAACCATCATCAGGGCGAGCACCCGCGCATGGGCGCTGTCGACGTCATCCCCTTCATTCCTATCAAAGGCGCAACGATGGAGAACTGTATCGCGCTCGCCCAGCGCGTGGGGAAACAGATTTGGGAAAAATTTCGTTTTCCCGTTTATCTCTACGAAGAAGCAGCGACCCGCCCCGAGCGTAAAGACCTCTCGAACATTCGCAAGGGCGAGTTCGAGCACTTCGCGCAGAAAATTCTAGAATCCGATTGGGCCCCAGATTTTGGCGAGCGAAAAATTCATCCGACGGCTGGAGTTGTTGCGGTCGGCGCGAGAATGCCCTTAATTGCTTTCAACGTCAACCTCGGCACAGATAATTTAGAAATTGCTAAAAAGATCGCCAAGGCCGTCAGGCACTCGGATGGGGGCTTTCGTTTCGTGAAAGCGCTGGGCTTCGCGCTCGAAGAACGGGGCATCGTCCAAGTCTCGATGAACATGACCAATTACAAAAAAACTCCGCTCTTCCGCGTCTTCGAGATGGTCAAGCGCGAGGCAGAGCGCTATGGCGTCTCCGTTATTGGAAGTGAGATCGTCGGCTTGGCTCCACAAGAAGCCCTCGATCAGGTCGCAGACTTTTATTTGCAACTGGAAGATTTTCAATCCGAACAAATCTTGGAAAACCGATTGGAGCATGCGCAGACGAAAAGTTAAGGAGGGGATTTAATGATCCAGCTTTTCACCCAAGATCCCGAGACCAGGGAGCGCGAGCTGTTGGGAGCGATCACCGAAGAGCAATTGCAATTTTTGGTCGACCACCTGGAAGAAGAGTTTGAGGAAGACAAATCGTACTATATCGATCACGACACGGCCGACTATTTGCAAGAAACAGGCGCCGACGACGAACTGATCCATCTCTTAGAGAAAGGGTTATTGACAGTAGGTGACGAAGAGGGGATCGAGATTGCCTACGAGCGGCATTAGCTCCTTGCTCTGCCTAATAATCAAAACAACGTTGTCTATCCAAACTTAGTGGAAATTTATTGAATCTCAGGCTCGTTTTCTGTTAAGATAGTTTGTCCATTTTGTATCCCAAGGGAAAATGTTTTTTTGAGGTGACCCGATGAAACTGGATGAGATCAAGACGATCGCTGTGATTGGCGCCGGCACGATGGGACACGGAATCGCCGAGCTAGCCGCGCTCGCCGGCTACAAAGTGAAGCTCCGTGACATCAATGAAGAAATCGCCAAAAAGGGCTACGATCAAATCAAATGGAGCTTGAACAAACTGGCTGAGAAGGGCAATTTTGGACTTACTCCCGCGAAGGCCGAGGAAGTCGCCCAGCGCATCACTCCGCTCGTCGACATCAAAGAAGCCGTCAAAGACGCGGATGTTGTGATCGAGGCTGCCCCCGAGATCATGAAGCTGAAGCTCGAGCTTTATCAAGAGCTCGACAAGAGCGCACCCAAGCACACTGTACTCGCGTCCAACACGAGCAGCTTGAGCATCACCGATCTAGGCAAGATTACCAAGCGCGCGGGTCAAGTCGTCGGGATGCACTTTTTCAACCCGCCGGTCAAGATGGCACTCGTCGAAGTCATCAAGGGAGAAAAAACTTCGGAAGAGACGATGAATCTCATCGTCGAGTTATCGAAAAAGCTTACGCGCACTCCGATTCGCGTCGAGAAAGACGTGCGCGGGTTTATCGTGAACAGAGTTTTGGTTGGCCCTTTTATGTTTGAATCGGCTTGGATTGCCTCGCGCG
Source organism: Candidatus Acetothermia bacterium (assembly GCA_016179105.1). Classification (GTDB taxonomy): domain Bacteria; phylum Bipolaricaulota; class Bipolaricaulia; order RBG-16-55-9; family DRXL01; genus JACOSB01. Next base: position 59,583 of record JACOSB010000160.1, read on the forward strand.
GAGACGCAACGATCGATCAAATTGATAGTCGCATGAAGTTCTATGAGAGTTTCCCGATGGGGCCCTTCGAGTTGCAAGACCTCACGGGCATTGATATTGGGTATCATTTGATGAAAGAAGCGGGCGTCGTGATCCCGCCGGTGATTGAAAATACGGTCAAAGCTGGGAATTTGGGCCGCAAAACGGGAAAAGGTTTTTACACCTACAAAGACGGTGCTGGAGCCAACTACACACGGGAGGCCGGAGAAAAATTCGATCCGATAGCGATTTACGCACTCATGGTCAACGAGGCTGCGTGGCTAATTGAGCACAAAGTCTCGACGGCTGATCAGATTGACTTGGCGTGCCAGCTTGGTGCGGGCTTCCCTGAAGGATTGCTGCGTCGTGCCGATCGCATCGGCGTCGATAAGATTCTCAAATCTCTTGACGAGCACTATGCCAAGTACAAAGAAGAGCGCTACAAGGCGACTCCGTTGCTTCGCCAGATGGTCGAACAGGGCAAGACGGGCGAAAAAGCTGGTGCTGGTTTCTATGGCTACGAGAAGACGGGCAAAGAGTACAAAGCGCTCAAGGTCGAGATCGACAAGAACTCAAAAATCGCGTGGGTGATCTTGAATCGCCCGGCGCGCTTGAACGCGATCAACTCAGATATGCGCGCGGAGTTGCCCAGAGTCTTTGAAGAGCTTCGCTTCAATGATGACGTGCGCGTGATTGTGATCCGAGGCGAGGGCGGACGTGCCTTCAGCGCTGGAGCCGACATCACCGAGTTCGTCGGCGGCAAGCCCCATCAGTTCGTCGAGCTTGGAGAATTTTTTAGAGCACCGGAGCTTTGCACGAAGCCTGTGATCGCGGCCATTGATGGGTTTGCCCTCGGTGGCGGATTGGAACTGGCACTCGCGTGCGATTTCAGAGTCGCGAGCAAGCGCAGCGAAGTCGGTCAGCCAGAAATTTTCTTAGGCTTGATCCCCGGCGGTGGCGGCACGCAGCGTCTCACGAGACTCGTTGGACTCTCACGCGCCAAGGAGTTAGTTATGATTGGAGAGCGCGTTAGTGCTGAAAAGGCCTATCAGTATGGGTTAATCGATCACATGTATGAGAACGAGAAATTTGAGCAAGAAGTGAAGCTTTTTGCCGAAAAACTCGCGGCTGGCCCACCGATCGCAATTCGTCTTGCGAAGCAAATCATGAATGCCGGTGCCGAGTCTCCGCTCGAGGCAGCGCTTCTGATGGAGCGCGAGGCCTTCGGCATTCTCTTTGCCACCGAAGACATGATGGAGGGTGTGAACTCCTTCTTGATGAAGAAGAAGCCCGAGTTCAAGGGTAGATAATAAACCATTTATCTCTCTCACAATCAATTAGACATGAGTGCAAGATAGTCTTCACGCGTTAGCTGATAACGAATGACCCCAGGCTCAGAGCCTTGTCCGATAAATTTGAATCCATTCTTCTCTAGCACTCGGATAGAAGGCCGCAGCTCCGGCAATGTCTCAGCGATCACACCCTTTATCATCGAATGCCCGAAAGCCCAGGCAACAAGAGCGCGTACTGCCTCGCTCCCCTACCCCTGCTTGTGAAATCTTTCTAGCAATGAGTAGCCAATCTCAACCGTGCCGTCGGGAGAAGGCCTGCCCTTGAAGCCACCGCCTCCTATTAAAATATGCTCTTGCTCATTCTCAGAGCGCAAGATGAAGTACCATAATCCCCAGCCGTTAGCATCCGGATTCTGTGCAAAATAGTCTCGTGCAGATCTCATCGAGTTTTCATCGTTGAGTGGAGGAGGCCAGTCTGTAACTTGCGCGTTGAGCAACCGGCTAAACTCGTTGAGATCATTGATTTCTGCTTCAGACAATTCTAGATTTCCAGCCACCAACTCTAAGCGTTCTGTTTTGATGCGCAAAGTATTCCCTCTTCCCCAGTCAAGCCATCCGTCCTCTGGCCGTTTCTCTTTTGCCCATAGGGACCCATTTATGCAGCTTCCGCCAGCGATTGATCCTCAGCCTGATGAGGAAGATGCAGAATTTTCCACTCAGCTCCGCGGTCATTCTTTCTTGGATAATCTTGGCCATGCACTTCTCTTTGCGTGAAGAGTTTAGAATTCTGCCACGAGCTTATCCAGCTTCTTGGCCACTAAGAACGGTAAATAATATCGCGGAGATAAAACTCCACTGGAACGGTATGTCACTAGATCACTCTGAACCGTCTTCCAAATGTCATCTCGAACTCGCTCATAATCTGAACGGATTTGACTGAACAAAATCAAAATTGTAAGGTTCAAGATCGTACCACCGATAGTCTGGAAATTGGTATGCCCATGAAGAGATGAATTTCTCCACTCATATATCAGGTCGAATGGATCCTTGGTGCTATCTAAAGTAGAAAGGTGTTTTCGCATCTCGTCCAATTTTGATTTCAAATCTGTATCTGATACGTCTTTATAAAATAGGTGTAGCAAATCTCGAAGACTGCTACACTTCCTTTGACTTAGACTAGAGCTATGAGGATCGTATTCCTTCAAATTGCCGCCACGACCTTGCACATTGAATGGTTTTATCACATTCCCGTCATAATCTACATAAGCTTTGCAAACCTTTTTTAGAATTGCTTCAAGAAGAGGAAGCGATAGATATGCTAAAATCAGATGTGCTTTGAGCATGAATTTTTCATTAAATCCAAGTGGATTGGTCTGCCTTGACAGAGTAATGCTAGTAATAGAGGCTAGAACACAGGTTTCCAATAGTTCTTGAACATATCGTTCTTCATTAGAAAATGTTCTTGGTAAAGAAAATAGAAATAATTCTCCAGCCCACGCCCAAAATAATTGATGATCAAGACTAATTACTGTATTCATTCCCTTTAGCAACAATACTTTGCTAAGACTTGTGCAAGCTATCTGGATTTCCGGATAGTTTAATTCATGAAATTTGATGCCGTTTTTGTGTAGCCGAAATTTTTCTGGATCTTCATGAGAACTACTACTTGATCGCTGATAAGCAGCTATCCACGCATCACATAACTGTCTAATCAAATCTTCTCGAGACTGGACCATAGTTTATTCTCGGGTTTGGTTAGATTAAAAACACGAACCTTCTTTATAAAGCAATCATGCGTGTTCAATGCCACGTGCATAAGACTCGTTTAACACTCGTATTTCTTCACGGGGCAAGTCAACCAAAATGAAATAATCTGCCGGATACAGATAATCTTCTCCGCTCTCGTCGATGACACGCAAATCGCCATCGCGCTCGGCTTCTTTGTCCGGAAGCACGCGATAGATTTTATGCTTCTCCAACGAGGCAGGATACTCCGAATTATCGATGCAAATTGCGAAGCGGGGAGTAGAAACTTTTCGTGTCGACATAATTCAATCTAAGTAGCGCTTGCGCTTAAACTCTTTTCTGCCGATACCATGTGCTTCGTACCAGTGAATTTCTGCTCGTCGTATGCGACCATTCGCTAAACGAATCATAGCGACTTCTTTGAGTTTGCGCCAGTGCCCAAGGCCGTACTGTTTTCGCAACCGTGCAACATCTCGAATTGCACTTCCAACCGCAATCATCTCAATCTCAGTGATCTCACTGATGATCTCAAAGGATTTCATCTGTACTTGCCAGGCAACATCAAATAGCCTTAAGCTCGCTCAGCCGGCCCCGATTTAAAAATCATCAGAGCAATGACATCTTCGAAGACGCCTCACTTGTGCACGCGCTGACACAAAGTTCTCTCTTCCTACAGCCCAATTCGTTTAAGCGCTTTACCCGATGCTGGATCACGCATCACGTAATGCGCATAAATGCGAGTCTACTTACTTGATGGTGGCAACAACTGCTCCAAACACTCCATCACCGGCGGCAGCGGCTCCTGCCACAACCACTCTGCCTCAAACCAGAAACCCTGCAGCACCGACGAAGTTACTTTACCCGCAGTGATAATCTCCTCTTGATAGCGCCCAGTCGCTTGCCGTCGATCAATGATTATCTTGCGATTCTCTGAATCTATAAAAAAGATTTCCCGAATTCCCGCTTCTTGATAAACCTGACGCTTCTCAATCAAATCATACTGCCGCGCCGACTCGGAGAGAATCTCGACCACTAGATCAGCAGCACCTTCGAATTCTTTCGTCAATGGAGTCGGCACTCGATGTTGTGCCACGAACATAATGTCCGGCGCAAACTTGCGCCCTTGTGCCAAGCGCATCAAGGTGTTTGGCCCAGTCATGTTGCCTAATCTTTTGGAATCTGCAAAAACCCTCATCAGGCTTGCCAAAAACAATTGAAGGTCGTCATGTCTCCACGTCGTCGGCGAGTGCACGATCATCACCCCATCATAGAGCTCAGCCCGAGTCTCTTCGTCCGCCAGCTCTTCAAACTCTTGTTCAGTGATGCCGAACAAGCGCACCAAGAAGGGCTGACGAACCTCGCGATCTCGAAGCACAAAATGCGCCATACCATCTATCCTTTCCCAACTACTCTAGCGCAGGAAATTTACCTAAGCAAGTGAAAAATGGGAGTACGATCTCAAAGAGGTCCAAGACTGCTCTGGGGCAGTGATGAAAACGCCCATTTTCGTCTCAGGCAGAAGATGAACACCCCCAGGGGATTTCACCTAAGAAACCCCTGGGAGTGATTGCAGACTCTAGCAGCGAGGTCGGTTGGGGTAAACCTCCCTCCCTCCTCTAAGAGTCGCTTACTTTGCTACTGGCAAGGCTTATGCAGTTGGATGTTACCCCCTGCTAAGCTGCCCGAGGCGCTGTAGCCATTCGACAAGGTGAGCACAAAGGTATCATTGCGGCCAGGCTCACCGTTGTCTGCCACATCCACTGTGTAAGTGAAGCCCCCTTGACCGTTGATCTCCGCGGTGCCCTCGATGTGACGTGTTGTAGCGTTCACGATCACATAGGCCGTGACACCCGTTCCTTTCACACTCGGACCGTTTGTGCCATGGTCGATGTAGGTCAGATGACCCCACAGAGCGCTGTTCTGCTTGATTCCGCCGGCCACACCAAAGTTTCCTTTCGCTCCGGAAGGCGTGCCGGTGATCCAGCCTCCACCCGTCACGAAGTCCTTGGCGCTGGCACAGTTGACCGTGCCACAGGTAATGTCTGCGTGCGCCGAAGAGATAACCACATCGGCGATTCCATTGACGACCACGTGCAGAGCATTGACGGTGATAGTGCCGGTTTTCCCGTGCACGGTACTTGTTTGCTCATTAATAACGACTTGCCCATTGGGTAAAGCTATTGTCTGGTTGGGTTGCCCAGTCACGACAATAGACTGACCGTTAATGACCAGAGCCGCTATCTCAGAGCTGCCGCTCACTGACGGGGAACCCGATGTGCATACTGCCATCGCTCGGGCCATGAGAAAGTCAGCTCCGATGGTATTTCCCCCGACAATGAGGTTTAAGTTCGCGACAGAAGCCTCTGAGCGGCTCCGATCTCCTTGACCAATCGTGGCTCCGTGGAGCACTTGCACTGTGAGTACACCGGGAACGCTTCCTGTGAGCAAGGAGCATTCTAGAGCGTCGCCAGTACTGGGTTGAGGTCCTGTATCGCATAAGGTTGTCGTCAGGCCGAGCACCGTGGCTCGCACCACGGTCGCTTGACCGCTAAAGCTTGTCGGAGTTCCCGAGGGCTTCCCTAACGGCGGAGAGGCTACCGTAGGCGTACTCACGATGGGTCGTCCGTGTAGGACTACGATCTTGCCCACCTGACGTTGCAGGCCCTGTGCTGTCTGTACTGAGGTGACATACAAATAGACGCCATTCGCGATTTTTTGCCCCTGCGAGTTGATCAGTGACCAAGCCAGGGCTTTGAGATTGTGAAAGCCGCTATCAAAGATTTTTCTGCCGTTGAGGTTGAACACCGCCACACCGAGAGCCTGTACATCTTGGGCTTGGGCACTGAAGCGTACGATATTCGCGTTAGCCGAGACCAACACCGTGACCGATGGAGCTCCACTGGCCGTGGGCCAGCCCAATAAACCGATCAACAATAAACTGACGACGAAACTCCAACGCCGCGAAATCCGTTGTGTCATGGCGACACCTCCCGGGCACTTTTGGAGTGCCAACCGTATAAATACTGTAATATCATTGATAATACGATGAAAGTTGAAAAAAAATGGATTATAAGTGAAAAAGAAGTTATTAAAAGGTGAAAATTTACTACTGAAGGAAAAAAGTTTCTTTTACCCAGATCAGAAAAACTCTAAATGAAAAAGAATTATAACAGATAATATAACCCAAGTTGCTACCTAAGAGACATCTTGGATAGAGTGTCCTCCGATCAGACCCGTCAATCGAACAAAACCTTCGAGCTGACCGGAGGAACCTCATGTCCATGCCCCATTATACCACAGCCATCTACTGCTTGTGCGA
>JACOSB010000045.1 GCA_016179105.1 Candidatus Acetothermia bacterium
GTTCGCAGTAGCCCAAGACCGGGACGAGCGCCCGGCGGCTGCGGTAGCGTCGGCTCTTGAGCAGGCGCAGCATTTTGACCCGATCGGCCGCGAAGTGACCGCGTAGGCGTTGCTCGTGGGCTTTCAACTCGGCGAGACGCTCACGAATCTGACGCGAGTAGTTGATCCACATCTCCCTCGCACCTCCTTCACTCCTTCCAGATTAGCATCATGACTTTTCTATTGCAAATTAGTATTACTACCGTCGCGGTTGCGTCAGCCAGTCTTTTATGGATGTGATAATCCCCGGCAGGACGAGCGCCACGTCTTTCAGATCACGCCAGACGAGTGTGTTCATCATCTGAGCGAGTTGTTTCATTTCTTCTGCAGAAGGCTCCGATTTCATCTCGGGAAGCTTCTTTAGTAAGGGTAAGGTCTGCAGATTCGTCTGCCAGCGCAAAGAGGCCATCGGAAGCGTCGCGAGCACACACCACATATACGTGAATAAGCTCAACGTAGTCAAATTCTCCGGCAGCGCCCGCAGCAGAGCGAGTCCGAAGAATGGCACCCACTGCAACAGACTCACTAAGATCCCGATCGCCGCGACCGTAGCGGCGAGCTTGGCGAGCGCCGCCAGCCCCCAGAACGGCCAGAACAAGACCGGGTTTTGCGCTTGTTGGATGACCAACCCCGTCTCTTGCGCGGTCATCGCAAATTCAGCGATGGAATAACCCGTCGGATCAGAAAGACGGAGCCGCCGTCGCAGGACATCGTAATGGTCATCGACCATGCTGGATAGAGGTTCAATCTTGACGCTTGCGATCTTCTGAGCAGCGAGCAGTTCGGTCGCCAAGTTGCTCACGTTCACCCACGTCGGCGTTCGCACCCGCGAGTAGCGACGCATGAGCGTGCTAATCTGAAAATTCGTCCAGAACCCCGCTGTCAGGGCGATCAACGCCAAGAGCAACAACAATGGAAAACTCACAATCCCCTCACTTTCGCGGGTATTATAGCTGCAAGCCTACCCTGAGCGGCAAATTATCTGTGGCCCCCTCCCTGCCCCTTCCCCGTTTTGATTTTCGTCCAATCTTCGTTATGATTTTGGTCATAATGCACAAACCACCGCAATGGCGCATCGCGCGAGAAAATGCTCGACTGATCGGCTACCGGTGCAAACATTGCGGCTTCGTCGAGTTTCCCGAACCCCGTAAAATCTGCAAGCGCTGCCGAAAGCCCTCAGAATTTGCAGAATTACAGATGCAGCCTTACGGGAGAGTGATCTCATTTGTAGTGCAGCATCGATTGCCGGAAGGCTTTGAGACGCCGCTGCCCTTAGCCGTTATTGACTTAGAAGGCGGTGCGCGCGTCTACGGCCAGATGACCGAGTGCAAACCCGACGAGATGAAAATTGGTATGAGCGTCGAGGCTGAATACAGAATTTTTTATGACGACGACGGGCTGCATATTTATTCGTACAAATTCCGCCCACGCCGGAGTGAGTCGATGTGAGCAAAACCAAGCAACAAAATGGGCTTTATAGAAAAATTGCGATCGTCGGCGCGGGCATGATCGACTTCGGTGAGCTCTTTGAGAAGAGCTTTGAGTCGATGGTTGAAGAAGCCTATCTCCACGCGCTCAAGAGCGTTAACAAGGGTATCGATCCCGCACAGATTAAGGCCGCCTGGATCGGCACGCTTTATCCGCCGCAAGGCAATTCAGGGCTCTTACTCTCGTTCGCCACAGGGCTTTTCGAGATTCCCGTGACGCGCGTCGAGAATGCTTGTGCTACGGGCAGTGACGCGTTTAGAACAGCGTGCATGGCCATCGCTGCGGGCGTGTATGACGTCGTGCTTGTCGTCGGCGTCGAGAAGATGAGAGATGACGGAGCCGGGCACATTCAACGTTCCGCGGTGAAGCAATTATGGGGCGGGCGCGGCGTGACGATGCCCGCGTTTTTCGGCTTGCACGCTACCGCTTATATGAATAAATACAAGGCGACGCGCGAAGACATTGCTCTAGTTAGCGTGAAGAATCACCACAATGGGGCGCTCTATCCTCACGCGCACTATCGCTTCGAGTGCAGCGTCGAAGAGGTGCTTAAAGCACCTTTCATTAGTTATCCGTTGGGACTTTACGATTGCTGCCCTGTCACTGACGGCGCAGCGGCACTGATCATGTGTCGCGCCGATCTTGCTCCTCGCTACACAGAAAAGCCCGTGTACGTTCTGGGATCAGGCCTAGCGACCGATACGTTCTTTCGCGGGGGCGATCTCTCCAATTTCCCGGCAACCCAGTTCGCAGCGCAGCAAGCGTACGAGATGGCCGGAGTCACGCCCGATGAGATCGATGTCGCGGAGATCCACGATTGCTTCAGCATCACAGAATTGATTTCTTATGAGGATTTGGGATTCGCTCAACCGGGGCAAGGGGCTGCATTGCTAAAAGAAAAACGCGTCGCACTCGAGGGAGAAAAGCCGATCAACCCGAGCGGCGGACTTCTCGCTAAGGGGCATCCGATCGGTGCGACGGGGGTCGCTCAGCTGGTCGAACTCTTTCAGCAGTTGCGCGGGGAGGCCGGGCCGGTCCAAGTCAAAAATAGACCTAAACTGGCTCTTCAGCACAATATTGGGATCGGGCGCACAGCCACAGGGTCTGTGGCCTGTGTGCATGTTTTGGGACTATGAATCCATCATTGTAGGGGCGAAGTATGCTTCACCCCTACATAATTTATGTTCGCATTTGCTCTTATTCTGATCACAGCTTGTCTTAGCGCGGGGATTGGTTTGCGTTTTATGATCCCCCAACTGCGCAAGGTCGGCATCAGCGGCAAGGATATGAACAAGCCCGACCAACCCGAAGTCGCTGAGATGGGCGGGCTCGCCATCGCTGCAGGATTTAGCGCGGGTATGGTCGTCGCGATCGCGCTTCAAACTTTTTCCAAAGTATTGCCTACCGTAGATTTGGTCAGTCTGCTCGCGGCTTTTGTGACTGTCTTGACCATTGCGATCATCGGGATTGTCGACGACCTGCTCTCGATTCCGCAACGTTTGAAGGCGCTTGCGCCCATTGCTGCGGCGTTACCCTTAGTCGCGATCAAAGCGGGCGATACGAATTTACTCATCCCCTTCTTTGGGCAATTGAACATCGGCTTGTTTTATCCTCTTCTTTTAATTCCCTTGGGCTTAACTGGAGCAGCGAACGCCGTCAATATGTTGGCCGGGTTTAAGTGATCTTGGGAAATTTTGAGTTGGCCGGGGTCATTTTAATCATTCCCTATGGATTGGACTTCTTTCTCAAAGCGAAGAATAAGTTCCCGAGTCGAGGCTGGTGGGGAGTCTACAAAGACGGAAAACTTCACTGCCCGGAGCACGGCCCGGTAGGCTTAGCCCAATGGGTAATGAAGCTGACCGGCGGCATCAGCGAGCGACGGTTGGTGTTGACGCTCATGGGCATAGAAGCGCTCGCGGGGCTTATTGCGATTTTGCTCTTCGCGAGATAGAAGAAGAAAGGGGCTGAACAGAGTGTGTCCAGCATGATGTAGCGTTCATCCTCCCTCAGTGCAAAAGCCCTTCTAGTCAAAGTTGATTGAAAACGTTAAAATCTAGCTATGCTCACACGTTATATCGAAGCCGCGATGGCTCGAGCACGCTACGAGATTCTCGAAGATGGTTCATATTACGGCGAGATCCCCGTCTGTCCCGGCGTTTGGGCCAACGAGCCAACGTTAGAAACCTGCCGTAAGATTCTTCGAGAAGTCTTGGAAGAATGGTTGTTGCTCAAGCTGCAAGACGGAGATCCCCTTCCTTCTATCGCGGGCATCCGTCTTAAGCGAAAGACCAAAGCCACGGTTTGATTGATGCTCAAAGCTCTATCTCGACGAGAGATGATCAGGAAGCTGCGAGTCTTAGGTTTTGAAGGACCCTCGTCAGGCGGCAAGCATCAGTTCATGAAGCGCGGAGCTTTCAAATTGCGTATTCCTAACCCTCATTCATCAGATGTTTCTGTTAATCTTCTCAGGCGGCTTTTGCGTCAAGCGGGAATAGACGAAACCGATTGGGAGCAAGCATAGAGAAGAATTTCTGCTAGCGCGCTAGGACAAAAGAAAAGTCACAGGGGCCGAGCACTGCGCCCGGCCCCTGTCAATTCCGTTCTCTCTAAGAATCTTACTTGCTCACTTTGTCTTGTATGACTTGATGGTTCTCGTACCCCTTGCGCACGCCTTGGACAAGATAGTCAAATCGGGCATTGCTTTTACCGCCCAAGAGCTCCTTGACGACAATTCGTTTTGCATTCTTCTGGACAATGCGTAGCCCGTTGCACTCATCTAAACAAGTGAGCTGTACCGTCAGGCGCTGGTCATTGGTGACGAGACCGAAGTGCTCTGGCAGTTCGATCACCGCTTCGCCGTTGACTAGCTGTCCCGTCCCACGCACATACCGTGCCGGCCTCTCCCCCTTCTAATGAGACATAAACGATCTGCTTCGTTGGGATCGGTGGGGTGATCTTGCACGAAGGACTTTGTTCCGGAGACGGTGAGATTGCCCAAGGTGGAAATATTGCCTCCATTGGAGAAATTGCCGTTGGCAGAGAGATCGCCGAAGACTGAGAGATGGCCAGCGGATGAAAGTGCCATAGTTACGGAAACACTCCCAGTGGGTCCGGTGAAGAAATCCATATCGTTGCCGCCCACGCCGTTGTTAAAGGTCG
>JACOSB010000010.1 GCA_016179105.1 Candidatus Acetothermia bacterium
GCCTTGGCGATGGAGCAGACCGAGACCGGGCTGACCGGACCAAAGTACTTGGACATGACCGCGTTAGCAGAGTGGACGCAGTTGAAGTCGAAGGAGTTGATTGCGGCCTAAACCGCTGCCGATCTTGGAATCCAATTTACAGAAAACTACTTGACACAACCTGTACCGTGACAACCCCGGTGACATTCACCATAGGCTATGCTACGCCGACGCCAATTGCCCAAATACCTGCTCCACCTAACGTATTTGCGGGTGATTCTCTGTCCAACTTCTACTTCCAGACGTGGAACTGCAATAGCAAAAATGTTGGTAAAACACCCGAAGTTACGATCGACGAGGATGTGACTTGCACGGCTGTCTATAAAGCAAGTCGTACCTTTAAAGGAGGTATCTTAGAGTATTAGTAGTGGACATACAATTGAAGAACAGTCTAGAACAAATGGAAATTGTAGGGGCATCCCCCTGTTGTGAACACCCTCGACGAATCAGGGCAAGCATTGGGGCTTGCCCCTACAAAATCTCTTTGCGTTCTTGGCAGTTATCTTAATTGATCGAGCAGCTCCTGCGCTTCTTTTTTTGCGATGCGATTCCAGAGCTTGAATTGATCTCCTTCGGGCGCATCGAGCACTAATTTCAATTCTTTCTCGACGAGTTTTTTGTCATTGGCTTTGAGAGCATACTCGCGGGCGTAGACGACGTGCGTCTCTAAAAAGTCAGGAGCGATCTGAAGCGCGCGCTCGATGTTCTCTTTGGCTTTGTTGAGGTCTCCGCCTTGAATGGGCAGCAAGTTGGCCAGCAAAGCACCATAGCCGCGACGCGGCTGCCCATAAAAATACTTTTCATCCAAGATGATCGTGCGCTCGTACATCAGCTTGATCTTATTAGCTCCTTCGAGCGCCGCGACGGGATTACTGAGGGCCTCGGCCTGGACGATGCGCCCCCAGCTATTCGCAGTCCAGGAGAGCGCCGCGACATCGGTTGAAGCTTGGACCGCGACTTCAAACTTATCTTTCTCATTCGTAGCAAACGTTGGGTTGAGCCGTAAACTACGAAAGCCATACTCCATGCTCTTTGTGTAGGCGGCTCGCTGTACATCTTTCGTCTTGGCTCGATCTGCCGCGAAAATGAAGAGATAGCCGTACGCTAACTCGTGGTAGGCTTGGGCCAACTGATCGAGCGCATAACGGTGATTGGCGTCGATAGTGAGCACTTGCTCATAGAGCGAGACGGCTTCGCGCAGACGTGCTTCGCTCGCGTAGTTTTCGGCATAAGCGGCGTCGGCTTTCTTGAGTAGTTCATCGATGGAGCCCGTCTGTGACCTTCCTGCTGAAGCAAGCAGCACCAAACTCAAAATAGCAAAAAGCACTATTTTACGACGCATCGTCTACCTCCCTAAAGCCCAAGATGCGTGGTTTTGTGAAACCAGCATAGCGGCCCTCAGAGTGATCTGTCAAGCGCCACTCCCCCAAATCGGAGAGAACGCCCGATGGGCATGCTTCTGCCTTCCTCCATCACCGCCGCGGCCAGCATAAGCTTGCTCCAAGGGCCAAAGTCAAGCCCTCATTGGTGGTGCAACTACTTGGGAAGCCAGCCTAATACGTTAAACTCCCCTTTCACTTCGAGTTGAACCCACTTAAACCCTTGCTGGTCGAGTCCTACCGTAAGGCTCGGAATCAGCGCGCCCCACTGAGTAGAGACCCCCACATCGGCGCTGAAGCTGTTTTCGTCCATCCGTAGCGTCCCCGACAGCGTGAATGCCGAAAGAACGAACTTCCCGTTCGCGGTCACTCCAATGGTCTCGCCACTCCATGTGCCAAAGCCTGAGACCTCCAGCGTATCTATGCTCATCTGACCGCCCAGGGTTGTAGTGATACCCGCGGTCCCGACGCTGGCGTTGGCCGAGAGAGACAGAGCACTGGAAAGCAGTAGATCGGCTCCGCCAGTCGCTTTCAGGCCGGCTCCATCGAAGGAGGCGCCGGCGGAGAGTGTGATCAGGTCTCCGGGCAAGGGCAGCGTGGCTCCTGCCGAGGCGCTAACTTGTCCTTCAGCCAAACCCGCACCGGCATATAGATCGAGATCGCCCAGCTTGGTCGTCGCATTCACATTGACCGACAGGTCCCTTGTTCCCAAGGCAACACTCGCGGACACCGTGAAGTTCTCAAATGTTGTGCGAATCCCACCCGAGAGTTGCGCTCCTCCGCTGCTCCAGCGCACACCCGCCGTGAGCCCGAGCTGGCTGAGCTGCGTTTCAGCTTCAACGCTGAGGCTAAATGCCAAGCCGCGCAATTCCGCCGCGCTCGAAATGTGAATATCTCCCAACCAAAGCCCCGTCTCGGCGCTAAATTCAGTCCAGACGACTCCCCCCGCTATGTAACCGAGCGAAGCGGACAACTGCAAAGGCTCCAGGATGAAATCGCCGAGAGCCGCTATCTCCGACTGGTCACCGGGCACCTCGTCTTTGAGCAGGACAACTCCCTTATCTTGAGGCTGCCCCAATCCCGTGATGCCTAAAATGAGAATGCCGCAAGCCATCAACCCTGCATAGCCCAGCAGCGCTCTCCAGCTCTGTAGGCGATTGCATGTAGCCATTGGTAAACCTCCTCTCATCCCTTGAAGACATAGCTATCGGTCTTCTTGAATGGCCTGCCGACCACTTCGGCTGTGAGCGTGTCTGTCGTACCTTTGGTCTGCGCCCCCGGCACGAAGAAAAATACTTGTCCATTCGCATCGGTGGTCAAGACCTGGGATTTGTAAAACTTATCCGTCCCGGAGACGGATACCCGGATCGGCACCCCGGCACGACGAGGAAAGACGGATGCGGTCACATTGACGCTCTGGTTTAAGGCTGGGTTCGCTGGAACCCAGGTCAGATTGAGCTCTTTGATCTCTGGCCATAGCGCGATGGTGATCGGCGTCGTTTCAGCTTTAGTCAGCTTGACTCCTCGCGAACTCGCAGAATATCCTTTAGCTTCTGCCTTGACGGGCACCAGTGTATCGTCGGGGAGCCCCCCGATGCTGAAACTTCCCCCTACGCCTGTTGTGGCCGTCTGCCCTTCAACGCTCACGATTGCACCCGTGATGGACTTGCCCGTCTCCTTGTCTACCACCGTCCCCGTTAACTTGGCACTCCCGCTGCCCTTGCCGGGCTCGAGCGCAAAGTTCACCAGCGGGTCCTCGTCCACTACTTTGACTGACTTGAAACGCCCCCGGTATCCCTTAGCTGAAACGTTGATGTTGACGACTGTCCCTAGGTCGATCCCGGTGAGCGTAAAGGTTCCTGCACCGCCACTAGGGACGCTGACGGAGATGTTCCCGGAAGCAGAGGCAGTCGCCCCGGAGATGGGCTTGTTGCTCTTGCTGTCGAAGATATATCCATGGAGCGTGGTCTTCGTGCCGGGTTTGAGAACCTTGTCCAGGCACGTGCGGGCGTGCTTGAGATTATCCTCGGCTTTGCCCGCTGCATCAGTCGCGCTAGTGACTTTGTCGCCTGCTTCTTTGAGCAAATTATCAGGAACGTCTTTCTTGCTGTCCAAATCATTTGACTGATCCGTCACTTTCTTCTTCAATTCATCGGCGATACCCTGCGCTTTTGTGGCAGCGCCGACTGGTTTTAGGGCTGCTGCAAAGGTTTTCAAGGTGCCAACCGCCGTGTTCACAGCGTCTTTGACCGCCTGCATCTGACCGATTTGTGCGGGGTTAAACGCGCCAAGAGCAATCGTTTGGTCGATGAGCTTAGAAAGCGCCGTGGCTGCTTGCTCCGCTTCTTTGCCGGGCTTAGTGACATCCTCTACACTTTGCTCAACCTTCTTCTCAGCCGCAGCTGTGGCTGCTTTCAGTTCCGCCTCGAGTTTGCTTACCAATGCTTTTGTGTCTTTGATGGCCTGTTTTATCTTATTCTTAGTCTCGTTTGCTTCTTTTCCTGCGGACGCGGAGGCTTTTTTCAGCGTTTTGACTTGGTCCGTTGCTTTCTTGAAAGCCTCTTCTGCGTTCTTTAAGTGCATCTTGGCTGCCTGCACCATTTCATCGCGGCTCTTGGGGTCGCGTTCGTTAGCAATATATTCTGCAAACTTGCAGACTTGGTCGGCTGGGTCCTGAACCGCTTGGGCCAGTTTCACCAAAGTGTCCGCTTCTTCCTTAACTTTGTTCACGGCGTTCTGTACTGACTCGCTCGATGGAACAGTGGCTACGATCTTATCCAACGCTGCCTTGATCTCAGCGGCTTTATCTTTTGCTTCTTGGATCAGCTGATCCAGCATCTTGCCCAATTCTCCATACGCATTGTTCGACTGATTCACCAGCTTCTCGATGCGTTGTCTCTCGGCCTCGAACTGACCGATGGGAAAAGCAAAAGCCGTCGGCGGCAGCTTGTCTCCGCTGTACGTGGGTCGTTGAGAAAGCCCATTGGCAGCTCGCCACCGGTTCTCTACGGTAGTAGCATTGATCTCGGTTATTTTTGTGTGTGTAGCTGGATCGGGGCTCGGGTTAGCAACCCCATCATTCATCTCTCGAGCGTGGGTCATTTCATGGATGAGGGTGGAACAAAAATCCGCGCGAACACCGGGGGCCAATTCTCCACCATAGCCGGGATCGACGGTGATCGTGGTTCCAGATCCTCTTCCTGTTCCCCGCTCTCCAAATGCCTGGAAACTAGTTGGGACGGCATCACGAGGTCGTCGAGGGATGGTGGAATTTTTCTCGGGCTTTGCTATGAGATTGAGCCATTTGTCTGTCTTGGATTTGTCAATGCCAATGAGATCCAATATATTTTGGTTATCTTGATTGTTCAGTGCATTTTCTATTTGTTGCTCGGCTTTCGTTCGAATAGCCCGGTAATCTTTAATGAGATGCTCGTGTTTCGGGTCCTGCAGATTAGCGAGAATCTGAGCAGCTTCCCCGCCCGCTTTCTGGTATCGGTCAAAGCATTGCTGCACTTGCGTCTGGAAAGCGGCATCGCCCTCAACTTTGATCTTGGCCCAAGCAGAAGTTCCCCAAAAAGCTATCAAACACACAGCAAGCAAACTGATCAGTTTCGCTCTGGTGATCATACAGTGCTCCATTTCTCTAGGCACCGAAAGCTTCTCTTTCATGGGGTCACCTTGAAGCTCACGACCGCTTCATTGGTCTTTCCCTGAAATACCGGAAGCGTGAAACCCGGCATCGCCGGGATTTCATAGACGATGGACAGCTCATACGTGCCAGGCGAACTTACGGCGTAATAGGTGACCTGGTCGATCCCCTGCTGCTCTAGCTGGATCGTACTCAAAGCTTCACCGCCCAACTCTGGATCGCTCTCACTGGCCAATAACATGGGCACGCTCTCGTTCGGATTGACAGATTTCACACTGTGCTTTAGAAGATAAGACAAGCTCTCGTAGGAGAGCACAAAAGAAGTTCGAGTAGGAAGATTTGCGCCGTCTTTCTTGATCGACGTGATTTGAATCGTGCCTGTAACTTGGTCGCTCAAGCCGATCGGGCTATTGCCCGTGTTCTTCAGCACCAAGAGCAGGGTGATTGGTTCTCCCCGAGCATAGGTTGCTTTCGCAGAGAATGCCAACAGTTTCACCTGTCCCGTCTGTGCGACGCCATACCCGCCTAGAGGGATCGCGCTAAACGCGAGCGCTATTCCTCCAATGACGACAGCTAATCCAGTAAACCTAAACCAACGACACTGCATAAAACCCTCCTTTGGGCAATGATAGTATAAACGTTCGATGTTGATTTTTTGTTGAACGGTGAATTCGCTTCTTAACAACGACGTTAATAGGATTGCTTGTTCTCCTCTGGAGGCTTGTGTGATCGAAAACTCTGATAAAGTAAAAGATCGTACACAATCTTGAGCCCCCCGGCCAAGACAAAGGGCATTCCCATGAGTGCAGGGTTAGCGAGCAACGGCCCCGTCAGCATGGGCGAGAGCGCAGCTCCGGTCGTGCGCGCCACGCCCGTGATGCCCGCCGCCGCCGAACGTTCGTCCGGGTTTACCACCGCCATCGTGTATGATTGTCGCGTCGGCACATCCATCTGAGAAATACTAAAACGTAACAATAAGACAGTAATCGCTAATGCTAAATTCGGCATGAGCGGGACGAGTATCAACAAAATATTGGAGGGAATGTGCGTCCAGACCATCGTATTAATTAGTCCGATACGCGAGGCGATGCTCGCCGCTGCCAGCGCTGAGATTCCCGCTAGAATGTTTGCTCCGAAAAAGATCCCGCCCAAGACTGCCGGCTCAACGCCGAAGCGCACATGGAACCAGTACGCCAAGATGGCCTGGATCACAAACCCGCCCGCGAAAGAATCCAAGGCAAAGAGCGCACTGAGTTTCAAAACGACACTCCGCGAGCGATGCAAGCCGAGCCAATTTTTTGCGAGCGACGCTTGAGTAACTTGCGTTGCTTCGATAACGGATGAGAGCCTGAGAAATAAGAGAGCCAAGACAAACCCGAGAAGCGCATAGCCGATCACGATCGCGCGATAACTTTCCATCGGCGCGTAGCCCGCGCTTTGCAAACCCTGGGCGAGTGCTCCACTTGCTAACGCGCCTAACGCGGTCGCGAACGAACCAACCAAATTATACCAAGCAAAAATTTTGGTCCGCTGTTCGCTGGAGATGAGCTGTGTCAGTGCTGCTTGCTCGATCGACAAGAACGGCCCTACCTCGCTGCCACTCGGGCTGATGACGCCGATGATCGCAGCCACGAGTAAGAGTACAAAATTATCTGTCAAGACAAAGAGCACGCCCGCAAAGATCATCAAGCCCGCACTCACGATCAACATGTGACGCCGGCCGATGCGATCAGCAGCAGTCGTCATCCAGAGCGAGATCGCCGTGTCACCGATGAGCGTCAACGTGAGTAGCAACCCAATTTGTGATTCGTTCAGCCCAATTTGAGCCAAATACAGCACGAGCACGACCGACAAAAACCCATACGCAAATAAGCGCACGATGCGCGTGCTGAATAACAACAAACCGTCGCGTGTCAGAGTGGACAGCATTTGGATGATTATATCCAAGCTTGCCGTGTATTCAACAAAAACGGTAGGGGCGGGGTGACCCCGCCCCTACCGGGAATTTCAATAGGATTCTTACGCCACACCCGCGTAATCGGTCGCTACGTAAGTCACCTGCTTCCATCCAGGTCCACTCTCGACCATCGCTTTGATGCGGTTGAGGAAGCCCATCCAGCCAGTGCCGTAGTCCTCGCTCACGCGATCGGGAGCGAAGCCGCTGTGCACCAAGACAAGTTGCGTCTTGCCTCCAGAGCCTTCGAGCGTCCACGTGACGACGGTCTCTTGCTCTTTATCGTAGGTCCACGAATACGAGAGTTTTTCCGTGGGCACGAGGTCGAGAATTTTCACGGGGCCCCCGCCCTTCCAACCAAAGCTATACTGCCCGCCGACGCGCGGCTCGACGGTGGCCTTCTCGGCAATATAACGCTCAAGCTGCGCGGGGTTGACGAGCGCTTCAAAAACCGTTTCGCGCGGAGCATTGATATCGATGCTGAGACGCACGTTCCCGCGCTTAGGCACAGAAAAGTCGCAGCGCTCGCCTACGGTTTTGCGCCCCACCCAGCTTCGCAGATTTTCGAGTGAGACATCCCAGAAATCGGCAAAGCTGTATTGGCTTGTCTGCCGTTGAGGAAGGCCCTCTTGCAGCAAAGTAAGTTTAGTGCTCTGGCCCTGCGGTTCCAAAGAGAATTCGACCGTCGTCTCGGCTCCCCGAACTTTCCAACTAAATTTCAACCGACGATCGGGTTCTAAGGCCAACAAAGTATGGCGCCCTTGATTACGGTCTGGCACCTCGGGAGTAAAGCGTCCCCAGAAATCATAGCGTTTTTCTGCGATTGAAATGTCCGCATGTTCGGCGAACCATTGGATGACATCCTCAACTTGGGTTAACGCCTTGAAAACGGCCTTGGGCGTAGCAGCAATCGTCAACTGTGCTTGAATTTTTTCACTCATGGTGGCTCCTTTCGTGGGCCATCGGTTTGGGATAGCATGCAAGGACAACCCGAAACGTTTGGCCGGGGTTCTTCTTCCGTGAGCCGTGCTCTTGGCTGCCATACTTGTGCGCCAGAGCTTGAAACATGTCCTTCAGTTCCTGAGCGAATGCCGCGCGCTCGTCTGCATTTCGCAGTTGAATCTGAGCTGATAATCCGAGCGAAGGAAGCGATTGCCCTTCTTTTTGTGCTTGAGCCAAACGTCCGACGTCGGCCTGCAGCTCTTCTGCGAGCGTCAAGATAAAGCCCAGACTCATCTGATCTTGAGCGCGCAACCGCCCGCCAATCCGTCCCACCAAATCGGGAGAAAGCCAGTACGAGCGCGCTCGCGCTTGATAGATGCCTTCGACAATGCCGCGTACGCGCCGCTCGTTGACTTTCTTCACAATACCCGCTTCTTCCAACACTTTGACGTGATAGTAGACTTTTTGTGGCGTTTCTCCGAGATCGTCGGCCAGTGCGGTGCACGTGCACGGCTTGGCCATGCGTTTGAGCAACTCCAGCCGCAACGGCTGAAAGAGCGCCGCTGCTTTCTGGAACTCTTCTACATAGAGAACGTCTTGCATAAGACTTGACCTGTCCTCACTCTTAGCCCGTCTGCTCTCACCCATGAGTCATTCTTCGATAGCTCCGCCGATTTCTCGCAAATGTTTACGAAACGTGCACGATGGATCGGCCGCGCGCTTCGTTAGATACTGGTCAAACTGCAATTGCTCGTGGAGGGTTTTCCCCGACTTGATCTTTTCGGCCTGCTGCCGCTCAGTCTGACTAATCATCTGAGCCACAGAGAACAATTTTTCGATCTGCGCGCTTGGCGCGAAGAGCACACCGTCATCGTCGGCAAAAACGAGATCGTCCTGGGTGATGAGAAAATCTCCCATGCGCGCCGAGCGCAGAGCGTCATTCTCGCGCCCGTGCAGGCGCTGAGGCCCGAACGAGCACGTCCCGTAACTGAAGATGGGAAGACCAATCTCGATCAGTTCTGCCGTGTCTCGGTGAGTGCCCCAGACGATGATGCCGGCGATTCCGTACGCTCGCGCTTCGAGCGCCGTCAAGTCTCCGATGCAGGCTTCGTCCGTCCTCCCTTGGTTATCGATGACGAGAATATCTCCTGACTGCGCCGCCGTCATCGCCTCGAGAAAGATGTCGACGCTTCCGTAGTGCCTCGTGGGGAGTGCTCGACCCGCAAGGCACGTCTTCGCTCGCAACGGGCTAATGCCCGCGGGAGCCACGCGCACCGGAAGCTTTAGGCGCAAGATCGCGTCGGCCATCAGGGGCGTTGAGAGTTGTGAGAATTTTTCTTGAAGTTCTTGGTTGTCCATAAGACCTCTTTCGCAGTCGTTTGAGTGACTGTAAAAATATATTTTATTATAAAAAATAATTTTTATATTGTCAAGAGCGGTCATAGTTCGAGGACGAACTGGAGGGGGCACCCGACCCAGCACGTTGGGTGAGGTGGTGAAATTGGGGTTCCATATACAACACTTTGATTCGTTGCCTGTGCTGAAAGCATAGCAGCGCTGAGCGAAAAAACAAGAGGGGCGCAGAGGTACTGCAATGAAAAATGAGTATGCAATTTGTCATAGAATACCCCATTGGGGCTATAATTAGAGCAATTACGAGACTGAGATGAGTTGGCTCATATGAAGGCGTTCGTAGTCCGGCTGGCACTTTGTGAGAAGAGAGCAATAGGGTATTATGTTGAAACCATATAATCAGTAGTTAGGCCGCTGAAACAGCCCACTCGTTTCAGCGTCGGGTAGTCCTTGGTCCCTGAATCTCAACGAGTGCGAATGCAGAGTTTGAGTATGAGAGTATTGATCCTTGGCGGCACGCAGTTCATCGGCCGACAAATTGTCAAGACCTTGCTGACGGCAGGGCACACGGTGAGCATTCTGACGCGCGGCAAATCGGCCGATGAACTTCCCGTTGAAGTCGAGCGGCTCCGCGGTGACCGCGATGAAGGGGCGCCGGGCCTGAAAGCACTCAAGGGCCGCTCCTGGGACGTGTGCATAGACGTGTGCGGCTACACACCGCGGCAAGTGCGCCCAAGTGCCGAAATGCTGCGCGCGATCGTGAAACGTTATGTTTTTGTAAGTGCCGTCAGCGTTTACGGCGATCCGCAGCATCGCCCCGTCTTCGAGACTCATCCGCGCATGCTACCCGCCAGCGAGGACGTGACGGAAATAGACGCCGATACCTACGGCCCGCTCAAAGTCGCCTGCGAAGACATTGTCCAACAAATCTACGCCGACAGATGCACACTCCTGCGACCACAAATCGTCGTGGGATCGCACGATGCCAGGGCCCGGTACCAATACTGGGTCCAACGCGCCATGCAGGGTGGCGAAATGCTGGCGCCAGGCGATGGCTACGACCATTTGCAAGTCATTGACGTTCGTGACCTCGCCCGATTTACAAGGACGGTGATCGAGAACGATCTAGGCGGCGCGTTTAACCTCGCTGGGCCGAGGCTCACGTGGGCAGAGTTCATGATGGTCCTAGGTGCGAAGAACATCGTTTGGGTCTCTGCCGAGATCATCAAGGCTGCTGGCGTGACGGAATTTGAACTGCCTCTCTTCAGACAAGAACGCGGTGCGCGGAGCAGTCTGATGGATGTAAGCAACGAACGGGCACGGGCCGCAGGTCTCACCCTGACTGGTCCCGAAGTCACAATGCGGGACATGCAAGCCTGGATACTAGGGAGGAACTTGACCCCTGCATTTTCGCCAGAGCGCGAGACAGAGTTGATCAGAATCGCACGCCGAGATGGCGTTCAGTCTCACAAATCCTTGAATCCGACGTGAGCGAGATCGAAACAGCGGCCTACCCCCTCGCTCAACCGGATCTGCCTTCGGCAGGCCGGTTAGCTCGAACGTTAGTCTTCGCGAGCCTCGTCAAGAGAAGGACAATGGCGACTGCCTCTTCTCACGCAACCTTATAACTCTTCCGTTGTTTGGGACGAACACCGCCAACGAAAACATCAAGCTTTATTGGGAAGCTGCAAAGGGGGTAAGTTCACTGAAGTGTGGCGTGAGGGAGCGTTGTTTGAAGCCAGCGATTCCCGACAATCCTCTACGAATCGATAAAATCTCCTATCACTTCGAGTACGTTCAGCTCGATGACCTTTGCGTTGGGCTGTAGAGGGCCGGCTGGCATAATTACGTTCTGCCCAGAGGCCGAGTGTGTTCTTGCCCGGCCCCCGTTGATCCGTGCTTGATTCCGTGAGCGGGGCGCCCGAGCACTCGGCCCGGGCGCCCTTCGTTGCTCCTTACTTCTGTACGACGGTCGTAATACAGGCTTCGTTATTGGTCAAGTTGACGTCATTCGGATTCTTCACAGTTGCACAGTTCCTGACTTCTTTCCCCGGATCAATCTTGACAGTGACGTTGATCTGGATCTGGAGGCTCTGGCCGGGGTTGAGCGGGTTATTGCTCGTGCAGGTGACCGTCTGTCCAACAGCTCCACACACTACCCCAAGCCCGCCTGCCGAGATGAAGCTTAGGCCCGACGCCAACGTGTCCGTCACCGTGATCGTGGGGTTACAGATTCCGTCGCCTTTATTGATGACGGTAATGAAGTACGTTGCTGGCTGTCCGCTGATCAAGGGATTCGGCTTGACTTCCTTACTGATCGCCAGGTCGCACACCGGTGATTTCCCTCCGACTTGGATGGTCACACAGGACTGGTTATTGCCCGTGTTGGTGTCGTTCGGATTGCTAACGGTCGCGCAGTTTTGGATACTGCTGCCCGCCAGCGCGGTCACCGTGGCGGTGAAGGTGAACGTGGCTTGATAGCCTGCAGGCAGCGTGCTCGCGGTGACGCAGGAGAGATTCCCTCCAGGGAAGTTGCAGGACCAACCAGCGGACGGACTTACTACCACGGGCGGATTGAAGGTCAGTCCCGTGGGCTTGGGATCTTGCACAACAGTATCCGGCCCACACGGCCCGTTGCCCACGTTCGTCAAGACCAGGGTGATGGTCACTTGTTGTCCGCTCTGCACGGGGTTGGGCTGGACTTTCTTCTCCATCTTAAGGTCGCACAAAGCTTTGGGTACGACCGGAACCTCTATACAGGCTTCGTTGTTCGCATCGTTACTGTCGTTAGGATTCCTGACGACCGCGCAGTTCCTGATCACAGTCGGCGGCGGAGCAGTCACGTTGAAGGTGATCAAGAGCAAGCTGCCTTGGGTCGGCGCAAGCGCCAGACTGTTAGTGCAAGTGACTGAACTGGGACCAACGATCTGCGTAGTAGGACAGACCCATCCTGACGTACCGCCTGATATGTAAGTCAGGCCGGCAGAAAAGGTATCAGTGACCGAGAGAGGAGCGAGGCAGGTGCCGTTGCCCTGGTTTGTGACCACGATCTCGAACGTTACTTGTTGCCCGGTCGTCAACGGTATAGCGGTTCCTCTCGCGGGCGATTTCCCGATGACTAAGTCGCACTTGCCCTCTTGTTTATTCCCGAAGCTGAAGTTCACGGTCTGCCCCGGCTGTACGGTTACTGTTTGCGGATTGGGCGTCGTCGGTGTCCACCCGGCCTGGACCTGCTCGGTGATCGTGTAGGTTCCGGGTGCGGGTACAGTCAAGCACGCTGGCTTCTCTTTGTCCGTTATGACCTTCCCAATGAGATTGCCCGCGTTATCTTTGATATCGAACTTCCAGCCAAAGAGCGGAGGCTCACCGGGGTCTTGCTTGCCATTCCCGTTCAGGTCTTCAAACTTGAGCACGCAGATCTCGGCTGTGCCTTCTTCTTTCTTCTTGTTGCCGAAGTTGATGTCTTGGACTGTCTGATTGGGTCCGACAGTGACTGTGTAGCTTCCTGGAGTCTGCGGGAAAGTCTGGACCCAGCCACTCTGTTGCACTTCCACGACCGTGTACGTTCCAACGGGAACATCAATGCAGTATTTCCCATTGGCATCTGTAACCGTAGAGGCAATGACGTTGCCGTTGGCGTCCTTAACTTGGATCGTCCAGCCGGGCAAGCCAAGCTCACCGGGGTCTTGCTTGCCGTTGCCATTCAGGTCGTTGAACTTCACGCCGCAGATCTTCCCTCGGCACTTCCCGGCTTTGTCGGCCTTGAAGATAGATTTGATCTCATCTTCACTGAGCGCGCGGTTGAAGATCTCCAGCTCGTCAATATCCCCCTTGAAATAGGGCGTAGATGCGACAATCGGATAGCCACTCCCAATCAGCAGATCCGCGCTGTTAGGATTGTTGTTCCTAGCCATGTCCGTGAGCACTACGTTGCCATTAACGTAGAGCGCGATCTTATTTGGTGTTACTGTCTTGTCAACCACTGCTGCAACATGCTTCCAGGTTCCATCGGCAACATCGCTGAATGGTACGCTAGAGACGTAGTTCGTACACGATGTGGTGGTCGACGTCGCAGGGTCACAAGTATTATTTGCGACTAATCCATCGGCCAACTGGAAGCTCAGAAAGCCATTGAAGAGGAAGAACGCGTACCCAGACACCTTTCCTCCTTGATCCAATCGCTTATCTACAATTGGCCGAATACCTGACTTATCGGTAGCCTTGACATTGATCCAAGCATCTATCGTGAAGCTGCTCGTCAGGCTAATCGTACCTCCTGAATCCGGAACTACCACAAAAGCAGAGCTGCCACCAAACTCGAACGCCGTGACTACCTTCCCGGGCACCGAAACCGGACTTCCAGCGGAGCTAATTGCTCCAGGCTTGGTGTCGCCGTTGCGCGCCCCGGCAATGTCATGGGCGATCGTCCCCGTGGTTTCGTCGAACGGCCACCAGTGGGCGAGGCCAGGCGGGGCCTTGACGCAGCCTCCCCCGGGCTTGTCGCACTCGCAGAACTTGACCGTCAGCTTGAGATAATCGACGCTCGTGTCGTCTTGGACGATGACATCCAGAAACCGATTTAAATTCAAATCCGGGATCAGACTTGCCGTGGAACTAAAGGCTGACAGCCCGGTATCCAAGTCCAAATTGAAAGTTGCCCCCGCAGGATTACCGATTGTTGTCCATGGTGGTGCCAGAGTGCTGAAACTGGCAACCGTTTGCGTGCTCCCTCCATAATTTAGGACGATACTGTCGTTGCCAGATCCTGCGCTAATTGGTTTGGCCCGAATTTCCAACATTGCCGCTTCGATACAGTTGCCAGATGGAAGGATGAACCTGTGGCCGAACCATTGATTACCCTGGGTTCCGTCGAAGGGGGCAGGTGTCGGCGATCCCGTATAATTGGCAGGTGGGACACCAGGAGGCGGGTTTGCCAATTCAGGTCCGTTCGCGAGGCTGAAGTTGTCCTTAACCCCCGCTTGGAAGTCAAGACTTACACAACAAGGCTCATTCCCGGTTTGAGCAAATGTCCCCGAATACGATCCAAACGTCACCGCGAGCGCCAGCAACAACCCTAGCACTCCCCAACTCCGCGCCGACCTCAACAAGCCAGCGTTCTTCTTGATGAACTTCATCGTAGATCTCTCCTTTTACTTGGATCTATATGATTTGGCGTTGTTCGTCGGCGGGACCCATCTCCGTCGATCAACCTCATTATAGAGTATGGGCGTGACAAAAACGTGAAATGGGCTTCAAATGTCGCTTTCGTAGTTTAGGGCAGGTTATTCGGAAGTGAGCAACTGCAAGTTCCCGAAATAGCTTTGGTAATACCCTAAGTCCCGAGTGAGCAGCCGGTCGGCCTGCACCAGCGCGTGCGCTCCCACGAGGAAGTCGCTCAAAATATGCTGCCGCGCCGCTATCGTCTCCCCGCACCCGGGGCAGGTGACACGTTGCTTTCTCCCGCATTTAGAGCACTGCAGTTTATCTCCTCGAGTCTTTTTATACATCTTCCACGCCTCTGCTGCTCGGTGCAAGGCTTCCGCGGATGAACTTTCCCGACGAATCTGTGTCTCACTCAGAAACTTGTCCAATTCCTGCTTCGTAGGGAATTGGGAGGCTAATTCCGCATAGACCACCTCCCCGATCACCAACGCCCCCTCGGCGAGTGCCTTATCCAGGAACTGCTTGGAGGTTTGAGCATACTGTGCATTGGGGATCAGAATATCGAGCAGGATATTGGTGTCTACCGCTGTGATCATCGGCGTCCCCGCAAATCCTTGACAATCTCATCGGGATCTTGGCCCCCTTTGTGCGTGAGATATCCTAGATAGCGATCGAAGGGCGAGCGGCGGACTCTTTTGCGAATCAGGAAACGACCTGCGTCCTCGACGAACTCCAGTTCATCGCCAGCAGAAAGGCCCAGAGCTTCGCGCACCCCCTTGGGGACTGTAATCTGCCCTTTGCTGGTCACTTTTGCTGCGGCCATGCGAGTCTAACCTCCCTGAGTAAGGATTAGCTTCCTTACTCATTGTAAATGAAGCTTACCACGTATGCAAGACGTATCCTAAACGAACGCTAGCTTTCTGCGAGGAGTGATTGTCATACAATGTCGCTTACTTTAGATTAGGAGGGCGTTGGTGCACGAATAAAGAAGTAGCGCGGCTCGGGTAAACTTGCAGGTATGTCTCCTACCAACAAGCCAACTCGTCCGCGCCAGAAGTCAGTATACCGAATTCGTAACTGGGCCGACTACGACCGCGCCTTGGTCC
>JACOSB010000011.1 GCA_016179105.1 Candidatus Acetothermia bacterium
TCAGCTCCGGGACGATTACCGACGCCATGATCCAAGACTACATCAGCGAGCAAGAGGGCGAACCGGTTCATGATGATAGTCAATTTCGAATTGACGATACTCCGAACCCCTCGCCTTCAAGGCGAGGGTAGTTCAGTTGCACTTCACGACGGGTTGGCCGAGCTGTCTGAGGCGTTGGCAGATGTTCTGGACCACGCGAATCCATTCGGAGGCATCGACGCTATCTACTTTGGCGGTGATGATCGCCAGCGAGCCAGGGTCGAGCTGGGGTCCAGCGGGGGAATTGGGTCGTTGTTGCGGGATCGGGAGGTTAGCGCGAATCGCTTGCATCGCTGCTTCTTTGGCCGAGGAAGCGCTGCTCACTCCCAAGACATAGAGCTCAAGGCCTTGACTGATCTGCCCTACGGGGATGTCGCGCAAGAGCGGATCGACTCCCAGAGGCAAGAGAACGTTCGGGAAGGGAGTTCCGAGAAAAATCCCAACTTTTTGCAACACACCCATCGTGTCAATTTGCGTCTGACGACGCGCATCCATCAAGTCTCTCAATTTACTCGAATCAAATGTGGGGGCACTCAAAAATTCGTATACAGTCGAAAAGAGCCAATGGAGCGACGGAGAGTTGATGTCACAGTACGGGGAAATTTTTTGCATCGTGGCGGTCTTCTCAGTGATGCCCAGGCGAGAATCTGTGTTCAGAATCGTGAGGAAGGCCAGAAAGAGAGTGGGTTCAGTACGATGACGTGTATATGGAGCTGGATTGAACTCAAGTTGGGCACATTTTCTGGTCAAGTCTTTGATCACCGGAGTGATGTCCATCCTGCTAATATAGTCATACACGGCCAGCTCAGCTTGGGTTTGATCGGTCGTCGGTTGCTGGTCCATTGTTTGAGCGAAAAAGAGCGATGAAGTCATTACGTTGAGCCCTAGAAAAATAAGCACCGCCAGCTTGGCTCCACTGAGCAACGATCGACCCCTATGAATATCCATGACGATCCCTTCCTGACATCAGAGATTCAATACACACTCTTGACGGCCCAAGAATTCAATGGTCTTAGGACAGCCTTGATAGATCTTCCAGTTTTGGTCGTCGATGACGAAGGCAAATCGCTGCGAAGCCCCTTGGATAGAGAAAGTCCCCGTCCAAACTCCCGGCTGATCGGGTTTTTGGCTCAGGGCGACCCGTGCCCACTCGGTAAAGCTGCCGGTCAAGGCCACTGACTTTGCTTTCGGATCGAAGACGGTGAAATCACAATAGGTAATATTGTTATCGAATACCGGCCCGCACTTGTAGGTGGCCAGGGTAATCGCACCCGGCTCTGTGGGCTTTAAGAGATAACCGAGAGCTAGACCTATCGCGAGACAGGCCATTGCCCCTGCCGCAACCCAGCCCCACCGAAGCGCCGGCAGAGGGCGCGCACTTGGGGCAGGTCTCAAGCGCTCCATAATCTTCTCTTCTACGTTCGCCAAGCGCGCTTCGTGCGCGGCGGCCTCGTCACGCAAGGTGAGAGAGAGAAAGTGATCCAGCTCTTCCTCATGCATCGGTTGCATCAGCCTTCACTCCTTTTGCTTCTAATATCTTCTTCAGTTCGAGTTTCCCTCGATGGAGCCGAGTTTTGACGGTACCTTCTGGAAGTTCCAAGATCTCGGCGATCTCTTTGTAATCCATATCTTGGTAATATCGCAAAACCAGCGGGAGTCTATAGCTTTCGTCCAGCAGCTGTAAGGCATCTCGTAACATTTGATGGCGTTCATCCCGAGCCGCCGTGCGCGCCGGGTCTTCTCCTCCCACAAGCTTAGAAATATGTTTTAACGGAGAGAAGAATTTTTCGCGGCGCAGTTTATTCTTACAGATATTGGCCGTCACGGTGAAGAGCCAGGTCGAGAACTTGCGGTCGATCTGGAAAGTGCGAAGACTCTGGTAGGCTCGGATGAACGCATCTTGCATGGCATCTTCAGCGTCGGCGGGTTTTCCCAAAATATGCAATGCAACGCCGAATACAGCTTGTTTATAGCGTATCACAATCTTCCCCCAAGAGTTCAGGTCCCCTTGTAACGATTTCTCGATCAATTCGCGCTCACTCTCAAGCGTCACCATGGCTGCTCCTCTAGAGGCACCGTACGTTGTCTGCTGAACCGCCGCTCAATCGAAATATACACACCTGAATGTCGATAAGTTTCACCGCTCCTGGTATAGCTTAGCAAAGAGACGCGCCGGCTGCGAACGGACCGCTGTCCGCTCGACTCTCAACCCAGTCGAACTGGCCGATCGACGGTCAACTTTTTGCTTGAACCAGTGGATAGTTAGAGTGAGTTAATGGTTTTCGGTCTCATAGCAAGACTTTAGTGGGTAATCCCCCGGGTACGAAAGAGAGCGGAGCCAAGGCCTACAGCTAAAAATAAAGATAGCAAGACAATAAACCAGTCACCGTAGCTGGTGTAGAATGTCCACCCGTCGTGGAGAACGATCCTCCCTCGGAGGGTCTTCTCCGTTTTTGCATCCGTAGTTTCTAGAATAACTCCCTTGTCTGAGACGATCCCCGAAATACCGGCGTTCGAGGCTTGGACGAAATATCTTCCCGTCTCTACAGCGCGAAAGACCCCTTTGGCAAAATGCTGCGGCAAGGCGAGCGAATCTTTGAACCAGCCGTCGTTCGTGATGGTGATGATCGCTTGCGACCCTGCTTGAATAAAATACCGGCTGATCGAGGCAAAGATCGACTCAAAGCAAATGGGTGTGGCGAAACTCCCTAGATCGGCGCGCAATGGCTGGAACTGCGCGCCGGGGGAGATTGAGCCAAGCGGAACGCGGTTCAATAAGTCTTTGAGCGGTCCCCATTGACGCAATCGCTCGATAAACGGGAAATATTCGGTGCTAAAGGGAACTAACTGGACTTTGTCGTACGTAGAGACTAGTTGGCCTTGGGGCGAGAGGAGCGCGGCCGTATTGTAGAGCGCTCCCGGGTGGTCGAGTCGGTAATCGATCGTGCCGACGATCATCCAGGCTCGCTTGGCTATTGCTAATGAACTGAAACGAGAAAAAACTTCTGGATTACGCAGAATGAACGCGGGCAAAATCGTCTCCGGCAAGACGATCAAATCCACAGGGCCTTGGACAGACTGCTCGACCTGAGAAGCATAGAGCTCTACTAAGCGATCGGTCTGGCTGGGGCTGCTGCGGTCAAGCTGATTGACGTGAGAATGGACTATAGCGATTTCCAGAGAGCGAACAGTCTGAGTAGCCTCCGAATTCACTAAGAAATACCCGGTGAGCAGAGCCAAAGTAATGACTCCCAACCCCGCCAGCACGAAGCGAACTTGTCGGTGCTTGAGTGCCCAAAAGAAGAGTAAATTCACCAGCGCAATCAAAAAAGAGACGCCCCACGCGCCTGTGATCGATGCGATTTGGATGAGTTTCGGTTGCGCATAAAGGGAATCGCTGAGATAGCCCCAGGTAAAGCCGTAGTGCGTGAGCGAGCGCACAAACTCTAAGCTCACCCAGAGCGCTGGCACGGCCAACCAGTGCAATCCTCGCACACTCTTTTGCAGGACGGAATATAGCCAACCGAAGACGCCCCAGTAGAGTGCCAAATAAGAGCAGAGCACCAAATAACCCAGCGCAATCCAAGGTCCAGCCCAGTCGCTGAGGAAAAAGAGCCAGTAAAGCAAGATCGCGAAGAACACAAAACCCGCGAGCCAACTGCTGAAAAAAGCGGCTTTGGCCCTGGAATTATCGAGTGCGAAGAAGAGCGGAATGAGTGAAAATGCCGAGAGCCAGTCGAGCCCATAGCCCGGCTGACTGAGCGCCGTCAGTGTCCCGGCCAGCAGCGCCAAGAGAAGAGAGAGCCAAGGCTTTTTCTCGCGTTGGATTTGGGTCGGGTTCATCTCAGAGCTTCAAAATCCTAGAGACGATGATCTGATCGTAAATCAAGTAGGCACCTGCGGCGATCATGACTAACCCAGCCAGACGCTGCACCCAAGGAACCAAGAGCTTGAGGTATCGTTGGAGCAGCGATTTGAAGAAGACCGTGAGTAACGAGAGGGCCAGCATCATCACCGTCATCCCCCAGGCATAAGCCCCAAAGATCAGTAAGCCATTCGAAAGACTATTCGAGAGGGCATACGTGAGCACGGCGGCGAAAATCGGCAAGGTGCAACCGCACGACGTGATCGCGTACCCGACTCCATAAAAATAATAAAACGCAAGGCTCTCACCGGCGGATTGTCCACGCTGGAACTTTGCCGCAAGCCGCTCAAACGGGCCCGCCAAAGAAAAATCGCGCTTCATCAGCGTGAGCAGCCCGAGAAGGATGACGAGCGCACCGATGCTGGCTGCAATCCATGGGCTTGCGGGCAACAACGTCTTGTTCGCAAACGCAATTCCGATCAATGAGATGACGACTCCTAAGCCCCCAAAGACCGTAAAAAATCCTGCGCTGACGGTGACCCCGAGTGCCAGTCCATGCCAGCCGCGCGCACCCCAGCTTTGCTTGGGTGCGTCTGGCTTTCCCAAGTAATAAGAAACGTACGAGGGGAGCAGAGCAAACCCACACGGATTAAAAAACGTGTAGACTCCTGCCAAGAATGGGTAAACAAGCCCAGGGGTTTCCAAATTCATTCTCTGAGATTCACCGAACGCATTCTACCACGGGGCAATCTCGACTGCGAGGTCTCTTCGCTTATGTTTTGAGAAAGAAGATGCTTGACTTCGGCTCAACCCATAAGCTACAATCGGCCATTACCAGGAGGCGATATGCAGCCAGTACTCGTGCAAATTCCAACACCTTGGGGCACTATTACCATTCGTTATTACGGTCTCATGTACGTCGTGGCTATCATTGTGGGAATCGTCTTGACGCGGCTTGAAGTGAAACGTAAAGGCATGCCCCTCTCGCTGGATGATATTCTGGACTTCGTGCTCGTGACGATTCCCGTGGCGATCGTCGGGGCACGTCTCTATTATGTCGCTTTCCAATGGGATCATTACAGTCAGAATCCCTTGGATATTATCAAAATTTGGGAAGGTGGCTTAGCGATTCACGGAGGCTTGCTCGGCGGAGCCTTGATGCTCTGGGTCTTCTGCAAATGGAAAAAAGTTTCGTTCTGGCAATTTGCAGATGCCGTCGCGCCGAGTTTAGTCTTGGGTCAAGCGTTCGGTCGCTTCGGCAATTTTATGAACGGTGATGCGTACGGTGTGAAGACCGATGCGTCCTGGGGTCTTTATTTCCCCAAGGGCACTCCCGCCGGAGATGATGAGTTGTACGGAACCTTCCCCCAGCATCCGACGATGCTCTACGAGATGGTCGGGAATCTCTTGATTTTCGGGGTTCTCTGGTGGCTGCGACGCTATAATTTTAAGAATGGCTTTCTCGTTTCTTTCTATCTCGTGCTCTACTCTGGCCTTCGTTTCTTTGTTGAGTTTTTTAGGGCCGATGCGCTTTGTCTGTTGGGTGGAAAGGTTTGTTTGCAAGAGGGGACGGGGTTCTTCGAATCGTTGCGCACGGCTCAGCTCATCAGCCTTACCCTCTTTGTTGCTTTCTTAGCGCTCATCCTGGTGCGAAAACTATACCAGAGAGTTCCAGCGATGTCCGCTCACCCTCAGCATCAGAGCTGAAAATTCTCGCCCAGATAGAAACGCTTGGCGACGGGGTCATTCGCGATCTCCTCGGGTT
Source organism: Candidatus Acetothermia bacterium (assembly GCA_016179105.1). GTDB lineage: Bacteria > Bipolaricaulota > Bipolaricaulia > RBG-16-55-9 > DRXL01 > JACOSB01. Next base: position 5,670 of record JACOSB010000011.1, read on the forward strand.
TGCCTACGAGCAAGATTTTTCCAAGATTTAAGAGATAGTTGTAGTCTGTGACCCGAAGGGCTTCGCGGACGTTGTGATCGGTAACGATCACCCCGATATGCTCCTCGGTTGCCAGTTGGCGAATGATCTTCTGAATGCCCTCGACGGAGATCGGGTCGATCCCGGAAAAGGGTTCGTCCAATAATATGAATTTGGGCGAAGTCGCGAGCGCGCGGGCGATCTCGACGCGCCGTCGCTCTCCCGACGAGAGCGTATCGGCTCGCTGATCGCGCAGCCGCTCGAGGTCGAGCTTTTTCAGAAGTGTTTCAATCGTTGTTTGGAGGGTCGCGCTCAGATGGTTTTGATTTTCTAACGTCAATCGGAGATTATCGAAGACAGATCGCTTGCGAAAGATCGAAGGCTCTTGCGGCAGATAATGAATCCCCCGTCGTGCCCGCTTATAGAACGGAAGATGCCCGATGGGTGCTTCGTCAAGAGAGATCTCGCCCGATTCGTGAGCGATCAACCCAGTCATCATGAAGAAAGTCGTCGTCTTGCCTGCCCCGTTCGGCCCCAAGAGTCCGATGATTTGCCCACTCTCGACCTGTAACGAGACACCGTCGACGACACGACGAGGCCCATAGCTCTTCACCAAATTCTCTGCGCGCAAAATCACTTCGGGGGCTCCTTGGGCGTCTGTGTCTGTTTCCAGATCAGATGAGCGTCTCTCCGAATAGTTCCAATCCTCGTTTTGGGTGAATACTCGAACCCCATGCCCGTCAGAGTCATCTCCGGGTGCTCGACCCGCACGAGCGCTTCGGTCCACAGTTTCTCTTCTTTGGCTGCCCAACGCAAGTTTTCTGTCTGGAGCGTAAACTCCGAAGACGTGGCCACAATCTTGCCCGTCAGGCTCAGATCGTCGGTCTGAGAATTGAGGATGAGGTGCTCGGCTTGGACGTTGAGTGTTTCCTTGCCATCGCGAAAAAAGTTAAGCTCAATTTGGTCTGCCGACGTCTCGTCTTCGGTCGAGTGAATTTTTTTGGCGGTCAGTACCCATACCTTGTTGCCCTGTGGATCGAGCTTAGTGAGGGAGGTCATTTCCAGCCCAAGCGAGGCCGGCGTCGAGGGAGGAAAGGCTTCTTCGGGCCTCACGATGAACAAGAAAATACCGTATAATGCCATGAGGACGATGAAAATTCCGATTATCGCTAATGCTTTTTTCGTGCGAGGCATGCTTGCACGAGTCCAGTGAAGAGAGGTCGAGGCTGGGTCGGTCGTGACTTGAATTCGGGGTGGAACTGGCTCGCCACAAAGTACGGGTGCGAAGCCAACTCTAAAATCTCCATGCGACGACCGTCGGTCGATTTGCCGCTGTATTTGAGGCCGTTGGTTTCCAGCTCTTTGATATATTTCGGGTTCACTTCCCAGCGATGGCGGTGGCGCTCGTGGATGAGCGTTTCTCCATAAAGCCTATGCGCCATCGTCCCGCGCTCGATGACCACGGGGTAAGCGCCCAAGCGCATCGTCGCGCCCTTCTCCATCACGTCATGCTGTTCGGGCATCAAGTCAATGATGGGGTGAGGCGTCGCTCCGAACTCGGTGCTGTTGGCTCCCTTGAGCCCGAGCACGTTGCGTCCAAATTCCACCGTGGCTAATTGAAACCCATAACATATGCCTAAGAAAGGCACTTCGCGCGTCCGGGCATAACGGATCGCTTCAATCTTGCCTTCATGACCACGGCTGCCGAAGCCCACGGGAACAATCAGGCCGTCGACCCCCTGCATCTGTGCTTCGGAGAACTGCTCGGCCTCGATCCAATGGACATCGATTCCTGAGTGGAGGGCCGCGCCGGCATGGATCAAGGCTTCTGTGTAACTGATATAGCTATCTTGAAGTTGCGTGTATTTACCGACAATCGCGATCTTGAGTCGCGACGAAGGATTCACCGCTGATTCGACAAACGCATTCCACGCTTGAAAATCTTTCCCGCGCGGCTGTAGATGCAGTTGTTTTAGGATTAATTCTGTCAATCCTTGGCGCTCGAAGATCATCGGGACTTCGTAGATGAGTCGAACGTTGGGGTTGCTGATCACGGCTTCTGTGGGCACATCGCAGAAGAGCGAGATCTTTCGACGGATCGCATCGCTCAGTGGCTCATCGCTGCGAGCCACGATCACATCGGGCTGGATTCCGATCGTACGCAGCTCTTTGACCGAGTGTTGCGTCGGCTTTGTTTTCGGTTCGCCCACGGCTGATACGACCGGCACGAGCGTCGTGTGCACGAAGATACAATTCTCGTCGCCGAGCTCTTGATGCAGTTGACGAATCGCTTCCAAGAAGGGCATGCTCTCGATGTCGCCGACCGTGCCACCGATCTCGACGATGACGACATTGGCTTGGTTCTTCTCGGCGATGCGCTTGATGGAAGACTTTATTTCATCGGTAACGTGCGGGATGATCTGGACCGTGACCCCCAGATAATCTCCGCGGCGCTCTTTTTCGATGACGCTTTTGTAGATTTTGCCCGTTGTGATGTTATGATCCTTGCTCAAGTCGACGTCCAGAAATCTTTCATAATTGCCGAGGTCCATATCGACCTCGCCGCCGTCGTCAAGCACAAAAACCTCGCCATGCTGATAGGGGTTCATCGTGCCCGCGTCGCAGTTGAGGTAGGGATCGATCTTGATGGCTGTTACTTGGAGCCCGCGGGATTTGAGCAAGAGGCCTATCGAAGAAGTAGAAACTCCCTTCCCTAGGCCTGAAAGCACCCCTCCGGTCACAAAAATATACTTGCTCATAACTCTACTCTAACTCAAAACTCCCCATCCCGCATGTCTCAAAATAGCAGTGGCTGCCAAACAGTTGTGAGTAACACCCCGATTATACAGACACGTATCAAAATCGACAAGGCCAAAATTCTCGCTTTCAGAAAAGCAGACCTTCTTTGTCTTGATTTTTGATCTCAGTCTGTCCATAATCGACGAGCGAAAGAAAAAATATGAAAGACCGTTTCGGACGAGAGCACAATTATCTGCGAATCTCCGTGATTGACCGTTGCAACCAGCGGTGTCACTTTTGCATGCCGATGGATATGCAGTTCTTCAGTCCCAAAGATGTGCTCACGTTCGAAGAGATTGTCACAGTCGTGAAAGTCGGCAACAAGCTCGGCATCGATCGCGTGCGCATCACCGGCGGCGAGCCCACCGTGCGGCCTAACTTGCCCACCCTCATTCGCATGCTCAAAGCCGAGACAGACGTGAAAGATATCTCGATGACGACCAACGGAATGCTCTTGGAGCGCTTCGCTCAATCACTCAAAGACGCCGGACTTGATAGAGTCAACGTGAGCCTGCACTCGCTCAACGCTGAAAAATTTCGTCGACTGACGCGCCTGGGCGATCTTGAGGTTGTCATGAGAGGCATTCGCAAAGCGATGGAAGTTGGTCTGACACCCCTTAAGTTCAATGCGCTCATCTTGCAAGGCTTCAACGACGACGAGATTGACGATCTCTTTAAGCTCACGCTCCAAGACAACGTGACGATGCGTTTTTTGGAGCTGATGCCCATCGGCGAAGCGATGAGCTTGGACGGCTTTGGCTCGTATCTCAATCTGACCAAGGTGCGCGAATGGCTGACTGAAAAATACCGGCTCGTACCCGTTGAAGAAACGAAGGGCAACGGTCCGGCGCGCTACTGGAAAGCTCCTGGCGCTCCGGGCAAAGTCGGCTTCATCACTCCCATCTCTCATAAATACTGTGACACTTGTAGTCGCATGAGACTGACAGCGAATGGTGAGATCAGGCCCTGCTTAGCGTATGACGTGCACGTCAGCATACGCGATGCGATTCGCCGAGGCGACCTGGCAGCGATCGAAGCAGGGCTAAAGGAAGCGCTCTGGATGAAACCCAAGGGACATCACTGGGAAGAGGGGCAGACAACGCAAACGGTTATGTCTACTCTGGGCGGCTAGCTTTCTAGCCTTACTATTTGTCTGAAAAACTTTCGCTCGATGACCCAACTGTCTCCTTGTTTATACAGCGAAGGCTGAGTATTCACGCTACCGAGTATTTGAAACTCGGAGGCAAAGTCGCGTGCTCTCGGACGCCCAAGCGCATGCCAGCGCTCATAAATCTCCAGATACTCTCGGTACAGTGATTCATCACCGTAAAGCCGCGTGACCGGCTCTTGCTCTTTACTGAAAGGGCTCAACACAAATCCTTTGTTCTCATCCCAAAGTCCAAACCCTCTTTGTAGATTGCAAGTGCGTCTGTCTTCGAGCGCAAGAAAGTAATGAAAGTCTAGGAGCGTCAGCTTCTCCCACTCCCAGCCACAATCGGGCATTTCCGGCAACGGGGGCAATCGCCGAATCGAAGAATCATCGAGCGATGAATACCAGGGCGCGCGAGCCCACGGATGCTGTATGGACATCTCGCCCTGGATGTTCATAAACCCGGACCAGCCAGCGATGCACCCGACTAGGTTCCCATTTTCTTTGGAGACCTTCATCAAAGGCGTAGTGTTCGGCCCACCATGCTGAAGAGGGATCAACATGTTTCCATCCGGGGCGAGCTGATTGGCCCAATGAGGAGAAAGGTCCGTGCAGCAAACAGTGCCGACGATGCGATCGAAAGGCGCGCGCTCTGGGCAACCGAGAAAGCCATCGCGCAAGAGTACACGAATCCCGCCATAGCCGGCCTTCGCGAGCAAGCGACTCGTCTGCTCGATCACATCCGGTTGAATATCGATGGTCGTGACCAAACTCGGATCGCCGATGATCTCGGCCATGAGCGCGGCGTTGTAGCCCGTGCCTGCACCGATCTCGATCACACTCATCCCGCGCTTCAGGTCTAACAACTCAAGCATATTGGCCATCAGCGCCGGCTGCGAGGTCGAGCTGGTGGGTTTGCCATCGGGTCCTATGCGCGTGATGAGTGCTTCGTCGGAGTAGATCAATTCCAGTACAGCAGGGTCATTAAGATCAGACTTCACAGGAAGGCAAACAACAGCGTCTTTGTCAAACTTAAAACAGGACTCTAACAAGAGATCGCGTCGCACTTTGCGGAACGCGCGCTCGACTGCCTCTGAATGAATTAAGCCTTCTGTTTTAAGTTGTTGAACATATTTGTCGATAAACTCAGTGATATCTTTATCCATGAAGACTCACTCTGAAATTCTTTCAATCCTAACATAAGTCTTCTCACTTTGCTTGGCGCAAGCTCGCTCCAGTTTGCATCCGACGCGGTGTGAATGGTACCCTAGAGATACACATGGAGAAAATTCTGATTCTCGATTTCGGCGGCCAATACACCAAGCTGATCGCGAAATCTGTTCGCGAACTGGAGGTCTACGCCGAAGTGGGCTCTCCCGATCTCACGGCTGACCAAATCTGTGTGATGAAACCCAAGGGATTAATTCTCTCCGGGGGCCCGAACAGCGTCTACGCACCCAACGCACCCCAGCTCGATCGGCGCGTCTATGACTTAAATATCCCGATTCTCGGCATTTGCTACGGGATGCAGCTGATGGCACGCGACTTCGGTGGCGAAGTCATTCGCGCTGCTAAGCGAGAGTACGGCACAGCGACGATCGAAGTCTGCCAACCTGACGCACTCTTGCAGGGGTTGGAGCAAACAGAAAGAGTCTGGATGAGCCACGGCGATGAAGTGCGCACATTGCCGCCCAAGTTTCTCCATCTGGCACGCACGGAGAACGTCACCTATGCGGGAATGATCAGCCCCGACAGGAAATATGCAGCGATTCAGTTCCATCCCGAAGTGCATCACACGCCCAAGGGCAAACAAATTTTAAGAAATTTTCTCTTCGATATTTGCAAGATCTCTGAGTGCTGGCGCCCCGCAGACCAAATCGAAGAAGCTGTGCGCACGCTGCGTGAGCAACTCAAAGAGGCCAAGCATTGTCTCATCGGCGTCTCTGGGGGCGTCGACAGCAGCGTCGCAGCTGTCTTGGTTCATCGTGCGATCGGCGATCGCCTGATTCCCGTCTTTATCGATACGGGGCTCTTACGTAAGAACGAGGGCCAGCGCACCAAGCAAGTCTTCGAGAAACTCGGCCTGAACTTGCGCTGTGTCGATGCCGGCGATCGGTTCTTCGAAAATCTCCGAGGAGTCACAGACCCTGAGGAGAAGCGCAAGCGCATCGGCGAGACATTTATCAGAGTTTTTGAGGAAGAAGCAGGCCATTTTGAACAAGAGTTGGGAAAGGTCGACGTGCTCGTCCAGGGGACGATCTACTCGGACGTGATCGAGAGCGCAGGAACCAAGGGCGCCGAAAAAATTAAGAGCCATCACAACGTCGGCGGGCTCCCTGGGAAAATGCTCTTTTCGATCGTCGAACCGTTGAGAGCTTACTTTAAGGACGAAGTGCGCCAGATCGGTCTCAAATTGGGCATTCCCGAAGAGATCATCGGGGAGCAGCCCTTCCCCGGCCCGGGGCTTGCCGTTCGTATTATCGGCGAAGTCACGAGAGAACGTGTCGCTTTGTTGCAAACGGTGGATGCGATCTTGCGCGAAGAAGTCCAACGTGCTACCCTACATCGTACTATCTGGCAGTATTTTGCCGTATTGTTGCCCGTGCGGAGCGTTGCCATTCTGGGCGACAGCCGCGGCTATGGGCAGGTAGCCGCGCTGCGGGCAGTGCATTCGGTCGACGGGATGACGGCGAGTTGGTATCACTTCCCCTATGCTGTGCTGGAGAAGATTTCGACGCGGATCACGAACGAGGTTGAGGGCGTCACTCGCGTCGTATACGATATAACGACCAAACCACCCGGGACGATCGAGTGGGAGTAGTCAAAAAACTTAAGGAGGCGGGGAAACGGGCGATGAGGGTTTGTCTATATCTGGAAGCCGAGAAGGCCATCGCGCGCTCGGGCTTCAAGACCGCGTTCTCGCAGCAACGCCGTGCCTTGGAGCAAGCGGGCGTTCAGGTCGTCAAAGACCCCTCCATGTCGTTCGATATTCTTCATCTACATTGGTTCGGCCCCCGCTCCTTCTTCTTACTGAAGCGCGCCAAACAAGAAGGTCGCAAAGTGATTGTCCACGCCCACAGCATTGGCAGCTATGATCTCAAGAATAGCTTTACTCTCTCCAACGCGCTGGCACCTCTTTACGATCGTTATCTGAAATATTTTTATGACTTGAGCGATTGTATTTTTACACCCTCGATTCACGCCAAGCAATTTTTGCAATCCCAAGGGCTCCAAAAACCCATCGCCGTCGTGAGCAACGGAATCGATCGAGAACGGTTTAGATTTTGCGAGCAAAAGCGCCGTGAATTTCGCGAGCGGTTTGGCTTGGAGCGATTCACCGTCTTTTCTGCAGGGCACATCATCCCGCGCAAGGGAGTGATGGAGTTTATTGAGGTTGCCGAGCGCTTGCCTCAGTTCGATTTTGTCTGGTTTGGGCACTGCTGGAACAAGCTGCTCTCGTTCTACCCAGAGATGCACAAGCGTTTGTCCGAGCGCCCGGCCAATTTGATCATGCCGGGGTTTGTCGAAGATACACCCGACGCCTTTGCCGCCGGCGATCTCTTGCTCTATCCCTCCCACGGCGAGACCCAAGGGATGGTTTTATTAGAATCGGCGTCGCTGCGGCGCCCCATTGTGTTGCGTGATCTACCAGAGTATCGTGCCCTAGGATTTATACATGGACAAAATTGTCTCATGGGACAGACCGTAGAAAACTTCACCGAACAATTGCGACAATTATCTGAAGACACGGCGCTACGCGAGCGCGTAGCCAGCGGAGCAGAGATGCTCGCGGAAGCGAACGCGATGGAAGGCATCGGGGAACGACTCAAAGGGTTATACGAAGCGGTCTTACACGATCAGCTCGTCTCTTAGCGAGCGTAAAAGGGAAGGGGGAGAACGATGAGGGTATGCCTCTACTTGGAGGCTCCTGACTGGGTATCCAAGTCAGGGATCAAGCGAGCGTACGATCATCATCTCAAGGCCATCGAGGCGGCGGGCATCGAGGTGGTGAGCGATCCTGAGACAGACAACTATGACCTGTTGCATCTGCACTTCTTTGGCCCCAAATCGCTCCTCTATGCCAACCGCGCGAAGAAGGCCGGACGCAAAGTGGTCGTACACGCGCACAGCATCGGCGCTCACGATTTTCAGAATAGTTTTACGTTGGTGAACCCGATCTCACCCTTGTACGAAATGTACCTGCACTTTTTCTACCGCCAGAGCGATTGTATTTTTACGTGCTCAGAATTTGCCAAGGCTCAACTAGATGCAATCGACCTGGGTCGCCCGGTGGCTGTCGTCAATAACGGCATCGACCGCGAAAGATTCAAATTTGATGGCCAACAGCGAGGACGCGCTCGCGAGCAGTTCGGCCTCCAACGCTTCACGGTCTTCTGTGGGGGAAACTTAATTCCCCGCAAGGGCGTGAAGGATTTTATTGAAGTCGCGCGGGCGCTTCCGGAGTTTGACTTCATCTGGTACGGCCAGCTTTGGTCCAAGCTCTTCACGTTCTACCCAGCGATGCACCGCGCGATCGAGCGACGCCCCGCGAACGTCCAATTCCCCGGCTTTGTGAATGACGTGGTGAGCGCCTTCTGCGCCGGAGACGCTTTTTTCTTTCCATCCTATACAGAGAATCAGCCGATGGTCCTACTCGAGGTTGCCTCGTTAGGGAAACCTTTGGTCGTGCGGGACATCCCCGAATATCAAGGCTGGCTGACCCATGGCCTAAATTGCTTCAAAGCTGACAGCGCTGAAAATTTTGCCCGGCTGCTCCACCGGATCGCCACTGACTCCGCCCTTTATAGTAAGCTTTCTGAGGGAGCCGAACAGTTGGCGGCTGCGCACAGCCTCACGCACGTCGGACGACGGCTCAGAACTCTCTACGAGCAAGTCCTCTCAGGAACTCTCGGCGTGGCGAAGGATTCCTCGCTGCTCACGGATTCCAAGCGATGAACGAGCGCTCATTCTCACCCTCATCGAACGGGCTTGTTTCTGCACCGAGAAGCGTCGCTTCGCTTCCACGAGTTTGTGTTTATCTGGAATCGCCCAAGATGCTCGCGTACACGGGTATTCGCTCGGCTCTGCGCCATCACCAGAGAGCCCTAGAACTGGCGAACATTCCCTACACCACCGATCCAGCCTCTGATTATGAGGTCCTCCATCTGCACTGGATTGGGGTGCGCTCGCTGAGTTCGCTCTTGCGCGCGCGCTCTAAAGAGATCAAAGTTGTCATCCATGCCCACAGTACTGACCGAACAACCCAAGGAAGCATCACCGCTTCGGGCGTCTTTGCACAGGTCGGCAGACGTTACATGAATTTTTTCTATAAGTCGGTCGACCACATCGTCGCACCGTCGCCGTACACGCGAGATTTGCTGCAATCGTACGGCATCAAAACACCCATCAGCGTGATCAGCAACGGGGTAGATCGTTCACGCTTTCAGTTTTGTGCAGAGAAACGAGAGAAGTTTCGCCAGCAATTTGGGCTCAAAAAATTTACTGTTTTTGGTGTGGGTCAAGTCATACCCAGAAAAGGCATTATTGATTTCATCGAGGTCGCCCGAGCCCTGCCCGACTTTGATTTTATCTGGTTTGGCCACCGTCTTCCCGACTGGATGAATTATCACCCCGCCCTCCTTCGCGCCATCGAGGGTCGCCCCAGAAATGTCCATTTCCCGGGATTTATCGAAGATGCTGCGGGGACTTTCTGCGCTGGCGACATACTCTTCTTTTCTTCATATGAAGAGAACCAACCCGTGACCTTGCTCGAAGTGGCTTCGTTGGGATTACCCGCCATCGTGCGTAATATCCCCGCTTACGAAGGCTGGCTCCAGTCCGGGATAAATTGTCTCAAGGGCAAGACAGTAGATGATTTTATTGGTCACCTGAAACTGCTCGCCCAAGATTCTGTGTTGCGAACTCAGCTCGGTCAAAAAGCTCAGAAACTCGCCGAAGGGCATCGGCTCGAACGAGTGGGAGCCGATTACAGAAATTTCTATACTTCTTTGATGGGAGCCGCTGCAGAGGTGGACACAAGACTGAGCGATCGAGTAGAGTAAACTCGAAAACGTCCTCAAGGAGAAAGAAACCACCCATGAAAAAAATTTTGGTCATCGCTCTCGACGGAGCCACGATGGACCTCATCGGCCCGTGGGCTCAAGAGGGCAAGCTCCCGAACTTAGCTAGGCTTATGACAGAAGGGGCTTACGGACGCATGAAGAGCACGATCCCCCCCATCACCGGTGCTGCTTGGAGCACCTTCCAGACAGGAGTCAACCCCGGCAAACACGGCGTCTTCGACTGGTTGGCTCGCAAAAGAGATAGTTATCAATTGGCTCCGATCAGCTCGCGCTCTATCGATCGGCCCTTGCTCTGGGAATATCTAAGCGCTCACGGCAAGCGCGTCGGCGTCATCGGTGTGCCGGTCTCTTACCCAGCCAGACCTGTGAACGGCTTTATGCTCACAGATTTATTGACCCCCGCGGAAGAAAATTACGCTTACCCGCCCACTCTCAAAGCCGAGATAGAAGCGAATGTCGGTCGCTACCCCGTGATGCCCGACCACTGGCGTGGGCGCCATGCGGCCGAGCGGTGGGTCGCCGGCCTCAAAGAATCGCTCGCACAACGAGTCAAGACCGCACTCTATTTGATGGAGCATCAGCCCTGGGATTTCTTGATGGTCCATTTCATGGAGACTGACTCTGTTCAGCACCAAATGTGGCACCTCTTGGATGGCGAGAAGCGCGAAGTCTATCGCACATACGGGGTCACCGGAAATCCCATCCTAGCAATCTATCAGCAAGCCGACCAAGCCGTCGGACAGTTTATTGCCAACTCCCCAGACGCTACCGTCTTTGTCATTTCGGACCACGGCTTCGGGCCACTACGCTACAACATTCACTTGAATTGTTGGCTACTCCATCATGGCTATTTACGTCTGAAGAAAAACCCCGCTACGCTCTTGAAGCGCCTGAGCTATACGCTTGGATTGACGGCTTACAACATCAGCTATATCGCCGAAGAATCGAGGTTGCTGGAGCGCGGCGCGCAGCTCAAGCACATCGAAGTGCATGAGCTTTTTGGACGTTATTTTCTCTCGATGCAAAACATCGACTGGTCTCAAACTCGCGCTTATTCTCACGGCAACGTCGGCCAGGTCTTTCTCAATCTCAAAGGCCGTGAGCCCGAGGGAGTTGTCGAGCCCTCGGAGGCTGCGCGGCTCACCCAAGAGATTGCCGAGGGTCTTAGGAGTCTAAGCAATCCAATGAATGGCGAGAAAGTTCTCTCCAACGTTTATCACAGAGAAACGGTTTACAAGGGGAGCAAAATAGATCAAGCAGCAGAGCTGATCCTCGCATCCGCGGAGAAATATATGGCCATCGGTACCTCTGAATTTTTGGCCAATCGCGAAGTGACGCCCGCTTATGCTGGCTCAGGCTGGCATCGCCCGGAGGGAATTTTCATCGCTTCTGGGGAGTCCATCAGGCCTGGAACGATTCCAACTCTTCACATCGTTGACATGTTTCCGACGATCTTGTTTTCGATGGGCATATCTCTGCCACCAGACCTCGACGGACAAGTGCCTACTCCAATTTTTACTGAAGAGTTCTTGGATGGCCAGAGCGAATTACTCTCCTCAGGAGAAAATTTGCGACTTCAGAAAACCGCTCACAGCAAGAGCGAGAGCAAGAACTATGACAAAGAAATACGCAATCGCTTGCGCGGCATGGGGTATATCTAATAGGTTTTGTGGCGAGCTCTTAGGAAGGCTTGACTCGCACGCCGAAGGCCGATAGCCCTCCTGTTAAAGCACCCAAGAGAAACCCCAAAGCGATCAGACGCCACGTTAGCTGCGGGAGAAAATCTGTCCGCAAAACGTCGGGCAGCCATCGCCGAATGAGGTTGTCGGAACCAACTCCGACCGTCTGTAAGAGATAAAAAGTCAAGAGAGCCAGCAGAGCAGCGAGCAGTCCGTAGAGCACGCCCATCAAAAAAAACGGGATGCGTAGGGTGATAACCTTGACCCCCGCTAGATAGAGCGTTGCCATCTCGGCAGCCCACGCGGCCTGCAAGATGCGAAACGCCCTAGCGACAGCAATCATCGTGATGACCAAGCAGACGCCCAAGACGATGATGGCGCTATTCATCGCCAGGGCATTTTGCGCCAAGGATTGGCGTAAGGAGGCTCTTTCATAACTGATTACTTGAGAAAAAATGCCGAGAAATTTGAGTTTTTCTTCTAAACTTGGCACGTCTTGGGATCTTGTAGCCACGACGGTCAAAAATCCTTGGGCCAACTCTTCACGTTTCACGGCATTTCTCAGCTCTCCTGGGAATTTGCAGTCTTGATTCGACTCGCAGCTGTTGTTGTAAACCTGCGCTACTTCATGCCAATTCAAGATGTTTGAGTACAAACTCTGGATGAGTTCACGTTCCGGTTTGCTCCGAAAGACGGCAAAGACATTGATCTCACTGTTCATTCCCAGGAGATTCCAGGCGAGCAAGAGAACGATGAGCACAGAGAAAAAAAGACTCATGAGCCCGATCGCAAGCAACGAGGCGCGGAGCCCTTTGGGTTTTAAGCCAAAGAGCAGTTCTTTAAACAAATAAAGCACGGAGTTCATCACGGACGCCTCCACGCCTTTGGCTCAGCAGCTAGAGGCTCCTGTGGCGTTGCGGGGAAAGGTGAAGTATCCGTGATAATGCCATTGTGCAGATAGACTACCCGCCCGCCGGTCTGTTGCGCGAGGCTGTGCTCGCGCGTCGCTAGCAAAATCGCCAAGCGCTTCAGTGCGTGAAAGTGACGGAGGCCCGCGATTACTTGCTGCGCGTCTTTGAACTCAAGTTTTTCGAAGGGCTCATCGATGAGCAAAATTCCCGGCTCGTGACAGGCTGCCAGAGCGATTTGGAAGAGTTTTTGATTCGCTGGCGAAAGGTCTTGCACGGGTAGCTCGCGCAACCCCGCCAGCCGGATTGCTTCTAAAGTATCAATCGCTTTTCGCTCGGCTTCACTGGCAGCATAGCCCATGACGCGCAGTTTGAAGATGAGCGCTTCGTGCAGCGAGCGCCCGGCCATCGGCTTTGGGTTTTGTGGCACGATTCCTATCCGTCGGCGCAAGTGCAGCAAGCGCTCTTTACTGATGCGGGTGACGTTGCGATCATCGACGAGGATTTGGCCCTTTTGCGGCTGGACCTCGCGTGAGAGCAGCTTTAACAAAAGCGATTTTCCCGATGACGTCTCGCCCACAACGCAGACGAGTTCTCCCCGCTCTAAGCGCAAATGTACGTCTTCGAGGACTCGCTGGCCCTCGGGCGTCGTGAATTTTAGGTCAGATACTTGGATGACGATCGGCATCTTCTCCTCACTCTTGCTCAGCAAACGTGCTGATATTCCGGGGGGCGAGCCGCTCAGCCCGTACGAATCGTTCCTTGCCCGCGATGTCCCGCAGAATATCGAGATGGAAAGTCTCGGCCTGCTCAATCAGCTCGCGGACTCGAGAGGCTTGTTTGTCGCCCATCTCCAGATAGAGTCGGCCTGGCGGTCTTAAGAATTCGACGCTTCGCGAGACGATATGGGCGATGGCTTCCAAGCCGTCCGGTCCTCCGTCGAGCGCGATCGCGGGCTCTTTCTTCACTTCCGTCTGTAAGTGCTCCAGCTCTTCTCTCGGAACATAAGGCGGATTGGAGACGATCAGATCGAAAACGCCGGAGACGTTTTCATACCAATCCGATCGGAGAAATCGCACGCGCGCTTCGACTCCATTCTCACGGGCGTTTTCGCTCGCCAAGCCGAGCGCTCCTTCCGACAGATCGACGGCTAAAATCTGTGCGTGCTTGAACGCGCGCGCCAGCGCGATCGCGATCGCCCCCGTCCCTGTACCTAAATCGAGTATCCACGAAGGAGAGATCTTAGAGCTGAAAAAATCTTTCACGATGCGCTCTACGAGTTCTTCAGTCTCGGGCCGGGGAATCAAAGCCACAGGTGAGACTTTTAGCCGACAGCCGAAGAAGTCGACTTCGCCAATCAGATATTGCAACGGCGTTCCCTCGTGTCTTTGTCGGATGAGCTTCTTAAAATCGAGTCGTTCGGGATCGGTCAGGACTCGTTCCGGTCGCAGATACAACTCCAAGCGATCCGCCCGCAGCGCATGCGACAGCAGAATCTCAGCTTCCAGTCGAGCGGCCTCAATCCCGCTGCGGCGGAAATAATCTTTGGTCCAACCGAGCACTTCGCGAACTGTCCAGCTCTTAGTCATAACGTCCCCCTTCTCCAGCGCCTAAAACTATCAGAACGATTGTCACTTAGTCAACCTTGTGCTAAGATGATATGTTCTTCGATAGGTCGCAAGACAGTTTGGAATCAAGGAGAGCACAATGGCAAAGTTCTTTTTGCTACCATTATTTTTTGCTGTTTTGATCGGCTTGGGGATGTTCGTGGCTGTCACTCAAAAATTGGGGGCACCGCTGGGGCCATTCCATCAGGATGCCTCGCGCCTCTTGATCGGTGGATTCTCCGGGTTTCTCTTCGCACTATTGACGTTATTGACTTCAGCGCTCATCAATCGTCAGCTGGAGCAAGGTAAGTCTCGGCAGCTCGTCAACGGTGGTCTAACAGCGTTGGTCGGAGCGACTCTCGGCTTTATTGCATTTATCATCTTAGACTTGATCTTTAAGAATACCTCGGATAAGAACACTCCGGAGTCATGGCTCGCTCTCACTCAAGGGTTGATCTTTCTGTTTTTCACGATGCTCGGCTTTCGGGTCGGCTACCGCGAAGAGAATATCTTGGTGGATGCATTTAGGGGCGGGAAAGCGGGCCAAACCAACCGAGGCCCTAAGCTCCTCGACACAAGTGTCATCATCGATGGTCGCATCGGTGACTTGGTGAAGACGGGCTTCATCGAGGGCAAGCTCATCATTCCTCAGTTCGTGCTCGATGAGCTCCATAACATTGCTGACTCATCGGACAATCTGCGCCGCCGCAAGGGCCGTCGCGGCTTGGATATTCTGGGAGAACTGCGCCGTAGCGAGAATATCGAAGCCGAGATGATCAGCCGCGACTTCCCCGAGCTCGGCGCGGTCGACCGCAAACTGATTCAACTAGCGAAAGAGATGAACGCGAAGATCATTACGACCGACTACAATTTGAACAAAGTGGCCAAAGTTGAGAACATCGATGTGCTCAACATCAATGAGCTCGCCAACGCCGTGAAACCTCGCTTCATTCCCGGCGAAGAACTCGAGGTCGAAGTCATCGACCGGGGGGAAGAAATCGGTCAAGGAGTCGGATATCTGGACGATGGCACGATGGTTGTGGTTGAGAATGGCAGGCGTTTTATCGGGAAGAAGATCAAAACCGTCGTGAACAGCGCGCTTCAGACGGACGCGGGCAAGATGCTCTTCGTCCGGCCCAAGACCGAGACCAATTCGATGAAAGATAAGTGGGCGCAATGAAATGGGGCCAGTAGGCGTCAGCGCGGTGATCCTGGCCGCCGGCCAAGGTCAACGCATGGGCACAGAGATCAACAAGCCCTATCTTTTGTTGCACGGTCTCCCGATTGTCTATTACTCGCTCGCTCGTTTCGGCGGTAGCCTTCTTATCGATGAGATCGTGGTCGTCGTACGAGAAAGTGAAGTAACGCACGTCCAAGAGCGCGTGCTGGAGAAGCACGCGTTTGACAAGTCGATCAAAGTGGTCGGCGGCGGCTTAGAGCGCCAGGACTCAGTCTACGAGGGGGTTTGCGCGACCAAGAGTGAATATATTTTAGTTCATGATGGCGTGCGCCCCTTCTTTTCTTCGGTCTTGCTCTCGCGATTGATTGAAGCAGTCAAAACTTATGATGCCGTAATTCCGGTGCTGCGCTCTTCCGACACACTCTCGCAGGTCAATCAAGAAGGTCTGATTGAGCGAGAGCTCGATCGACACCAGATTGTACGCGCTCAAACGCCGCAAGCGTTCCGTTATGGTCTGATAAGAGAGTCACTAGAGAAAGCCCGACGAGATGGGAAAAAGTTCACTGACGAAGCTGGGGCTGTGCTGGCGATGAGTGGTGTCCATCCAAAGATCATCGAAGGTGAAGAGTGGAATATCAAGATCACGACACCGTGGGATTTGCAATTGGCGGAGTGTTTGGGGCGCATATTGTTGGTATGACACTAACTTTTGTAGAGGCAAGGCTATCTCGCCTCTGTGTCACATTTCTTTTTTCAGCTTCGACAGAATTTCTAGCGCTTCGAGGGGCGTGAGCGTATTCACATCTAATTTTTTCAGGGCTTGTACGACCGGATGTTCTTCGCTCTGGAAGAGCGTCATTTGTTTCAAAAATTTGGGGTCTTTGGAGCGCAGCTCACCCATTGCATCCAAGGGATTGTTCTGCAAGATCTTTTGCAACACCTCGTCCGCTTTCTTGGTGACTTCGTCGGGTAAGCCAGCAAGTCGCGCGACGTGCACGCCGTAACTGCCCTCCGAAGCACCTTCGGCCACTTTGTGCAAAAAGATCACTTGGTTGCCATACTCTTTGACTTGCACGTGCATATTTTTTATGCCGGGCAAGCGCTCAGCAAGCTTTGTCAGTTCGTGATAGTGTGTTGCAAAAAGTATCTTCGCGCAGATTTTTGTCGCAAGGTGCTCGGCCACCGCCCAGGCGATGCTGACGCCGTCAAAGGTACTTGTGCCACGGCCCATCTCATCCAGAATTATCAAGCTGTGATCGGTTGCGTTATTCAGAATATTCGCCGTCTCGAGCATCTCCACCATGAAGGTGCTGTAGCCTGACGCGAGCATATCCGATGCGCCGACGCGCGTGAAGATCTTGTCAACGATCGGGAGTGTTACTGAATCAGCGGGCACGAAACTCCCGAGTTGTGCCAGCAAGCAAATGAGCGCAATTTGGCGAAGATACGTCGATTTACCCGACATGTTCGGCCCGGTGAGCACTATCAAGAATTCCTTTTCTTTCATTTCAAGATCATTGGGGACAAACTCTCCACTCGCAAGTAATCCTTCGACGACGGGATGGCGTCCGTTCTTAATGGACATCTCATGGCCTTCTGTGAACTGTGGGCGACTGAAGTGATTAACATGAGCCACTTCAGCGAGCGAAGCGAAGAGATCCAACTCAGCGATGACTTGGGCTAACTGTTGAATTTCTCCGATCTTGCTTGCGGCTTGCTCGCGCAGTTGGCAGAAGAGCTCGTACTCTAATTTCTGGGAACGTTCGAGTGCAGCTAGAATTTTCTCTTCGTACTCTTTAAGTTCGGGCGTGATGTAACGCTCGGCATTGGTGAGGGTTTGTTTCCGATGGTAATCCGGCGGGACACGCTTCACGGCGGCTTTGCTTACTTCAAGATAGTAGCCAAAGACCGTATTATAACCGACTTTGAGCGTCGTTATTCCCGTTCGCTCACGCTCGCGGTTCTCGATTTCCAAAATCTTTTGCTTGTACATCCGCTCTTGGGCTTTGAGCGCATCGAGTTCTTGATGAAAACCCTCACGAAAAATATTGCCCTCTTTGAGTTCGAGCGGAGCGTCTTCACGAATGGCACGCGTGAGCAACTCGCGCAACTCATCGAGCACGACGTTTTCTAACGCTCTCGCATATTCTTCAAATTTTGCGATGGAATTTTGTGAACGCCACTGCGTGAGCTTTTCTGTCAAATCTGGCAACCGCTCCAATGATTGACGTAATGAAAGCATATCTCGTGGATTCACACGATTGGCCCCCAGCCGTGCAGCAAGCCGCTCTAGATCGAAGATGCGGCTGAGCAACTGGCGTAACTCTCCACGCTCCAAACTTTCTTCGACGAAGAACTGAACGACATCCAACCGTTGTTCGATCTCCGCGTGATCGAGTAAGGGTGTGAGAATCCATCTCCGTAAAAGTCGTTCGCCCATGCCGGTGACCGTTTGATTGAGCACCGTGAAGAGCGTCGCACGGCTACTGCCACCGCGAATTTCTTCCAAGAGTTCGAGGTTGCGCTGCGTGAAGGGATCGAGCCCCATCTGGGCTGCGATCGAGTAAGCTTTGGGAGGGTTCAGATGGCGCAGAGATTCTTTCTGTGTTTCTCGCAAATACGCCAAGAGTCCGGCGGCGCTACGCCCGCTCAGTTCTGAAAGCCCCAGCCCTTCGAGCGAGATGATCTGAAACTGATCGAGTAAGTGTTGGATGCGAAACGAGCTCGGCTCTACTTCAGTGAACGCGATACGGTTGCCATTGGTGTTAAGCTCTGGGCGTGACGGCACGCCTTTAGGCAAGAGCAGTTCTGATGGCTGAAGTCGAAGCAATTCGTTCTTAAGTGCCGAAGTGGGGAGCTCAGTCGCGCGGAATTCTCCGGTCGAGAGATCGGCGTACGCAAGCCCCGAATTTTCTTCGTCGATCCAGATGGCCGCAATGTAGTTGTTGTGTCCGCGCTCAAGTAATTCGTCTTCAAGCACCGTACCCGGCGTGATGATGCGAACAACGTCGCGTTCGACGATGCCCTTAGCTTCATCAACATCTTGGACTTGGTCGCAGATGGCGACTTTGTAGCCCTTTTTCAGCAGCTGATTGATGTACGGCGTCGCACGTTTGATGGGGACGCCGGCCATCGGCGTGTCTTCGCGCTTGGTGAGGGCGATGTCCAGTTCTCTTGCGGTCAGTTCGGCATCCTCGAAAAACGTTTCGTAGAAGTCGCCCAACTGAAAGAAGAGAATCAAATCCCTATGCTCGGCCTTGATACGCAGGTACTGCTTCATCATGGCCGTCTGCTTGGCCATCGCGACTCCTCTCGATCTGTAAGACCGATGCAGCGCTAGGTTTTCTTGTAGGGGTTGTCTCCCAAGATCCAGCGATAGGTGATGAGTTGGCCCAGGTGATAATACTCGTGGCGCGCGACCCAGCGGAGCATCTCTTCGGGCTCGACGGTCTTGCCCATGTATTGGTGCCACTCTTCCGGGACTGGCACGGGAGATTGCAGCTTGTCTTCTGTGCACGCATCCAGATATTTGAGCGTCTCAGCACGGATTTTTTCAAGATCATTCAGTGTCGACTGGGAATCGTTACCGCTCCATGGGACAGCCTTTTCCCAGTCCAGTTTCTTCTGATTGGCAAGCCAGTAGACGCAGATTTTTTCCATGCTGCCAATCTCTTGCAAGAGGCCTTTGCAAGATTTCATATCCGGACGGGGAGCCCAGTTGAACTCCTCCGGCTTGAGTTTTTTCACTTCCTCCATCAGCTCTTTTCGAATATCGTTTAACTCGCTTGTGTGACGCTCTTTGTGGCCACGACCAGCCATAAAGTATCCCTCCTCTAGGAATCTCTTTGCGATGTTAGCAGAAGAAAGGGAGGAGGGGCAAGCTGACGTGAACTTGTTATCAATAAAATTGTAGTGATCACAGTTTATGTGTACTATTTTTAGACGAGAGGTGAGGCTATGAAGATAACTTACGACTCTGAAGTGGATGCGCTCTACATACGCTTCATAGAAACTCCAGTAACGACCAAACATGTGGCAGAGGGTATTGCTATAGATTATCCAGCCGATGGGCGAATTGCTGGTATCGAGGTTCTGGATGCGCAGAAGCGCATTGGTGATCCAGAAGTGTTTCGCAAAGTGGTATTGGAAGATATAGCCCTCACGAAGCCTAACTCTTTAGTTGGGAAAAGGCTGTGAAATTCGCAAAAAACCTATATACTTTGAACTAATTTCTGTTGGTTTCATAGCCTGCTGAAGAAATCATTGACTTCCAGTAGTTTAACAATGAATGCCTGACTATGTACTCGAAAGTGTGAAGATACATTGGCAGATCCTCATTCACCCAGATTGCGGATTGAACCGCAGATGAAAGCACATCAGGCTTTTCCAAAAAAGTTTCATCTTTGCCTAGCTGCTCGGGCGGCCTGCACATTGGGAGAGGGAAAGGTGTCCCTTCATGTAGCGCAAGTGAACGATAATGGTAAATTTTGTTTAGGTATTCCTCCACATCTTTCTTGTCCCACGAAACCCGCCCATGCTGTGGGCGTTTGCTCGGTGGATCAGGAAGAAATTCAAGCACAAAATCGATAAACTTCTTCTTTGCCCCCTTTGTCTTCAAATGCTTAGCTAAAGGTGCCTTTGTTTCTGTCAGCATCTCTTGAGGCAGCCCCTTGGAAAAGTTCCAGTAGTTACTGACAGTTTCAATTGCTGATACAAGCATCACCCACGATAGATCAGGCTCTGATTCCGCAATCCAAACTGCGTCCTGGTAAAGTCTAGCTGCGCGAACAAGCGCATTCGCAGCACCCGGCTGAAGCAGGGGTAGGCTCTTGAGCAGCAAAGCATCCTGCAAATGATGGTCGCCCAAAACCTGGGGAATAATTGCCCCGCGGATACCTGTAGGTTTCAACAAAACTGGGTCAATTCTCAATATGGAAGATTCTGGACGGCCACGTGGATTCTCTCCCGGCTCAAATCGCCTGGTAACACCTCCCGCCTGCAGCCGGATTCCCATGCACAATGAAACAAGGGCTGCGATCTCATCATGCAACCAACCACCATGATAGCGGCTATAATCTGATTCATTCCGCTCTGTGACGCTGGGGAAATCATTCTCTATGTGGTATTCCAGTCTCAAGACGATCCGAGGAAGAGCTGTCTCGGACTTCGGGCCGATAATACTAATTCGTCATTGGAATGTCTGGATAAACTGGCGGCAAAGGCTGGCTGGAAGAGCCAATCATTCGGACATTTAGAAAGCAAAACAGTATAATATTCCAAAGCTGGTACGGACCATAATCCACTGACGGGCCTCCAATGATCCATGCGTCAGTAAACAATGGGTATTCAGATGCACCTTTAGAAAGCAGTTTGGCCTCAAACGCCTTCCAGTTCTCGCGTAAGCGAGAGGACCTTGTGCTTGCGTCTCATTATTCACGATTTGAGTACCTTTCGATCCGTCGTCGGACTTCTTTCCACTCCTCAATTATGTTAAATCCCATGAAACTACTCGAGTTAGGATCAATCTTGTGAAGCTCGGATTCCGATATTACCCACGCAGGAGCGGTATCGACGAGCGCTTGCAAAGATAGGCGCCTTTGGCCTACTAGCTTCTCAATCGTGCTTAGACACCTCTTCCCATAAATTGCCCGCGTCACGCAACGAACTCCTCCCACCTCTGGCACGATCACATCAGCAGTGCCATCGATCTGCGCAATCAAAAATTCTACAAGTGCTGGATTCAAAAACGGCATATCGCATGCGGTCACAAAACTATACTCGTTCGTCGCTGCTTGCAAGCCTGTGTAAAGCCCACCCATCGGCCCACAGTTCTTTATTTTGTCTTCAAGTACTGGCACATCGAGCAAATCGGTGTAGCGCCTGGTTTCGCCCGTCGTCACAATGATTTCGGAGAAATGCGCTTTGAGCTGGCGAACAATCCGCTGTATGAGATATTCACCCTCAATTTGCAATAGCGCTTTGTCCGTCTCCATGCGCGAGGATTTGCCCCCAGCCAAGACAATCGCCGAAACTGCTCTACTTTTGGAGCTGCTGGACTGCATGACTGATCACCGGCAAAATGAGTTTATCCATTGCGAGCTGTACAGCGTTCTCTGATCCGGGCAACGAGAAAACTATTTTTTTGTTGATAATGCCTGCCGCGGCTCGACTCAGAAGCACATACGGGCCGATCTCTTGGAAGCTCAGCATTCGGAAAAGTTCGCCGAAGCCATCGATCTCTTCATCGAAGAGTTTTCGCAACGTCCGCGCCGTTTGGTCCTTCTTCGAAAGTCCCGTGCCTCCGTGGAAGATCACAGCTTGTACATTGGAGTCAACCTTGAGTTTTTCGACCATCGCTGAGATTTGCGCTGCGTCGTTCTTGATGATCGTGTAAAAATCCACGCGATGTTTGTTCGCTAACAAACGCTCACGGATGAATTGGCCGGTTGTATCTGTTTGTTCGTTCCGGCTGTCACTCACGGTGATGATCCAGCAATTCACCGAAGGCACTTCGTACTCTTGCTTCTGCTGAAGATGCGTACTCATGGCTTGAGCATTATAGCAGACTGAGCAGATCGTTTGTTTTCGCAGTTTTTATGCGTTAGAGTATTCTCGTCATGCTGAAACCTGAGGCACTGAGCCAAAAACTGCAAGCGCAGGGTTATGTGATGAGCCCCGATCAAGCGTTGACGGTAGCCATCGCACTCCATCTCGAAAAGCCATTGCTCATCGAAGGGCCTGCCGGCGTCGGCAAGACTGAACTGGCTAAAGTGCTCTCGCAATCTCTCAAAGCGCCCTTGATTCGCTTGCAATGCTACGAGGGCTTGGGTGAAGAAAAAGCGCTCTACGAATGGAACTACTCCAAACAACTTCTGCATATCCAAGCTGACAAGAAGCGAGAATGGAATCAGCTTGAGACCGAAATCTTCTCGGAAGAATACTTGCTCGAGCGTCCTCTGCTGAAAGCGATTCGCAACAAGAAGCGGGTTGTCTTGCTGATCGACGAACTCGATCGCGTGGACGAAGAGTTCGAAGCCTTCTTGTTCGAATTGCTGAGCGACTTCCAGATCACTATTCCCGAGATGGGCACGGTCATGGCCAAGCACAAGCCCATTGTTATGCTCACGAGCAATGAGACACGTGAGCTGAGCGAAGCGCTGCGCCGCCGCTGCATCTATCTTTATATAACTTTCCCGACGCGCGAGCGGGAGAAAGAAATCGTCTTGAAGAAAGTCCCAGGCATCAGCGAAAAACTCGCCGAGCAAGTTGTCACCTACGTTCAGGCGCTCCGCAAGCGAGAGCTGAAAAAACCCCCTAGCGTGAGCGAAACGCTTGACTGGGCCCGCTCGCTTCAGCTTCTGGGGATTAATCACATCGATGATGCAGTCGTGCATCAGACAGCGCCTTTGCTCCTCAAGAACAAAGCCGATCTCGAGTCAGTCCACCAGATGGATAAGATCGTTCGCGAGTAAATTTTATGCAAGCTCAGCTCCAAGCTGACTCATTAGATATTTTTCTGGAATTCATTCGCTTGCTGCGACTCGCAGGTTTGCGTGTTGGCCTTACAGAAACTCAAGATGCGCTCAAAGCTCTCTCTAGCGTTGACGATTTGCATCTCACACAGTCAGCTTTGAAAGCGACGCTCATCAAACGCAAAGCCGACCAAGCTACGTTTGATCGCGTCTTCGAACTCTTCTTTGGGTTCGCTCCCGAAATTCGAGACCTCCAGCTCGCCAAAAGTAGCAAAGAACAAGCGCAAGCTTCTTCGGGTTCCTTTGGGCATGATCTGGGCGAGGAGGGTTATCATAACGATGCTCCCGGTAGCGGGCGCGGATCGCGCGGCATTGAGCTATCTTATGAGCAAGTCTTGGAGCGAGCCGTTCAACTCATCATGCGCCATGCCTATGTCAAAGACGACAAAGACAATGCGCGTCGCACTCAAGAAGCGATCGCGCTCATGAGTCGCATGATCCAGAAGCGAACTGAGACTGAAAAGAGCTTGGATGAGATTCGCTCGGAGCTAGAAAAAGCATTTCTCAAGGCGATTGGAAGTACCCAAGCTCTCGAAGCCTTGCTCGAAGAAGGCAATTTCGAGAACTTAGACTTCGCGCGTCTGGATGAGACAGAAGCCGAGCTCATCGAACGCGAGATTGAGCGCTTGATTGAAGAGCTCGCTGCCCGTCCCAGGCGACGCTACGAACGGCACAAACAAGGCCACGCGGACATCCGACGCACGATTCGTAAATCGATTCAGTACGGAGGCACGCCTATAAAACTAGCGCGCAAGAAGCGTCGGATCATTGAGCCACAGATTTTCATCCTGGCTGACATCAGCGGCAGTGTCGAAGCGTTCTCGCGTTTCTTCTTGATGCTCACACGAGCCTTTCATGTGACGGCGGACACGGTGCGCAGCTTCATCTTCGTCGATGAAGTGAGCGAGATCACCGAGCGCATCGAGATAGAAATGTCGAGAAATTCGCGAGCGGGCCAGGCGGTTGAGAAGGTGCTTTCGCGATTGCGTCTGGAAGGGTGGGGCTTTCGCCGCAGCAGCTACGGAATGGCTTTTCAGCAGTTTTACACGCAGTTCGGGAGCGACGTCGATCGACACACAACAATCATTGTGCTCGGCGATGCCCGCAACAACAATGCGCCTTCGCGCTCCCAATTTCTGCATCGTCTCCAAGAGCAAACCGAGCGCATTATTTGGCTCAACCCGGAACGTCAAACGCTGTGGGATTCTGGAGATTCGATCATGAGTGTTTACGCACTCTCGTGCGATCGGGCCCTTGAATGCCGAAACTTACAGCAATTGAAAGAGATCGTGCGTGAGTTAGCGACGTCGATTTGAAGTGAATAATGAATTAGGATGCAGTCCTATCGCGGTTCCATGTTCCGCTCTTGCCGCCGCGTTTTTCGATCAGCTGGATCGGTCCAATCGTCATGCCCTTCTCGACGGCTTTGCACATATCGTAGATGGTGAGTAACGCTGTCGCACAGGCGGTGAGTGCTTCCATCTCGACCCCAGTCTTGCCCGCGCTGGTCACGGCTGCAGCCACAGAGATATTCGCTTCTTGCTTGTCGTGGGTGAACTCGATATCGATGCCCGTAATCGGAATAGGGTGACACATAGGGATTAACTCGGCTGTGCGCTTGGCTCCTTGGATTGCGGCAATCTTGGCGACCGTGAGAACGTCGCCCTTTTTGATCGTGCCTTCCAAGATCAGCTGCAGCGTGGAAGGTCGCATCACAATCTTGCCTTGCGCAATCGCGATGCGCACTGTGTCAGGCTTAGCACTCACATCCACCATGCGCGCATGACCGTGCGCGTCGAGATGGGAAAGCTTGGCTTTTTTCATCGTTTCAATTTCTCACACGCTCTCTTACCAGATCTCGAACCATACTACGTCGCCTTGTGAAAAACCTTCAGAATCCGGCTCTATGTACAAGAGCCCTTCCGCTTTGGCGAGAGTCGATATATTCGTCGTGTGCCCTTTGACTCGTTCAATTTGTGGTGATTCGCCCTCAAAATGCAGCACGACTGGTACAAAGTCTGTGCGTCCTCGGACAGATTTAATTTCTTCATGCAGGGTGCCTCGTTCTCGGCGCAATGCAAGACTCGTCAATGCTCCAGCGCTCTTCATAATGAGAGGCGCGACAAACTTGGCAAAGACCACTGCCGAAGAAACTGGATTACCCGGAAGCCCAACCACAGGCTTATTTGAGCACAGAGCGAAGATCGTCGGCTTGCCCGGCTTCATGTGCAACCCGTGAATATAAATTTGGCCAAGCTCTCCCAGCACTTGCTCTGTCAAGTCCTTCGCGCCAACTGAAGAGCCTCCTGAGAGTAAGACAAAATCGGTCTCATCGAGCGCACGCTGGACTGTCTTGAGGAGTGCGGAGCGATCATCACGTACAATCCCGAAGAGTTGCGCTTGTGCTCCCAACTCTGTGAGCTGAGCTTTCAGAATATGAGAATTGATCTCGCGTATCTGGCCGGGCTTGGGTTGGGTCTCCGCAGGGACTAGTTCATCTCCTGTCGAGATGACTCCGACTTTCAGGCGTCGAAAAACATTGACGCGTGTGTATCCCAAGGCGAGCAACGCTCCGATGTCCACTGGACGGATCCGATGCCCGGTCATATAAATTTGTTCGCCCTTCTTGAAATCTTCATCGGGGACGATGACGTGAATCCCTGTTGAGATGCTCGAAAATATTTTCACTCGACTATCTGAAATTCTTTCTGTTTCTTCAAGAATGACGATCGCATCAGCTCCCGGAGGCAAGGGGCCGCCAGTTCCGATCTCCATCGCTTGGCCGTTCTCAAGCTTCGGTAGGGACGCGGGATCCTGTCCCATCTCGGCACGCCCCATCACTTTCAATTCGATAGGACGCTGGCTCGATGCCCCTTGAGTGTCTAGAGAATGCACCGCGTAACCATCCATGCCAGAACGAGCGAAGCCGGGCAGATCTTTGGGGCTTACGATTTCACTGGCCAAGACTCGACCGAGCACATCAACGGTCGGAACCTCTTGAGTCTCTGTAATGGGTTGAATCTTGGATTGAGCCAAGACGAGCGCCGCATGAAACGGTTTTGCTGACTCAAAAAAATTTTTCATTTCAGAAATTTCTTCTCCAAAAACTCGGCTAGTCCGTCAACCTCAGCGAACCCGAACAAGACAGTCTCTCGATTTATCTTCAGTCTCGTTCGCTCAAGTTCACTCACTACGGCTATCAGTGGCGTTACCTTTGGCACTTGGTTTTCTGTTCTCACGACAGCTACTTGCGGCACTGAGTATTCTTTGAATCCTTCGGCTAACACAATATCAACTTCAGAGAAAAATTTCTCGGTGATCTCTCTCAAAGAAAATTCTCGCGTGAGATCATGCACTAACCCTAGCTTGGTTGAAGAGAGAATGCAAACGGATTCCGCGCCAGCAACCTTCAGCTCGTAAGAATCTTTGCCGGGTTTATCAATCTCAAACTCGTGGTGCGTATGTTTGATCGCTCCGACGCGATACCCGTGCTTTTTCAGAACGCTAATCAATTTTTTCAGTAGAGTCGTCTTGCCTACCCCGCTCGAGCCGACGAACGCTACAATGGGCACCATGTTCGATCGTAACACTAAGTGAGAACCCAATGCAATAGAATTCAAAAATTCTGATTGCGAACGCTTTTCCTAATTGATAGACTGCCGATGACCATAGGACTTATGCACGTGACTG
The DNA here is from genome assembly GCA_016179105.1 of Candidatus Acetothermia bacterium. GTDB lineage: Bacteria > Bipolaricaulota > Bipolaricaulia > RBG-16-55-9 > DRXL01 > JACOSB01. Next base: position 32,316 of record JACOSB010000011.1, read on the forward strand.
TCACACTGAGAGCAATGAAAACAGGCAAGCGATTCTACCAAGCAGATTTTTTGGTAGATACAGGAGCTACTGATACTCTGGCTCCCAGGAGTGAGTTAAAAAAGATCGGGGTTCAACCCGCCGGTAAAATGGTCTATGAACTGGCTGATGGAACCTTGCAAGAATATGATTTCGGTCTCGCTCAAATTGAATTCATGGGCGAGATCACTGCGGGGCGAGTCATATTCGGCCCAGATGATGCTGAGCCGATTTTGGGTGTCACAGCCTTGGAATCTGTGGGAATTGTAATTGACCCAACCAATAAGACTCTCAAACGTCTACCTGCTGTTCCTTTAAAATAAGTTCCCCTGAGTCATTAGGTAGTCAATTAAGCGACTTCTTGCTTCAGTAACTCTACCGTCGGCCCAAGCTGCGAGTGAATCACGATGTCAGCAATCCAATCATAAGGAGTAGGGTCACGATTGATGATCGCTACTTTGGCTCCCACGCTCTTTGCTTGGGGCACGAGATCAGCCACCGGATGCACTTCGAGCGAAGTTCCCAAGACGAACATGAAATCACAGCGACTCGTCTCATGCATTGCATCTTCAAAACTGGAGGGGAGTAACTCGCCAAAGAGCACGACGTCGGGTTTCAGCAGCCCATGGCAATGGTCGCACAGCGGAATTCGCTGTGTCTCGACCTTGGCAAAGACAGTCTCGATCGGATACTCGTGCTCGCAGTCGACGCACATCCCGCGGGCGTAATTCCCATGCACATCGTAGACGGTCTTTGAACCTGCTCGTCGATGCAGATTATCGATATTCTGAGTGATGACTCCTTTGAGTTGACCGCGCTGCTCCATGTCTGTAAGAAAATGGTGAGTCACGTTGGGTTGTGCTTGGGTTAATACGCCAAAACGAAGTTTCCAGAATTCGTAAAAACGCGCGGGGTTGTTCCGAAATCCCTGGATCGAAGCGACCTCCATTGGGTCATACTTGGCCCACAGCCCGTTGTTTGGGCTTCGAAAATCAGGAATCCCAGATTCGGTGCTTACGCCCGCGCCCGTCAACGCAAGCGCATACTCTGAATTTCTGAGTAACTCTGCGATCTGTCGAGTTTTATGCTTCACTTCATCGCGCATTGTTTCCCCTAGAGAGACTTGTCATAATTATAGCATGAAAGTAGCGTGGAGGGTTCGGTGAGACTCAAGATCAGTCCGGCAGAGTATTTACAGCGTCAAGAGCGTGTCCGATCATATCTTGAGAAAGAGAAAGCCGATGCGTTAGTGCTTTTCGGTGCCAAACGCATCGCGTATCTGACGGGCTATCATATCTTGGCGACCGAACGCCCGATGGCGCTGGTCGTGCCCACTCAGGGTGATATCTTCATATTTGTGCCCCGCCTAGAGCAAGACTCGGCACAAGCGCGGCCAATGATACGCGAAGTTTTGAGTTACTTTGAATATCCGGGAAAAGAGCCGCCACTGACGCTCTGGGCTGACACTCTCAAGAAGAAATATTTAACCAAAAAATTGTTGGCCGATGGCGATGGCTATCCCGGCTATTGGGGATATGAAGGCCCGAAGCTTTCAGAGCTACTCAAGAGCACAGAGATAAAAATCACGAAGCTCGTTCAAGAGATGTGGAAGCACAAGAGCGCCGAAGAGATTGAACTCATTCGCGAGACGGCGGTGTGGGGCAATCTCGCCCATGCGAAGCTCCAAGAGTACACGAACGTCGGTGAGAGCGAGATTCATGTAGCGCTAAAAGCTTCGACAGACGCGACGCGCGAGATGCTCCAAGCGCTCGGCCCAGAGTTTGGCGGCTTCATGCGCGGTGGCTGGCCGACGCACGCAGGCTTTGTCACTGGACCTAACAGCGCACTCCCCCATTCGATGAGCTGGAACCGTCTGATCAAAGAAGGCGATGTGCTGGTCACAGGCGCGACGGGCTATCTCGATGGCTACGCGAGCGAGCTCGAGCGCACGATGATCGTCGGGCAACCGACACCCGAGCAGAAGAAATATTTTCAGATTATGCTCGAAGCTCAGACCGTCGGCATGGAGATGTCCGCGCCTGGTGTGCCTCTGGCGAAAGTAGATCAGGCCGTCTGGGATGTCTTCAAAAAACACAAAGTGACCCAGTACGCGCAGCATCACACGGGGCACCATCTGGGCTTTGAAGCGCACGAAGCGCCATTCATCGACCGAAACAGCGAAGGCCAGATGGAGCCGGGACAAATCTATAGCATTGAGCCGGGCATTTATATTCCCGGCCAAGCCGGCTACCGGCACAGCGACACGATTTTAATCACCGACGATGGAGTGGAGATGATCACGTACTACCCCAGAGATTTGGAGAGCCTGATCATTGACGCATAAAAATTCATGGTGAAAGTCAAGATTTGTGGAATGCGAAGTTTGCAAGATGTGCAAGCAGCCTACGGGACTGACGCCGTCGGTTTTCTCACCGAAGCGCCAAGCTCGCCGCGCAATTTGCCCTTGGAAATCATTCGCATTCTCGTCCCACAAGTGCCACTCTTCACATCGACGGTCTTGGTCACTCCCATAAAAGACCCGTTAAAGCTGGGCTGGCTCGCGTCAGAAGTTGAGCCTCATGCGCTGCAAGTACACGCGGACATCTCTGCGATTGAAGTCAAACGCATCCGGCAGGCGCTGCCCTCAAAAGTCAAACTCTACAGTTTAGTCGGCGTCGCGGGCGAAGCCGAGCCTTTGCTTAAACGCGCCGTCGTGCTTGCGAAGTCGGGTCTCGATGGGCTAATCTTGGACACGAAAAAGGGCGCCGAGTCCGGTGGCACAGGATATATCCACGATTGGACGATCAGTCGCCAGATTCGTGATGCAATCGCTCCGATGCCGGTCATCTTGGCGGGAGGCCTGAGCGCAGAGAATGTGCTGGATGCGATTCATATCGTTGAACCCTACGCCGTAGATGTCTCCTCCGGTGTGGAAGAAGGGGATGCGAAATCGCGTTCAAAAATTTTAGAATTTTTAGGAAAGGTAAGGAGCCATGGCCACGAGAGTAGCAACTAGCTCTAATCAGTTGAATAAATTAGGCGTGGGTAAGCTCAGCGAGCTGCCCAAAGACGGTAAATACGGCGACTTTGGCGGGCAGTACGTGCCCGAGATTCTCATCCCAGCGCTCAAACAACTCGAAGCAGCGTACGAATCGATTAAGACAGATTTCGAGTTTCAACGCGAACTGAAAGTATTACGAGAAGAGTACGGGGGACGTCCAACGCCCTTGTATTTTGCGAAGCGCTTGACTGAGTATGCCGGAAGTGCGCAGATCTATCTCAAACGTGAAGATTTGGTTCATGGCGGAGCGCATAAATTCAATAACGTGATCGGCCAAGCCCTGCTTGCCAAGCGTATGGGTAAGCAGCGCATCATCGCTGAGACGGGGGCAGGGCAGCACGGTGTCGCGACTGCTATGGTCGGCGCGATGCTCGGCATCCCTGTCGAAGTCTATATGGGCAGCACCGACATAGAGCGTCAGAAGATGAACGTCTATCGCATGAAACTGCTTGGCGCGCAGGTTCATCCGGTGATCGCGGGCAGCGCGACGCTCAAGGACGCGATCAACGAAGCGCTGCGCGATTGGGCCACGAATGTCCAAACGACTTATTACCTAATCGGCTCCGTTGTCGGGCCTCATCCGTACCCGATGATCGTGCGCGATTTTCAGCGCGTGATCGGCGATGAGATCATGGGCCAAACGCTGAGACGCGATCGAAAGTTGCCCGACTTATTGGTCGCTTGCGTCGGTGGTGGCAGCAACGCACTCGGAACGTTCTATCCTTTCGTGAACGAATCGAGTGTGCACTTTCTCGGAGCTGAAGCCGCAGGGGCAGCTTCGCTCGGAAAAGGTTCCGTTGGCGTTTTGCATGGAGCGAAGACTCAGGTGCTCCAAGACGAGTGGGGGCAAATCTCAGAGACTCATAGCATTTCAGCTGGATTAGATTACGCAGCTGTCGGCCCTGAACATTCGCTCTACAAGAAATTGGGGCGCGGGGAATATATCAGCGTCAACGACGAGGAAGCCTTCGAGGGTTTTCGTATGCTTTCGCAGCTGGAAGGCATTATCCCGGCGCTGGAGTCAGCTCATGCGGTCTATGCGGGAGTACAACGGGCGCGAAAAATGCGCAAGGATCAATTGATCGTGATCACGCTTTCCGGTCGCGGCGATAAAGACCTAGAAACGGCACTTCGCTATGAACAGGCTCGCGGAACAGTTTGAGCAATTGCGTACAAAAAACGAAGGTGCTCTCGTTGCCTATTTGATGGCCGGCGATCCTGATCCGTTGCGGAGTTTGGAATACGCGATGGCGATGGAAGCCGGCGGAGCCGACGTGATCGAGCTGGGCTTGCCCTTTTCTGATCCCATTGCCGATGGGCCCACGATCCAAGCCGCAGGCGTGCGCGCCTTTCAATCCAAGATCACGATGAAATCGTTCGTGCAGATCATCACCGAGTTCCGTGCCCTCTCGAAAACGCCATTGGTCGTGATGAGCTACTACAACCCTATCTGGAAGATGGGCGAAGAAACATTCTTAAAGCAAATCGTCGAAGCAGGCGCCGACGGCGTCGCGATCCCCGACCTGCCCGTCGAAGAATCGACGAACTGGCTCAACCAGTGCCGGAAATATCACACGAGTCGGATCTTCTTCGTCACTCCCGAGACCGATGACGGACGGGCAAAGAAGATCGCTGAACAGTCAACAGGGTTCTTGTATCTAGTGCCCCGCTATGGCACGACCGGCGCACGTGATGAATTGGCGAGCCACACAGCAAGTCTGATCCAGCGCGTTCGCCCTCTCATGCCCGCAGGGCTTCCCCTCGCGGTGGGGTTTGGGCTTTCGAACAAAGAGCAAGTCCAAACCGTCATCACTGCGGGTGCGGATGCTGCGATCGTAGGTAGCGCCCTCGTAGACAAGATTGCTCAGGGTGTGTCTCCAGAAACATTGATGTTGTTCGTGCGGGAGTTGAAAGATGGAACTCGACGCTCCGCGAGTGCTGCCGTCTAACATTTATTTGGTAGGCTTAATGGGCTCTGGGAAGAGCACCCTTGGGCACCACCTCGCTCAAGCGCTGAAGCGTGAGTTTATCGATCTCGATGCACTCATCGAGCGGGAGTCAGGGCAAAGCATCCGTGAGATTTTCTTTGAACATGGCGAAAACTATTTTCGCAATTTAGAGAGTACGTGTCTCTTCGAAGTAGTAAAGCAACGAGAAAAAGTTGTCGCCCTCGGCGGCGGAGCCATCTTGCGCGAGCGAAACCGAGAGCTGATAAGATCGAGTGGGTTTAGCATTTACTTGAAAGTGAATCCAAAAATCTTGGCGGAACGGCTGGGCGATTGCTCCGCCCGCCCTCTGCTCCAAGGTCTTGACGCCAACGCGAAGCTGGAACGGTTGCGCGATCTGCTGCAAGAACGACAATCATTCTACGAGCAGGCGGACTTGATTGTGCCTAACGAAGGGTCTTCAGAAAAGGCACTCGCACGAATAACGAGTGCGCTAGAGCGCTTATGCAAACTGTCCAAGTAAACCTCGGCGAGCGAAGTTATCCTATCTACATCAAACCCTCCTTACTCGACCAATTGGGAACTCTTTATAAAAAATACAGATTAGGGAAGCGTGCCGCTCTTATCACAGACGATCAGGTTGCCCCGCTCTACAGCGATGGCGCGCTCGACAGTATGAGAGCCGCAGGCGTTCATACTTCTTTGATCACTGTGCCAGCGGGAGAAGAACAGAAGAGCCTGCAAACGGTTGATTTGCTCTTCACCAAAATGATGGAAGCGCAGCTTGATCGGTCTTCGACGGTCATCGCGCTCGGCGGGGGCGTCATCGGAGACCTGTCGGGATTTGTGGCAGCCACGTATTTGCGTGGAGTCGCATTCGTGCAAGTGCCGACGACACTGATGGCTCAAGTCGATAGCAGTGTCGGCGGAAAGACAAGCGTAAACCATCGGCTCGGCAAGAATCTGATCGGAGCTTTCTACCAGCCGAAGTTCGTTCTGATCGACCCATTGTTGTTGAAAACGTTGCCCAGCCGCGAATTTTGGTCGGGCTTGAGTGAAGTGATCAAATACGGTCTGATTCGCGATACGCGCTTGTTTGAGCAGTTAGAGCAAACCTTGAGCTATGATCGGTTGATAAAAGACACAGACGCACTCTCTCAGATCATTGCGCGCTGTTGCCAGATTAAAGCAGAGATCACATCGCAAGATGAGAAAGAAAGCGATCTCCGGAGAATCCTAAACTTTGGACACACGATCGGCCATGCTCTCGAAGCTGTGAGTCACTTTGAGCTAAAGCACGGTGAAGCCATCGCCTGGGGCATGCGCGCGGCTGCGTGGCTTTCGCTTAAAAATGGAAGTCTTAACGAAACAGAGTTTGGCCGTGTCTCAGCGATGCTCGAAAAACTGAGTAAACCTTCGATTCATCAGTATAATCCGAATGAAATTTTTGAGTATATTCATCGTGACAAGAAAGTACGAGACGAGAAAATTCACTTTGTCTTATTAAAACGCCTAGGAGAGGCGATCGTATGCTCAGAGGTCAGCGAGTCCGAGCTGCGCGAAGCGCTCGATTATCTGAAAACAATATCAGCGTCGGCAGCATAGAGCGCATTCTCATAATCCACGGGCCTAACCTCAATCTATTAGGAGAACGCGAGCCTGAGACTTATGGATCGATGACTCTGGCACAGATCAATCAAGCTGTGAGAGAATTCGCAAATTCGCTGGGCGTCGAACTTCGCTGCTTTCAGTCCAATCACGAAGGTGCGATCATCGACAAGCTTCACGAAGAGCGCTATTGGGCCCAAGGGATTGTCATCAATCCCGGAGCCTACACGCACTATAGCTACGCGATTCGCGATGCGATCGCGTCTATCGCCGTGCCCACGGTCGAAGTGCACTTGTCGAACATCAAGAAGCGCGAACCGTTCCGACGCAAGTCCGTCATCGCGCCCGTCTGTATCGCGCAGATCTCTGGACGAGGCTGGAAGAGCTATATCAAAGGGATCAAAGCACTTAGAGCATTCACAGGAGGTAGAGAGCATTCTCGCAGAGTGGCGAAAGCAAATCGACGAGCTCGATAAACAGCTGGTGCGTTTGCTGAATGAGCGTGCGCAACTGGCATTGAACATCGGCAAAGAAAAACGCACACAAGGACTCCCGGTGCGATCGGCGGAGCGTGAGCAAAACGTCTTGGCAAACGTTGAATCTTCTAATGTTGGGCCGCTGGATAATCTCGCTATAAGAAATATTTTCCAGACCGTCATCAACGAGTGCCGGCGGCTCGAGGAGAAATCATCGCGTTGATCAAAGTCGCATTCCAAGGCGAGCTTGGCGCTTATGGCGAAGAAGCTCTCCATCTGCACTTTGGCGAAAATTGTGAACCTGTTCCTTGCGTGACGTTTCGTGATGTCTTTGAGGCTGTGAAGCGAAAAGCAGTCGACTATGCGGTCATTCCCGTAGAGAATTCGATCGCCGGCCCTGTGAAGGAACCTCAACAACTTCTTCAAGAATACCAGCCGAAGATCGAGGGAGAAATTCAACTGCGTGTGAGCCATTGCTTGTTGGGATATCCAGGCAGTTCTCTACAAACTATTAAGAAAGTCATCTCACACCCGCAGGCGCTTGCCCAATCGAAAAAATTTCTGGACCAACTCGGCGTCGAGAACGAACCCTTTTACGATACCGCCGGAGCCGCCAAGTGGATCAGCGAGCATAAGTGTACAGAGGTCGCTGCCATTGCTAGTAAGAAAGCTGCGGAGCGTTACGGGCTTGCTATTCTCACCGAGAGCATCGAGTCCGATTCGAGCAACAAGACGCGCTTTATTATCATTCGTTAATCATCCAGCAGGGTCTGTGTTACAATATGAAATAGCTCATGGTCCTATTGTAAGGAGGTGCTTCATGCATGGGCATAGCTTCAAGCTTTTCCTAGTAGGCGTGGCCTTGGTCTTCTGGCTCTGGGAAACAGCGGCTGCGGAAAGGCTCAGCCAAGCCGCAAAAATGATCCAAAACATGCACCGCCAATACTCGCATCAGGGAGCATGGTGCTGGTCCCGGCAGGGAGCTTTCAGATGGGAGACAGCTTCAACGAGGTCGACTCCGACGAGAAGCCGGTGCACACCGTGTTTGTGAGCGCGTTCTACATGGACAAGTACGAGTTGACGCCTTGTGGGACGAGGTGGCGAACTGGGCAACAGCGCACGGCTACGACATCAAACCCGGAGATGGTTACGGTAAGGCGGTGGATCATCCGGTCTACAGCGTCTCGTGGCATAAAGCGGTGAAGTGGGCCAATGCGCGCAGCGAGAAGGAGGGGCTGACGCCAGCCTACTACACGGACAGTACGCAAGCGACGGTCTACCGGACGGGGAGTGTGAATGTGCCGACGGAGGGCGTGAAGTGGAGCGCGACTGGGTACCGGTTGCCGACTGAGGCGGAGTGGGAGAAGGCGGCGCGCGGGGGCGGGCCGGGCATCGTTTCCGTGGAGTGACACCGACACGATCCAGCATGCCCGGGCGAACTACTACAGCTGCCCCGCCCAGTATTGCAGTAGTGGCTACAGCTATGACACGAGTCCGACGAGGGGGAATCACCCGACCTACGCCACCGGCGACACCCCGTACACGAGCCCGGTGGGGAGATTCGCGCCCAACGGGTATGGACTCTACGACATGGCGGGGAACGTATGGGAGTGGGTCTGGGATTGGTACGACTCGTCGTACTACTCGGGTTCGCCGGGGAGCGACCCGCGTGGCCCGGCGACGGGGTCGTACCGCGTGATGCGCGGCGGCGGCGGGTCTCTCTACGCGATCTACTGCCGCGTCGCGTTCCGCAACAACAGCTTCTCGCCCGACAACGTGAGCAACAACGCGGGCTTTCGCCTCGTGAGGACAGCGCCGTGAGGTGCTTGCTGTGCGAAATGCCCGGAAGCGCTCACGCGTGCGACGGTGGGGCGCAAGGTGCATGGGCTTGATAAAATAGATTGGAAGATCGTGCGAGAGTTCCTGGCTCGATTTTAGGGCCAAGAGAGAATGGATGCGATAGACTTTGAAGCGTTACATTGTCTGGTCAAAACAAGCGCTTGACCTGACCGACCCGTGGCAGCGCCGTTGGTGGATCCAACAAGTCCTCCTTTAAGGGCGCGCAGAAGACGTGGCCGCGCTCGACTGGGAAGAAGTGCGACAGCTCCTCCCAGAGCTGGAACTGCCGCCCCGTGTCCGGCGGCTCTGGGAGGAATATTTCGCTTATGCAAGCCAGGACGCCTCAAAGTAAAGGGTTACTTACCAAAGCCCTATGAATGTGCGGGCAACCACAGTGGGTTATCCCTACATTTGTTTTGCTTTCCCTCTTGACAATTGCACATTCTCCTGCTATAGTACAAATCACTTAAGTTTACAAGGAGTCTTGCAATGGCTAAAACGAAGCTAGTCGAGCAACTGAATCATAGCTTCGCCTTTAGCTTTTTCTCCTATTTTTGGCCCCCCAGGGCCAACACTTCTCTCTAACCCACAACGTCTTTTTGCCTAACGATAAGAAACATCCAAGTTGCTGAGTTTTTCCTTCAGCTAAACAATTTTCCCCACTCTCTGATGGCAAGGAGGTTGCCATGGTGATCGTCATGAAAGTAGGAGCATCGACGGCTCAAATTGAAAAAGTCAGTCATAAATTAGAAGAATTGGGATTCCAAGTCCACCCCGTCCACGGAGTCACCCGCTCAATCTTAGGCGCGATCGGCGACAAACGCGGGGTCGATAAGCGCGCGCTCGCCGTGCTCGACGGCGTCGAAGAGGTCGTCGAGATCACAAAACCCTATAAGCTGTCCAGTCGCGCCTTCAATCCCGAGGGCGGCCCGATCGAAGTCAACGGCGTTCATATCGGGAGCAAAGAGCTAGTGATGATGGCTGGCCCCTGCTCGGTCGAGAACGAAGCGCAGATTCACGAGACGGCGCGCCTCGTCGCTGAGCAAGGTGCGAAGATCTTGCGCGGCGGAGCCTTCAAGCCTCGCACAAGCCCTTACAGTTTCCAAGGCTTGGGCGAAGAGGGCCTCAAAATGATGCGCGAGGCCGCCGACGCGTACGGCCTGCTCGTGGTTACCGAAGTCATGGATACAACGCAAGTCGATCTCGTCACCGAATACGCTGACATCCTGCAGATCGGCGCACGCAACATGCAGAACTATGCCTTGCTGAAGGCCGTCGGCACCGTAAACAAACCCGCACTGCTCAAGCGTGGTCTCGCCGCTACTGTTGACGAATGGCTCATGGCGGCTGAGTACATCTTAGCCGGTGGCAATAAGCGTGTGATCTTGTGTGAACGCGGCATTCGTACGTTTGCCGACCACATGCGCTTCACACTTGACGTCGGCGTGATCCCCGTCATCAAAGAACTCTCGCATCTCCCGATCATAGTTGACCCCAGCCACGCAGCGGGTGTGCGCGACAAAGTCATTCCCTTGGCGCTCGCCAGCATCGCCGCCGGAGCGGACGGCTTGATCGTCGAAGTGCATCCCGACCCAGACAAGGCTGTGAGCGACGGCGCTCAATCCCTCAAGCCCGAACAGTTCCGAATTCTGATGGACGAGATCGCCGTCGTCAGCCAAGCTGTTGGCCGCAAAGTTGACCGAAACGGATCTGTTTTGAATGCACCAAAGCACGTCGCCCAGGCTTATGCAAAAGGTTATTAAGCCCGCGAAGAAACTGCGCGGTACGATCAAGATCCCAGGAGACAAATCGATCTCCCATCGCGCTCTGATTCTGGGAGCGCTGGCTGAAGGCGTTTCTCAAATTGAAAACCTTTCACCGGCACAGGACGTCCGCAGCACCGCAAAATGCCTGCAATCTCTAGGAGCCTCGATTCAGATCGATGAATCAGAATACGCGAAGGCGCGCGTCGAGGGCCGAGGAGTCGGCGGTCTGGTGGCTCCCTCCACAAACTTGGATGCGGGCAACTCCGGCACGACCATGCGACTGCTCGCGGGCGTCCTGGCCGGGTATCCGTTCACCGCCACACTGACGGGCGACGAGAGCCTTCGCAAACGACCAATGAAACGAGTCATCGAACCCCTCATTCAGATGGGCGCGCTGGTCGAGAGCCAGAATGGCCTTGCTCCCTTGAAAATTCATGGGGGCGCCTTGCACAATGTACGCTACGAGTTGCCGGTAGCCAGCTCACAAGTCAAATCGGCGATTCTATTGGCCGGTCTCAATGCGTGCGGTGAGACGATCGTGATCGAAAATGCTCCCACGCGCGATCACACCGAACGCATGCTGACATACCTCGAAGCACCGCTACGTCAAAGCGGTCGTTGCGTCTCTATTCAAGGAGATTCGGTGCAATATCGAGCACGCCCGATCAAAGTCGCGGGCGATATTTCGTCCGCGGCCTTCTTCTTGGCCGCGGCAGCTCTCGTGCCCGATAGCAAGATCACAGTCGAAGATGTCGGTCTCAACCCGACTCGAACGGGCTTCTTGGATGTTCTGCAAGAAATGGGAGTACCAGTAACCATTCAAAACCGGCGTGAGGTTTGCAACGAGCCTTGGGGGAACATCACAGCCGAATCTGCTTCGCTCAAAGCCGTAACGGTGGGAGGGGCTTTGGTCCCTCGAATGATCGACGAGCTGCCGATGCTGGCCGTGCTCGCAACCCAAGCCCAGGGCAAGACTGTGATCCGTGACGCGCAAGAGCTTCGCGTGAAAGAGACGGATCGCATTAGTGCCGTCGCAGAGAATCTCAAGCTCATGGGAGCGCAGATCGAAGCTCAGCCTGATGGTTGGATTATCCAAGGACCGCGAAAACTCAAGGGAGCGCGTGTCGAGAGCTATGGTGACCATCGCATCGTCATGGCGTTTGCCGTCGCTGGGCTGATAGCCGAAGGTGAGACGGTGATTGAAGACGCAGAGTGGGCGGCGATCTCTTTTCCGAGCTTCTTTGAAAAACTGGAGTTGATGCGAGCATGATGGGCCGAATACTAGGTGTGATCGGCGATCCGATCGAGCATTCTCTCTCGCCCAAGTTGCACAACTGGGTGCTCCAACAGTTAGAGCTCAATGAGGATTATGAGTATCGGCCCTTTCGGGTCTCATCGACAGCGCTTGCAGCTTTTCTCCAAGAAGTGCGAGAGAAGGAGCTGCACGGATTGAACGTGACGATTCCGCACAAAGAATCAATTATTCCGCTGCTCGACGAGATCGACCCAATGGCCGATCGACTCGGAGCTGTGAATACAATCGTGCGCATCGACAATAAGCTTAAGGGCTACAACACTGACGGCCTTGGCTTCTTGCGTGCTGCGTGCACGAATAAAATAAGCCTTAAAAATGCTCGCGTTGTGATGCTGGGAGCCGGCGGCTCGGCAAAAGCCGTTGCTTTTGCTCTAACTGGTGCTGGCATCGCTCAGCTTTCTCTCTACAATCGTTCCCCCGACCGAGCCATCGAGTTGCGCGCACAACTACTGAGCAAAACTAATTTTTCTGCCATCGATGTTCATAGGCTCTCAGACCGAGAGTGCCTATGCGCTGATCTCTCGCAAGCGACCTTGCTCATCAACACGACTCCGATAGGCATGTTCCCTCATGCAGACAAATCTCCCCTGCCCCTCCCAGAGGCGCTGCACGAAGGGCTTACCGTTTATGATCTGGTCTACAACCCCTCTGAGACCTCGCTCATGCGTGAGGCTCATCATCGCGGAGCACGGGTCTTCAACGGACTCGACATGCTGATCTACCAGGGTCTAGAGTCATTGCGCCTTTGGTTGGGCGAGAATGATCTCTCGAAGATTGAGAGAAAAATCTCTTTGCCAGAGCTGCGCGAGGTGCTCTACGAAGTGTTGGGAGTCGCTGTATGAGTCACTTGCGTTATCTTACGGCTGGAGAATCTCACGGTCGCGCGCTCGTGGGAATTTTAGAAGGAATGCCCGCGAATCTCTCTGTGAGCAAAGAGTATATCGATCACCAGCTCAAGCGTCGCCAGAGCGGCTATGGCCGCGGCGGGCGGATGAAGATCGAGCAAGACCAAGTCGAAGTTCTCTCTGGCATTCGCTCCGGCAAAACTATGGGTAGCCCGATCGCTTGCGTTGTCTGGAATCGCGACTGGGAGAATTGGGGCAAGCACATGGACCCCTGGAAGCCGCCGTTCGAGCGATACCATCCGGTCACTGTACCTCGTCCCGGACATGCTGATCTCGCGGGGACTCTCAAATATCGTCAGTCCGATATTCGCAATGTCTTAGAGCGAGCCAGCGCCCGTGAGACGGCAATGCGCGTCGCACTCGCTTCGATCGCGCGCCAATTGCTCGAACATTTTCAGATCCAGATCGCGAGCCATGTCGTACAGATTCATAACGTAACTTCCAAGATAGAGTTTTCTGAGATCGACCCAACTGAGCTAACAGCTCTAGCTGATGCCTCACCCGTGCGTTGTCTTGACTCCACGGCTGAGAAAGAGATGATAGCGCGCATTGACCAAGCCAAAGCCGAGGGCAATTCTGTCGGCGGTATCTTCGAAGTCATAGCCACAAATGTGCCTGCGGGCCTCGGAAGCTATGCCCAATGGGATCGCAAACTCGATGGGCTCATCTCGCAAGCGATGGCCTCGCTCCCTGCGATGAAGGCTGTTGAAATCGGCCTAGGTGTACAGAGCGCGAGCCGCTGGGGAGCAGAATGCCACGACGAAATTTATTATGAGCAATCAAAGGGCTACTATCGCAAAACGAATCGCGCGGGTGGGCTAGAAGCCGGAGTCACCAACGGTCAGCCCTTGCGCGTACGCGTGGCGATGAAGCCACTCTCGACGCTGATGCGCCCGCTCGACTCGGTCAACATTGTCACCAAGGAAGCTGTCAAAGCGCATGTTGAGCGCTCTGATGTCTGTGCCGTGCCGGCGGCTTCTATCATTGGCGAAGCGATCTTGGCTCTCGTTTTAGCTGATGCGTTTCTCGAAAAATTGGGCGGCGACTCAATCGAAGAGATAGAAGAGCGTTATTCTCTAAAGCTCAAGAATTAAGATCCCGCTCACAGATGCGGCCGACTCGCCTCCGTCATTCTCCCACGCCATTGTGTACTGAACACATCTCTAACCGACGTTAGCCCTAAGCTTAATGATAGAGTAGAATCAAACCGACGCGTAAGGAGATCTTGTTTCATGCCCAAAGAGATAGACCCAACGCACTTGGCGATCGCTTTCTTTCGCTCGTGCGTCTTCGATCTCATTCTCTGTGATAACGAACTAGACGAGAGCGCCCTACGCCAATGGGAATTTATCTTACGCGGTGGCAACGTCCGAGACTACTCTATTGCTAGACGTTTCCAAGCGATCGCCGAAGCCAAGCGACGCTTACGCAAACCAGAGAATATCAGCGGTTACCTAATCTATAAAATCAGTCATGGTGGATTCTCGGAGCCCCGAGAAGAAAACAGTTCTAACGGTCCTCATTGCATCGGCTGCAGCGGCCTTATCGACATCCCCCGGCGCGAGACGATGGTGAAGCGCATTCGTGAAGGCTTCCGGATGAAGGACGTACGCACCCTCGACTGCGTTGAATTCGTAAATACCCATCTGACCCAAGAAGAGATGAACCAATTTATCGGCCGCGAGCTGAGTTTCAGCTATCAGGAAGCGAAAATCGAAGAGATATTTGACGAGTTGAGCAGTGCCGAGGTGAAAAAGTGAGTTATTGGCAGCCCATCTATCGGAAAGCTTTTGACTGTGTATATAATGGTGATGCTCATTGTCCGAAGAGAAGAGAGCACATGTTATGAATAGCAATAGCTACAAGCCAGATGATTTTTTCCGAGAGATCTTCGCCCAGCCTTTGGTGAAGATAGAATATCCGTATCATCCCTCGGAGGAGATTTTGCACTCTTATATGACGGGCAAGCTGCAAGCTCGGCAAGACTTCTCTAACGAGCGTCTACTCCAATTGCAAAAAGGGCATTTGAGCGACTGGAGCAGAACAGAAGTCAGCACACATATTATGACCTGCGTTTACTGCTCCAAGCGCATCCAAGTGCTTTCCGCGCAATCGTCCGAGCGTGTAGCATGGTGGACCAAAGTGTCGGGGACGCTTAGCTTACGCCCCATTCGTCGATTGCTAACACCGGTGCCGGCGCTTGCACGCGTCGTCATGGCCGCTCAGTTGGTCGTGATTTTTGCTCTCGCGGGGGTCATCTACTTTAAGCCGACACCATTCTTTACAACAGAGATTTCTACGACTCAGAGCGAGCCCTCCGCTATTCCAAACATGACTAAAGAAGCGCTGACAGAGCCTAAACTGCCCCCGCAGGCAGCAGCGTCGCAAACCGCCCTAAAACAACCTGCGCCTGTGGCCACCAGCACGAGTCCAGCATCTGCACCTCCCTCTACAACAACCCTGCAGACGGCCAATACGAGCGCTCTGATTCCAGTATTGGCTAGTCAATTGAAGAGCTCTGACCAAGAACAGCAAATCCATGCGGCACAACAGCTCGGAGCGCTCGGCGATTCGCAAGGCGTTGCTCCGCTCATCGAAGCTTTCGGCGCAACGTCTGATTCGAAAGCCCGTCAATATTTCGCTCGCGCTCTGGGCGAGATCTACGAAAAGACACAAGACGAGTATTACCAAGTCATCGAATCATTTAAGTCTTTCCAGAATAGCCCGAATAATTCACAAGGAGATCACGACCTCATCAAGGATTTGTTCAGCCAGATCAAGATCGATTTGAATCTGAGCACTCCAGACGATTCTCAATATCCCCATAAAATTAAGATTTCTTTCCACCAAGACGTCACGCTACATGAAGTAAACAGCTTGGCTCACGCCGTCGGCGGAGTGCTCGTCTTTTCTGAGTCGAGCGCTGATGAGCTAGTCCTCAAACTTCCGCAAAAGACGGACGATGAGTTAAAAGAGATCATCCGCCAGTTCGCACAAGACCCTAGAGTCAAAGCCGTCCAAAAAATCAAGTAGCCAAGAATATTTCTATGATTTTCTCCGGTCTCTTAGTAATTTTATCGGAACCCGTGAAACTGCAGGTAATATAAAATGTTCATAGACCAAGGAGAGGATATAAGATGAAAGCCAAATGGATTCTCGCCGCAGCCGCCGTCTTGGGTGTGACAGTCGCGCTCATCGTCATTGGATTGGATTTGACTTCATCCGACCCGCTGGCCGGAGTGCAAGCGGTTGCCATCGAAGGGGTCACTGTGGCGGGAGGCGACAAACTCCCGAGCTTGCCGACTGGTCAGGACGCGATTAAGTATGGATTGAGTGTAGCACTAGAGCAGAAAGGCATCCGCATCGTTGAACATAAGTCTGATGCCGATGTGATCCTCAACGTCCAAGTAAATACTTTTCATTTTGATGAAAAAGGTGGACAAATTGCTGCCACCGTGGAGGTCACTAAAAGCAACGGAGAGAAGCATGCGATGGTCTTCCTGCTAGAAGCGACCTTCACTCCCGAGATCAAAATCAATGCCTCGCTAAAACGATCGTAGACGAATTCCTCCTCTAGGGACGAGGCCAGGGCCGTCCGCTGACGGTTCCGTACCGCATTTGCTATCTTAACCCAGTATGCAATGGACGGCTCTGGTTTTAGTTTTAATTAGTTAACCCCATGTGCAAGTTTCTAATGAGCGAGCAAATGGTCGAACTGGAGGGGTTCACCTCCGCGCTGGAGGCTCAACCAGACGGCTATCGTGTGGCTGAGCACCTTGCGGAAGATCCGCGATCCCAAGTGCCACA
>JACOSB010000022.1 GCA_016179105.1 Candidatus Acetothermia bacterium
CACCAGCTAAGGAAGCTGGGATAGATTTTTGCCCTTGGTATAGCGATTGATTTTGTAGCCCACTAAAGGCAAGGAGGGCGCTTAGAGAGTAGGAAAACCATGAGATACCTTCCCTGGAATCTACAGTTTCGTTCTCCAACCGCCCTCTATTGTTTTTATACCAGAAACACACCCTTTTGTCAATCCTTGACGTATGTTTTCCGTAACATCCATCGCGAAAAACTTAGCTATCCCCAGCGTGCCAGACCACCCATGAAGGGTCTCTTAGCTTAGGGGGGAAAAACATACACTGAAGTCTTCAAAGCGTTAAAGAAAGCGAAACAAAAAAAGGAGGAAGGGCTATGCGGAGTTTAGTCTGGGGTTGTAGCCTATGCTTACTCGCGGTGCTCATTGCGGTCTCATCTATCAAAGCGGCTCCGATTTCTGGGAGTTTTCAAGTGGACTTCGTCATCCATTCTGCGACGTGCGGTGTGGATGAGGATGGAGACACCTTCGTTGATGAAGACCCTGTGAATGGGATCGACGACGATAGGGACACGCTCATCGACGAAGATCCCTGCTTCAAAGTAGACATTACGGTCATGAAGATCGAGGCTGATCTACTCCTCCAGTTGACCATCAGCGGCCTGGAGATCGGCAGCACGACCGTTTTCACCTTTAAGGTAGAGTATCAGGCCTTTACGCTCATCACGATGATCGGGGCGCTTTCGATTCGGGATACCTTCGTCTTTGCCCCGGATATCGTCGAGATCGAGGAGGTTCATACGCCATTGACGCTGGCCGTGCGCTACTGCATCAACGCCTCGGCCCCCGGCGACATCATCCCGCCCTTCCTCGACTGTCCCCAGACCGACAGTCTTTTGTAGGGGTGTTTATGCTGCACAGATTCCCGCGACTCGTTTGGTTGGTTTTGTTAATCGGGCTGATTGGCACGTCCTACTCCACCAATAGCAGCGCTCAAGGCCCCGTAATCGATCCTGCGGTCACAAAGGCACTCCAGACTGCTGACCAAGTGTCTGTTATCGTCCAGCTCCAGGAGCCTTTACCGCTCGATGCCCCCCTGTCGGCGCGCATGCGCGAGATCGCTAAGCGCCAGCAGAGCGTCTTGGCTATACTACGGTCCTCAGAATTCCAGCTCGTCTACCGATACAAGACGGTTGCAGGTTTCGCAGGAAAGATAAAAAAGAAGACGGCGCTCGAGAAGCTAAACCTCCATCCCTATGTCGTTCAAATTCAACCAGATCTTCCTGTCCATGCTATCCAAGTGCAAGACTACCGGATCTCTCCCTCGTTAACACAAAGTGTTCCGCTGATCAATGCGAACCAAGTGCATAACATGGGTATCACCGGCGCGGGGGTACGCGTGGCCGTCTTGGACACCGGCATTGATACCGATCACCCCGATCTCTCGGATGACTTGGTCGCCCAGAATTGTTTCTTGGATGGTGCAGGAGGTGGCTGTCCACCCCCACCGAATGTAGCAGAAGATGATCAGGGGCACGGTACCAACGTCAGCGGGATTATCACCTCTCGGGGAACCATCGCACCTAAAGGGGTTGCTCCCGATGCAAAGATCGTCGCGGTCAAAGTCTTAAACGCCGTGGGTAGTGGGTCCTTCAGCGATGTCGTCGCGGCAATTGACTGGATCAATGCGAATAATGGGACGCTGCGGGTTAAAGCTATCAGCATGAGCCTGGGAGGTGGGCTGTTCTCCGGCTTCTGCGACAGCTCCTTCCCGACGATGGCGAACGCGATCAACACTGCGCGCAACCTGGGCATCACCACCTTTGCGGCGGCGGGAAACGATGGGAATAAGTCGCAGATGAGCAGCCCCGGTTGTATCCAAAACTCTGTCTCCGTGGGGGCCGTATACGACTCGAATATTGGGGGACCCATCTTTTGGGGCGTCTGTGTAGATGTAACGACCGCCGCAGACCAAGTCACTTGCTTCTCGAACAGCAACGAAACGCTTGATATTTTGGCCCCCGGATCTATTATCACCTCCACCGGAAATACCGGCGGCACCTCCAGCATGTCAGGTACCTCGCAAGCCACGCCGCACGGGAGTGCCCTCGCAGCTCTCTTGTTACAAGCAAATAATGCTCTAACACCTGCTCAAATCGAGAGCGCGATCAAAAATAACGGCAAAGCCGTAACCGACCCAGGCAACAACCTGACCCGCCCGCGCATCGACGCACTGGCGGCTGTGAACGCTGTGCTGCCGCCGGTCGTAGACATCCAGCGTCCAACCGGTGCCTCTCCTCAGCTTCTGAAGCAGGGCGACAGCTTCCAAGTCGTCTTTTCCACAAATAAACCAGGTAATTTTGCGATCAAGGTCAACGGAACGACCGTTGCTACGGGCTCAGCAGCGTCCAGCTCCAACACCGTCAATGTGACCCTGCCCAATCCGTTCGCCGAAGGAGTCTATGCGCTCAAGGTGGAGGTGACCGCAGAATTCACGGGCGCCGATACCGAAAACGGAGCCGTGAGAGTTGATAATACGCCTCCCACTGATCCGAGCAATGTCCATAGCACCAGTCACACGATCGGCCCATCTGCCGCTGTTCGCATCACGGCTACGTCTAACGACAATACGATCGACATGGCGTGGAATCCTGATGCGACGGACCCCGTCAGCAACGGCGTGAGCAGCGGGGTAGATGGTTTCTCGGTCGCCTTCCGCAACGGCTCGACCCCTTTCTGCGACCGTACCAAAGACCTCGAAGCGACCGCTATATCCTTTACCAGTGCACCGCTGGCCGATGGCACCTGGTTCTTCCATCTGTGCACCGTAGATAAAGTGGGCAACCACGCCCCAATACGTCAAACAGGGTGATAGCTTCACGGTGAGCTTCACGACTAACGAAGCAGGCAGCTATGCGATCAAAGTCGGTGATACCGTCTGCGGGACAGGTTCGGCGGCTGCAGGAACCAACGCTAAGACCTGCACCTTGCCAGCGACTTTTGGGGAAGGAATCAAAGATATCGTGGTCTTGGTGGCCGACGCTGCTGCTAATACCGGCACCGTTACAGGATCGGGAGCCGTGCGTGTGGACAATAGCCCGCCGAATGACCCCACTAATGTGCAGAGCACCGATCACACTGTCGGGCAGACTTCCAACGACAACACGATCAGCATGAGCTGGGTCGCCTCCACGACCGACAACCCCACCAGTCCAGCTGGCCTCGCCAGCGGGGTGGACGGCTACTCGGTCGCCTTCCGCAACGGCTCGACCCCTTTCTGCGACCGTACCAAAGACCTCGAAGCGACCGCTATATCCTTTACCAGTGCACCGCTGGCCGATGGCACCTGGTTCTTCCATCTGTGCACCGTAGATAAAGTGGGCAAACGGGCAAGGTCTTTGCTAAAGGCGCCTATTTCTGCGCTCTTGGCTCCCCCGGCCCAGTCAACCCACCAGCCACTCCTTGCTTTAACTCTGGGGTTGGCGCCGACCTTGCCGAGGGTATCGACCTCATCGAGCAAGTCGAGCCGGGCGATGTGGTTGAACTGGACCCAGGGCACCCGGGCCATTATCGCAAGGCCCGTAGCGCCCAAAGTCCGTTGGTCGCTGGCGTCATCTCTACTCAACCGGGAGTGACACTGGCCCATGTGCCGGGCCCAGCCGAGCTATCTCTGCCACGCGGGGTGACTCTGGTACTGGATAGTTCTTCTCTACCGCTGACTAAGCTCCTGGAGGACAGATCAGCGCATCTCGCTCTCAGCCTAAGTTTGCGGACTCTATTGGAAGGAGAGTTTAAGAGCGAGAACTTGAGCTTAGGTAAGTGGCTGGAGCTGCTGGAGTGGCTGCCGCTGTTGAAAACCGACAGTCAACCGCTGCTGGCGCTGATGGGCCGGGTGCCGGTGAAAGCCACCGCCGAGAACGGTCCCATCCACCCTGGGGATCTCTTAGTAAGCGCCTCGCGCCCTGGTTATGCGATGCGCTGCGCGAACGTCAGGGAGTGTGAAGGAGCCATTATCGGCAAGGCTTTGGAGACATTGGAGACGGGTACAGGCATGATTCAGATGCTGACCATACAACATTAGATATGCGATATATATAAATGCAGGGAGGTGATAACCGCGCATCGGGGATCGAGCTGAAAAATGATGCAAATTAACTAAAGAAGTAAGAAGGCCTTGACAAAAATGGATACTAGATATAACCCAAGTTGCTACCTAGAAACTGAGGAGGACAAAAGCCAGGATAAAACAGATGATCTTCAATTCAAACCCTCGTGCAGTTACCGCATGGATGCTCTTGGCGAACAGCTGCGTCAGCTGACTGAAGCTGGTCTCCACG
>JACOSB010000003.1 GCA_016179105.1 Candidatus Acetothermia bacterium
TCAGTAGATCACAATGAGACTGGAAGTGGCGATGGAAAAGCAGACGTGAGCGAGTCATACTGCCTCCACAGATCATCAAAGGAGGCCAGCTTATGACTACTCGCTCACGCCCACCGACCAGAGTAAGGCAATCCCTTCGACCCGGCAAGCGTCGCGCCCCGGACTTGACTGCCTCGGAAGTCCTCCAGCAGGCCTTAGCCTTCTTGCAGGAGCATGTGGCTCTCCCTCGTCCCGTAGCCGCTCGCTATGGCCCGACCCCGCTCTTCTCCATCTTGCTCTATGCCGCCGCACATCGCACCACGATCGAACAGGCCAGCCGGGCGTTGGAAGCAGCTCCTCATCCCAACACCGTCCGCACCGCCTTGGCCCCGCTGGAGGTAACCTCGTTGGAGGACCAGCTCAATCAGGCGCTAATCTCTCAGCTGCCCAAGGGCTTGGGTCGGCGTCCTCTGGAGATCGCGATGGATCTCAAATTGATCGCTTACTACGGCCAAGCTCGGGAGGGCGAAGCCGACTTCCTCCTGGCGGGCGAACCCCGCGACGGGACGACTACTTTCTTCGGCTACGCCAGTCTTTACGTGATCCGCCACAACCGGCGCTTCACCGTGGCCTTGGTTGCCGTGCGCCGTAGCGAGGGACTGGTAGGTGTCCTGCAGCGGCTGTGGGCTTATTGGCAGCGACTGGGCTTTGGCTTGCGTTGTCTCTATCTGGATCGCCAGTTCTACAGTGTAGCCGTCCTGCGCTGGCTGAGCGAAGAGCGCGATCTGCCGTTGGTGATGGCCGCGCCCAAGAAAGGCAAGCAGGGCGGGATAGCGGGCTTGATCCGCCGTCAGGGACCGGGAGTCTGGTCCCACCTCGTGCGCAGTCCCAAGGAGGGAGTGATCCCAGTCCAAGTAGCCGTAGTGGGCAAGTATTGGCAAGGGCGCTGGAGCAAGCACGGGCGGCAGCGCTATGCGTTCGTGATCCATCGGTTCCCCTTTGCGCTCTCGGCGTTATGGAGCAAGTACCGGGGCCGATTCGGGATCGAGAGTAGTCATCGGATCTGGGAACAGGCGCGGGCGCGGACCGCTTCGGCCCAGGTGACCCTGCGCTGTCTGTTGATCGGGATCGCGGTGGTGCTACAGAACCTGTGGGTCTGGTTGAAATGGGCGGTGATCAGCTGGCCCCAGCGGGGACGAGGCGGACGAGAGGTTTGGGCAGTGGGGTTACGCTTTGTGCGGTTGCTCTTGTTTCTGTCACGGGCCGTGGAGCAGCGGTTGGGAGCAGTAGATGTAGTGACTGTGCCGATCAGATTTGGTTAAGGTGGCTATTGTGATCTACTGAGCTTGCATATGTATCCACCGAGATGCCGACAGACAGAGCCAACACGGCCACTAGACAAACGACCGCAGATACGGCATACTTCTGGATGTTGTAGTTCATGTTACGCGCCTCCAAGCGCGTGATGTAGTTACTGCTGTTCCCAGGGGTGCGTGCTCAACTCACGTGCCCCTGTTCTATTCCAAAGAAACATTTGCCTTGCTTGTCACTCTACTCACTCCGCTCCCACCTCCTTTTGTCAAGGGTTAAGAAGGATAAACTCATAGAGTTCCGGGTATACTCAGATATTCGCAGTGCATGAAATCAGCCCCCCAATGAAAAGGCGATACGTAACTTACATTACCTACGTTTTGCTCTTGTGTGAGTCCCTTGTGGTGCCTTCGTATGAGAACTTGGTCACCATTTTCGAATCAGCGACCAAAAAAGTAGCAAGTTCGTCTGTACTCGCCCGCGGCCGAGACCACAGATCGCTTGACCGACTCCGCTCTTGGTTGAGATTGGGTTGATACGTGTCACTCATCAATGATAAAGAGGGGAACCGAAGGGTTTGCCGTTATAACTTGAGATTTCCCTGTGGTCTTGCTACAGGATGCCACGCGCGGTAAAGTACAAGGAACAAAGCGCTTTCTCACCCGAGGAGGTAATCAATTTATGTTGGCACATTGGCGTCAATCCACCAAGGTTTTCGTCTTGCTTGCGTTGTTGCTCGCGGGCACCGGCGTCTTCTCACTCGGCTACCACGAGCTAGACCAAAAATTACATACGTGGCACATGCAGCTCGTCGGCTACAACGGCGATATTGTGAAAGCCGGCCGCGCGATCGGCGACGTGCAAATCCGGGGAAACTATGCCTACGTCGCTGCTGGCATCCAGAAGCGCGGGCTTGTCATCGTCGATGTCAAAGACCCCGCGAATCCAACCATCGTCAGCGAGTTGGTGTTGGAAGACGCGACTTCGTTCGAGCTCAAAGTCAATCAAGAGGGCACGCTCGTCGCACTCACCAATGAGTTGATCGATTACAACTTCAAAGACCGGGCGGCTGTCGGCAAAAGCTTCTTTGGATTGACGTTTGTGGATGTCACTGACAAAGCGCATCCTAAGATCGTCGGCCGCTGGGAGAACAAGGCCTCTGACGGCCACCACGAAGGCTGTCATAATGTCTTCTTGCATAAACACTATGCCTACTGTGCCTCATTCGGCGGGTCGGGCGGCCGCGGCGTGGTCATCCTTGATATTTCTGACCCGGCCAACGCCAAAGAGATCGGTATCCTGACGAACCCCCAGATGACTTTCGGAGAGCACGCCGGTGAAGTTTCCATCTGGACGCACGATCTATGGGTCTGGGAGCACCCGTCGGGCCGCACCTTCGCGTTTGTCGCGAATGGACACGCGGGCTTGCAAATTTGGGATGTCACCGCGCCGAGTTATCCCTTGCGCGTCAGCAGCTGGACTGAGTGGGGAACCGATCTTTGGGCACACTCGGCCGTGCCAAGCCCTTCGGGAAAGATCACGGTGCTCGGTCCCGAAACTGAGACAGGCATTTCGGGTTTCTTGGCGATTCTCGACACTTCTGATATTCAAAACCCGAAATTGCTCTCGACCTGGAGCATCCCCGGACACGCGTGGCAGCCGAAAAAATTCCAGGGGTTTTATTCATGGTCGCCGCACAACTTTGACGTCACCGAAGACAAAATCTATCTCGGCAACTACGCCGGCGGCGTCTGGGTCATCGACATCTCGGACCCGACAAACCCGAAAACAATCGCTTCATTCGGTCCCGAATCATACAAACCGATTCCCGATGGTGTGCCCGGTGTCGACAGCATCGGTCTAAAGCCGCATGTGCCCAACAGCTGGACGGCGCAAGAAGAGAACGGCTACATCTACGTGAGCGACATCTTCACGGGGCTCTATGTCTTAAAGCTCGACCTCACTCAAACGGCTAGCGCCAAAGTTCCGACGGATGAGACGGAGGAAAAACAAGCGCTCGCCAAGATCAAGCTGAAAGACCTCGTGAAGACGTATTCAGTAAGTGCACCGGCGATCTCTCCCGACGGGAAATGGATCACGTTCTCATCCAACAAAGCGGGCAACTCCGATATTTATCTGATGTCTTCGGAGGGAGGTGACTGGAAGCGTCTTACGCTCAGCCCGGAGGCCGAAGTCAATCCTGTCTGGTCTCCCGACGGCAAAAAGATTTTGTATATGGCTGACGTCGGCGGCAACGAAGTCTACGATATTTACGCGATCTCTCTCGAGGGTGGCAAGCCCGTTAATTTAACGAACACGTCGGACATCGACGAGCGCGGATATCGGTGGTCACCCGATGGAAAGCTCATTGCGTTCAACGCGGCCAAGAAGGGCGAAACGTACGATATCTATCTGATGAACGCCGACGGCAAGGAGCGCAAGCAATTGACCAACACTCCTGTTGCTGAGTTCTTGAGCGATTGGTCCTCTGACGGGAAAACGTTAGCGTTTACGCGCAACTCCGATCCGCGCTATTCCGAAGGCTATCTGCTCTTGCTAGAAAATGGCAGCGAGCAAAAACTTGCTTTGCCGAGCGAGGCACGGAACCGCCTGGAGAACTTCTCTCCCGACGGCACCAAGATCACCTTTGAGACAGATGCTAAGGGCAACAGCGACATCGGCATCTTGGATCTGAAGCTCCACACTTCTACATGGCTCGCTAATGATCCGACCAAAGACGAATCGGTAGGCGATTGGTCTCCGGACGGTCAAACGATTGTCTATGTCGAGAACAATGAAGGTAACTTTGAGATCAAGCTCAAACCCGCCAATGGAGGGGAAGCCAAGACGATCGCGCTCAAAAAGGGTATCAATGGCGCGCCGCGCTGGTTCCCGGATGGCAAGAAATTAGCCTTCACGTATTCCGGTCCTACTCAACCAACAAACCTCTGGACCGCGACTCTGGATGGCAAAGAAACAAAGCAGCTGACATTCTCCGCGCCGCCAAATGTCGACCCCGCAGTTCTCGTAGACTCCGAGTCAGTCAAATATACGAGCTTCGATGGGCGAGATATTTACGCATGGCTCTACAAACCCAAGGGCCTCAAGTCGGGCGAGAAAGCGCCGGCGATCTTGTACATTCACGGCGGCCCGAGCAGTCAGTGGCTCAACGGCTGGAACGCGCAAATTCAGTTCTTCGTCAACAACGGCTATGTCGTCTTAGCACCCAACGTGCGCGGCAGCACCGGCTACGGAAAGACATTCGAAGATTTAAATAACAAAGACTGGGGCGGCGGCGATCTCAAGGATGTCATAGCGGCTCGTGAGTATCTCATCAAGGCGGGAATTTCTGACGCAAAGCGTATCGGGATCACCGGCGGAAGCTACGGCGGTTACATGACCTTCATGGCTTTAACACAGTATCCCGACCTATGGGCGGCGGGCGTGAGCAGCGTCGGCGTCGTGAACCTAGAGACGCTCTGGAAGACGACGACCGGATCGCTGCGCTATTACTTGCTTTCGGAACTGGGCAAGCCTGAAGAGAATCAACAACTTTATCACGATCGCTCGCCTCTCAATTTCGTTGATCGGATCAAAGCGCCGTTGCTGATTTTAGTGGGCGAGCGCGACCCGCGCGTTCCTTTGAGCGAGTTCGAGCAGATTAAACAAAAACTCGAAGCGTCAAAAATTCCGTTCGAGTCCAAAGTCTATGCCGGCGAGGGCCACGGTTTTCGTAAAGAAGAGAATCGTCTCGACAGCTTCCAGCGTACGATCGAGTTTTTCGATAAATATCTAAAAGCTGAGCATACTTCGACAGCTACTACTGAGAAAGAACAGAAGACCTACTCCGTCGCGCAGTATCTGGACATCCAAAGCTCGGGCAGCGGGCGACTCTCTCCCGACGGAACGGCGCTCCTCTACACGAACAACGCGACCGGCACATCGCAAGTTTACAAGCTCGACCTCAAGACCAATCAAGTGACGCAATTGACCAACTATGAAGACGGCGTTGGCTTGGTCGGTTGGGCACCTGATGGCTCTGGCTTTATCTTTGGCAAGGGCTCCGGCGGCAATGAACGCACGCAGCTCTACTGGATGTCCGCTGACGGCAAAGACGTCGTCGATCTCTCGCAAAACCCAAACGCGATTCACAGTTTCAGCGATTGGTCGCCTGACGGAAGCAAGATCGCGTTCGTCTCCAACCGCCGCAACCCAGCATACTTCGATATCTATGTCCAAGATTTGAAGACCAAAGATACGACAATGGTCTACCAGAGCGATGGAAACAATAGCGTCGCGAGCTGGTCGCCCGACGGGAAATATTTGGTCCTCAGCGTCGCGTCGTCCAACTCCGATAACAACTTGTACTTGCTGAATCTGGAGACGAAAGAAGCAAAACTTCTCACGCCTCACGAGGGCATTGCACTTTACAATGCAGGTCAA
Organism: Candidatus Acetothermia bacterium; assembly: GCA_016179105.1. Taxonomy (GTDB): domain Bacteria; phylum Bipolaricaulota; class Bipolaricaulia; order RBG-16-55-9; family DRXL01; genus JACOSB01. Next base: position 5,734 of record JACOSB010000003.1, read on the forward strand.
TGGACACCGGACAACAAGGGCTTTTTCGTCTTGAGCGACCAAGACCGCGAGTTCACGAACTTGGCCTACATCGATATCTTCGAGGGCAAGTTAAGCTTCATCGAAGATTATGATTGGGACCTCGAGGATGTACAGCTTTCCCGCGATGGAAAAATCTTGGCGACGCTGGCGAACGTCGAGGGATACAATCTATTGAGACTTTGGAGTTGGCCCGAGCGCGAACAGTTGATTACTCCCAACTTGCCCGCGGGGTTGCTCGGTTCTTTGCGCTTCTCCCAAGACAGCAAGAAGCTCACCTTCACGTTCAGCGGTTCGACGAGGACTTCGGAAGTCTGGATGTATGATCTTGAGACACAAGAAGTCCGCCAGCTCACCCAGAGCAGTTTGGCGGGCATCGACTCTGCAAGCTTCGCTGAACCCGAGCTCATCAAGTATCCCACGTTCGATGGTCGACAGATTCCCGCGCTCTTCTATCTGCCCAAGGGCGCGAAGAGAGACGGAACTCTCCCCGTCATCATCGACATCCACGGCGGCCCCGAAGGGCAGTCGCAGCCCTCGTTCAGCCGAGTGAACCAATTCTTCTTGAATCACGGCTACGCAATTTTGCGACCGAACGTCCGAGGTAGCACTGGCTATGGCAAAACTTATACGCATCTGGATGACGTGCAGCATCGCGAAGAATCTGTGCGAGACATCGCTTACGCGGTCGAGTGGCTGAAACAGAGCGGCTACATCGACTCTAAGAAAGTCGTCGCGATGGGCGGCAGCTACGGTGGCTATATGACGCTCGCGTGTTTGACACTCTACCCTGATCTCTTTGCGGCGGGCGTCGATACGGTGGGTATCGCGAACTTCGTCACATTTTTGGAGCGCACGAGCCCGTATCGTCGGAAACTTCGAGAGTCGGAGTATGGAAGCCTTGAGAAAGATAGAGACTTTCTGGCTTCGATCTCGCCCATTCACAAGGTCGACAAGATCAAGGCACCGCTCTTCGTGATTCACGGCGCGAACGACCCACGCGTGCCGATCAGCGAGGCCGAGCAGATCGTTGAGGCTATCAAAAAACAAGGCGGCATCGTCGAGTACATGCGCTTTGAGGACGAAGGCCACGGGCTCGCTAAGCGCGAGAACCAGATTAAAGCGTACACGCGCGTTGTCGAGTTCTTGGATCAATATCTGAAGCACTGATAGTTGAACCACGGAACGCACTGAGAAGCGCGGAAGACACGGAAGAAAGACAAGCCATTTTCCGTGTCTTCCGCGGAGTTTCCGTGATCTCAGTGATTCCTTCCCTTTCGTCAGCAATACCCATGAACATCTTTAAGATTGACTTCGGCCATGCTCCAAGCGTATTATGCTCACATGTTTAGGAGGGATTTTTTGATGAGAGTCACAGCTATGCTGTCGTTGGTGTTGTTCGGTATTTTGCTAGGTTGGAACCCATCTACGCTTGCCCAAGGCGCGCCGCCGTGGCATTGGAAATTCCTCGACACGCCACACTTCCGAGTGCTCTTCCATCCCGGTGTCGAAAACCTGGCGCAAGAAGCCGCCGTCGCCGCCGAAGATGCCTATACTCTCTGGAGCAAAGAGTTGAAGACTTCCATTTCCGGCAAGGTCAGCCTCGTCGTGATCGACAACGACGACTCGCCCAACGGCTTTTCCGATACGTTTGACCTTACGACGTGGGAGTTTGCCGCGCAGGTCCAGTTCGGTAGTCTCTTTGGCGGCCAGGTTGCATCCAACATGGGTGATACGATCTACCATGAGTTTTGGCACATGATAGACCTGGGCAAAGTCTCAGGGATCTCTCAATACTTGCGCTTGCTCTTCGGTCGTGTGGTTTTACCGAGCGACACCAAGCCCGGTTTCGCGTTCGAGGGTTCGGCTGTCTATGCTGAGTTTATGAAGTACGGCTACTCGCGCGCCAACTTCCCCTGGAGCGCAATGTATCTGCGTCAGATGGCACTCGACAATAATTTCCCGCCGCTCGATCGCCTGGGCGAGCGCTTCTCCACGACCAATTATCCCGGCTTCGGCGTGAGTTGGTACTTGGTCGGCAGTTGGTTCATGCGCTATCTCGAAGAGACCTACGGCAAGGGCACGATGGGTAAGATCGACAATGTGCTGGGCAACAGCCTGATCGCGTCTCTCTCTAATATCTTGGGAGACCTTCTCGGCGACAATTTCGGAGCCTCTCTCTATCTTTCGCCTGACTTCGGTGCGACGCTCCAGCAAGCGACCGGCGTCCCGGTTAAAAAACTTTACCCTGACTTTCAGGCTTGGCTCAGAAAACAATTCTCAGAGCAAATCGCTCAAGCCCAAAAAGAGAGCCTGACCACGAGCTGGAAACTCTCGCCATTGACTCACTACAACGCACAACCCAGCTGGTCCCCTAAAGGCGACTGGCTTGCCTATGAACACGGAGACTCCTGGCGCACGGCGGGTCTTCGCTTAATAAAACCCACGGGTGAATCGGACCACGCACTCTTCTCCTCCTCGACCATCTTCGATGAAGCCTACGCGTGGTCGCCCGACGGCACTAAGATCGTTTACTCCGGCTATGATACGTACAATTATTTTCTTTCCCAGAACGACCTCTATCTCTATGACCTCAAGACGGGAAGTACGCGTCGGCTCACACACGGGCAGCGCGCCTACAATCCCGTCTTCACGCCCGACGGCAAGAAAATAATTTTTGGCCGCCAGCGCGTGAAACACGACGCCGACCACAGCCCGGACTTGGCTTCACTCGACCTAGAGACGCACAAGATCTCCGTCATCAAAGAATTCCCCGAGGACACGTTCGTGGATTACTTCGCGCTCTCGCCGGGCGGAAAGACGCTCGCGCTCTCGATCTGGAAGCGCCCCGGCTACTCCGATATTTACACGATGCCCGCCGAGGGCGGAGAACTGACGCCCCTCACTCAAGACAAGGCCGAGGACTCGCATCCGAGCTGGTCGCCGGACGGGCAGTATATTTTGTTCGACTCGATGCGCGAACCGATCATCAACGTCTACGCGCTCAAGATCACCGACGATACTCTCCATAAAGTGACGAACGTGATCTCAGCCGCGTACAATCCACAAGTATCCCCCGACGGAAAACAGCTCGCGTTCGTCAGTTACGGCAACCAAGGATTTTCCATCCAATTGATGGACTATGACCCGAGCCAATGGAAATCCGTGAATCTGACCAAAGAGACGATCCCGGCCTGGGAAGGCTATCCGAAGACAGAGTACAAAGCTTATGACTACTTCCCGTTCGCTACCCTCGCGACGCTGCTACCAAAATACTGGGAGCCGGTCGTCTCAACCAATGCGAGTGAATTTTTGTCAAAACTCGTCTTCGAGCAAAAATTAGATAAGTTCACTGTCTCAGAGATCGGCATCACTACGGGCGCCACGGATGCCCTCTATCAGCGCAACTACACGCTGCGCGCCGGTTGGAACTTGGAGCGAAAAGCACCCTTCTATGACTTTAATTACTCGACGGAGGGCTTGCTGCCGCCGCTCACGTTCACACTCGATGTTGGCCAAGACCCCGACGGAAACTACCAGAGCTTAGATATCAGTTACCCGTTGCTCGCTCTGAACAATCATAGTCACACGCTCTCGTTCAATCTCACCCAAGCGTACTACGGCAAGACGCTGACTCATACGCTCGCCGTCACAACGGACTTCTTCTATTTCAAGGGGTTGGACTTGATGGCGAACACGCTGCGCGCGACGCTTGACGCGGACATCACTCACACCATGGGTGATGACAAAACCCTGCCCAAAGAAGCGGTGCTCAATGTGCGCGACACGATCCGACTCCCGATCATCGACTCGAAAGGCACGCACTCGCTCGCCTTGAGAGCCGTTTACGGTTGGAGCGATTCAGAGTCTAACTTCGGGCTCGGCGGCGACCGCGGGCGCTTCATGCTCCGCGGCTTCAAGCGCGGCGCGATGGCCGGAAAACAAATCATCAGTGCGACGGCCGAGTACCGCTTCCCTGTCTGGGCGATCGAGCATGGCTTGGGGCTCTGGCCGGTCTTTATCGACAACGTCAATGGAGCTGTTTTTTTCGATGCTGGCACAGCGAGCGACGAAAAGCTTGACCCATCCCAGATAAAAACGAGCTTCGGTGCTGAGCTGTATATCCAACTTCTTACTGGCTACGGCAGCTCGACCGTCTTCAGGTTTGGCATCGCCCAGGGCATGGGCGCCGAAAAGCCTGTGCTCTACTTCCGGTTTGGAACCCCGTTCTAAGAGAGAGAAAAAGAGGGAGGACACAGATGAAGCGTTTACTTGCGTTAATGGCTCTGAGTGCGATGAGCACTCTTGCGTTCGGCCAGCCGGAGCGTTCCTTGTCAGTAGATGCCGGAGACTATCGCTGGCTTTTGCAATCCCCGATGCGTGCAGAACTCTCATCGATTGCTGAGCGCTATCTCACCGAGCGCTACGGCGATCAATTGAACAAACCCGGCGAAGATCGAGATAGAAAGCCCGATCCCGATTTTGCGCATCGCGTGAAGGCACTCTCGCAGATCGTCAACGACCGCGGTCAAGATGAAGACAATCCGAATCTCACTGGCCAAGAGGAGACCACGATTGCCATCTATGGCGATACGATCGTCGTCGGTTGGAACGATGCCAAGGGCTTCGGAGCCGGCGCGAACAGCGTGACGGGCTATGCCTTCTCGCACGATGGCGGCAAGACCTGGACAGACGCCGGGGAACTGGAACCGCCGCCGGGGCACTTCTCACTCGGCGACCCGGCTCTCGCCGTCGATCGCCACGGGAGTTTTTATTTCGCGAGCATCAGTTTCTACCCCGACGGAGTCGGTTATATCGGCGTGGCCAAGTCGACCGACGGCGGCGAGACGTTTAGTCAGTACACCGATGCCAGCCCCGGCGTCGACCCCAACAATTTCCAAGACAAAGAGTTTATCACTGTTGACAACAGCGGGGGGCTTTGCGACGGTACCGTCTACGCCAGTTGGACCGAGTTCCTCGCAACCGGGGGAAATCGCATCTTGGTGACAAGCTCGCACGACGGCGGTCGGACGTTTTCACAGCCCATTCAGATTTCACCGTCGGGTGTCCAAGGCTCCTTCCCACGCGTAGGCCCGAACGGCGAGCTCTATGTCATCTGGCGCGAGGGTAACACACCGGGCATCCGTGTCTCGAAATCCACGGATTGCGGACGCAGTTTCGGCGCTGACGGTGTAAAGAACTCTCTTGTCGAAAAGACTGTTTCCTACGCGACGTTCTCCCCCGAATGCGGGCGCATCACTCTGAACGGCAACATCCGCGCGAGCACATCGCCGGCTGTGTCGATCGATCAGCGTAATGGCACGATTTACGTGACCTATCCTAGCAATCCCCCTGGACCCGATCAGTCCGATGTCTTCTTAGTCAAATCCGAGGACGGCGGCAAGACCTGGAGCAATCCCGTGCGCGTGAACGACGACCACAGCAACTCCGATCAATTTTTCCCCACCGTCGCGGTCGCCGGCGATGGCACGGTCGGCGTCGCTTTTTATGACCGTCGCAACGACCCGGCCAATATCAAAATGGACGTCTACCTTGCGATCTCGACCGACGGCGGAAAAACCTTTGCTCCCAACAAGCGCTTGACCGAAGTCTCGTTCAGTCCGGCCGAGCCGCTTTCGCTCTTCCGCGGCTGCTACATGGGCGACTACATCTATATGGACGCCGACGACGAGAACTTTTACACAACTTGGGGCGATGGTCGCAACGAGGGTCGCACTTGGAAACTGCGTGCGGCGATGGGGTATCCTCGTAACGGAGCCGCTGTCGCTTCTGTGGGTAAGCTGGTCTTCGCTGTCGGCGGCACCGATACGTTCGCGACCGAGACCAGCGACACGAACCGTAACGAGATGTATGACTCTGTCAGCGATCATTGGATCACGCGCGCCTCTGCGCCGACCGCGCGTTCGGGAGCGATGGCTGTCTCCAACGGTAATTTCGTCTATGTGCTGGGCGGCAGTTCGACGGACCGTGGCGAGGTATTGGACACGGTCGAGCGTTACAATGTTTTCTTGGATAGCTGGGAGACGCTGCCCCCGATGCCGACGGCCCGCACGAGCTTCGGCGTCGCCGTCGTGAACAACGTGATTTATGCGATCGGCGGCACGGACTGCTTCTCTTCGTTCAACTGCGGCAATGCGCTCGACAAGGTCGAAGCTTACGACATTCGCAAAGGCAAGTGGACGACCAAAGCAGCGCTGCCGACGCCGCGCACGGAAGTGCAAGGGACGGCGGTTCTGAACGGAAAGATCTATGTCGCGGGTGGGTACAACAGATTGAGAGGCCGCATGTTGAGGACCGTCGAAGTCTATGACCCGGCCACTGACTCGTGGGATTCTGTCGCGGACCTGCCGAGCCCGCGCGCCTCAGCCGCCGCCATAGCCTGCGGGAAGAATCTCCTGGTTTACGGTGGATACACGGCTCAGTTTGATTTCCGCCGTAACGCTGCTATTCTGGACCTAGAAGCCAATAAATGGAAGCCAGCTCCTTCGATGAAATTGGCACGAGCTGAATTCCAGGGGGTGTCCGTCGGCAACACCATCTATGCCATCGGCGGCATGGATATAGCGAATGCCTTCCAGCGCAACGGTGACATTGAAGCCTTCGACTGCGGCAATACGCCGGTCGGTTACGCCCGTCCCGATATGGACATCTTCTTTTCCAAAGACAAAGTGCATCCGGCAAACACTAAAGACACGCTACCCAAAGACGCACACGCTCACGATGTTCTGAAGATCGAGAACGTAGGCTATAGCGCGGCGGGCGAGTTTGTGATCGAAGGTCAGGGCCTTAGTGCAGTGACTGTTGACATTTGGAGTCTCTCGGGTCAGTTTGTGTTCTCTAGCTCCGTAATAAACAGCAAGGTCGTTAAGTTCAACGGACTTGGCTCTAACGGGCAACAACTGGCCAACGGTGTCTACTTGTACGCCGTCAGCGCTCATGGCATGGATGGAGGATTCGCTCGTACCAAGCTCCAGAAATTTATCTTGCGTCGCTGATGCTTAAGGAAACGAAGATGTTGCGAGACAAAAAAGTCGCGGTCATCGGCGTGGGCAAGATCGGTGGGACGCTGGTCAGTGGGCTCTTGCGCAACAACGTCGTCAGGAAAGAGAATCTCGCCGGCAGCACCGCGCACGCCGAGAGCAATGATGAGGTCGCGAAGCGACTCGGCGTCAAGATGTTGCGAGACAACGCGACGCTGGTCAAAGGGCGGGATATTATTATCTTGGCGGTCAAGCCTCAGACGATCCAGAAAGTTTTGGGTGAGATTAAAGGCTCTCTGAATGAAGATCAGTTGGTGATTACGTTGGCTGCTGCCCGCACGACGCAGTTCATCGAGGAGAACTTGGGGAAGAAAATACCCGTGGTGCGGGCGATGCCCAACACACCGTGTTTAGTGAACGCTGGGATGACCGTACTCTGTCCCGGAAAATTTGCTAAACCCAAACACGTCGAGATGTCGCGTAGTATCTTCGAGCCCGTCGGGCTTGTGGATGTCATCGACAACGAAGAATTGATGGACGGCGTGACGGCACTCTCCGGGAGTGGACCAGCGTACGCATACATCATCATCGAAGCCCTCGCCGAGGGCGGTGTGAAAGTCGGGTTACCCCGAAGCCTGGCGACAAAGCTCGCGGCGCAGACGCTCTTGGGTGCTGCCAAGATGGTGATGGAAACAGGAGAGCACCCGGCCAAACTGAAAGATGAAGTGACGACGCCCGCCGGGACGACGATCGACGGGATCATGGCGCTCGAAGACGGTGGGATTCGCGTCACGTTGATTAAAACCGTGGACAGAGCGACGGAGAAATCGAAAGAGCTATCGAAATAGTTTTTGGGAACCGCCAAGGACGCCAAGAAGCTTTTTGTTTAGAGATGGATTTGCAACTAGACCCTACGTTGTTTTCAAGCGGTTGCAAAACTCTTCGTGGTCAATCAGTTTTTTAATGCTCGGCCTCGTTCCACAGACAGGACACTCTGAAGATTTTTTGAGTTGAATCTCCTCGAAGCGCAGAGTGAGCGCATCTACCAAGAGCAGTTTTCCCACCAGCGTCGGCTGGAGCCCCAGCAAAAATTTTAGTGTCTCGTTCGCTTGCAGTGTGCCGATCAGCCCCGTCACCGTGCCCAAAACCCCAGCCTCGGCACAAGTTGGAACTGTGCCCGGTGTTGGGGGTGCCGGGAAGAGGCAGCGATAGCACGGCCCTCCCGGCGCAAAGACCGTCACGTGCCCCTCAAAGCGCAAGACGCTCCCAAACACATTCGGCTTCTTCAGAATCACACAGGCATCGTTCACCAAATAGCGCGTCGGGAAGTTGTCCGAGCCATCCACAATAAGATCATAGTTTTTCAAAATCTCCAGCGCATTCGCTGAACTCAGTTTTTCAGAGTGTGCGATGAGTTTCACTTCGGGGTTGAGCGCAGTCAGTTTTTTAATCGCCGACTCCACTTTCCGTTGCCCTACGTCACCACTGTCATGCAAAATTTGTCGTTGGAGATTAGAAAGCTCGACGTGCTCGTGGTCGATCAGTCCGAGCGTGCCCACGCCCGCCGCTGCGAGATAGAGCGCGACCGGCGATCCCAGTCCGCCTATCCCCACAATCAAGACTTTGGAATCTAGGAGCTTCTTCTGTCCTTGCCCCCCGATTTCTCTGAGAAGAATCTGACGCGAGTAGCGCTCGATCTGTTCTGGCTTTAGCATCGATAATTCACCAAACTATCTTAGCTGGCGCCGAGTGAACGCACAATCTTTGCGAACCCTAAAAACTTTCATTAGAATCTCGTCCACTATCTTATGCACTTAGGAGCGCAGCTAGCTTTATTACTCACAGCCGCGATTTGGGGCTGGACGTTCGTGCTCGTTAAAGAGAGCGTCCAAGAAGTGACGCCGTTTCTTTTTCTCTTCGCTCGATTCACGCTGGCTACGGTCGTTCTCGTTCTGATTTTTCGGAAGTCGCTCATCGAGAACTGGAACTGGAAAATGCTCCGGCGCGGCAGCCTTCTGGGTGCAGCCCTTGCCGCCGGGTATCTCTTCCAGACGTGGGGATTAAAATACACGACGGCGACCAAGAGTGGATTCATCACGGGGATCTCGGTGGTGCTCGTCCCCTTGATGGGAGTTTTTTTCAAAGAGCGCATCGGACTCGGCGCATGGATCGGCACACTGCTCTCGTTCGTCGGACTTTCCCTGATTCTGATCGGCCAGGGATTTTCTCTGAATGAGCTAGCCTCCCAACTCAACACGGGTGATTTGCTGACGCTCTTCTGCGCGCTCTCCTTCGCCGCGCATATTTTGTTGGTCGGACACTTTGTCGATGCCGACAGCTATCGCACCTTGCTCATCATCCAGATTGCCGCAGCGGCTGTCTTGAGTTTGGGAGGGACCCTCACGTTCGAGAACCTTCATTTCAACTTTAGCCCGACTGTCTGGAATGCAATTGCTATCACCGGACTCTTCGCGACGGCTCTCGCGTTCTGGGCGCAGAACAAGTTTCAGCCGCTCTCCACACCCACCCGTACGGCGATCATCTTCTCGACCGAGCCCGTCTTCGCGGGATTATTTGGATTCTCGCTCCTCGGCGAACGGCTGAGTATGGAACAGCTCCTTGGCGCAGGGCTCATTCTGCTTGGCATCGTGCTCTCTCAACTGCCGAGCCAAGCCCGACGAGTGTAGGAGTGAATCTTGTATTCGCTCTCAGAGATTTGGAAGAGCGCCCCTATGACGTTGAGCCTTGATAGATACTCTAACCAGGGAGTGATTTCTCTTCTCGATTCAGCTAAGATATTTCTGAGTCACGCGGGTGAGGAAGAGGAAGAGCTTGGCCTGGGTTTCGAACATCGTCACTCCCACCACAGGGGAAAAATCCCACAGAGGATATGGGCAAAACCCTGTGTGTCAGAGAGTTTCCTCACCTTGGAGGTATTCATTCGACCAAGCTCTTCCTCCCTACAAGGAGGTCCGTTCAGAAAATTAAACTTTCTCACGCCCACTCCTACTCCTGCGTTATGAAAAAGTTGGGTTTCCCCGCTTTCCCTAACGTTGACTCTGGTCGAATTGTCCCATTAACGCAAGGACATCCGTCCCGTGTGAGAGTAACGTTGATCACCTTTCAGCATCTGTTCAACATCATTCAATCGTACTTCTAAGTGCAGTACCGATCTCTTAAATCTTCGAATGGCTCTAGCATCATACGGCCATACACTTGAATTATTCTCGAAGAATCCCTAAGATTTAGTTGACATCTTTAATGAGGTGAATCATAAAATGCAGGCTTTTGGAATCGTTATTCTCCTGGCGGCTGTAGGACTTTTAGGGTTCTTGTTCTTCAACGGTACTATTAAAGTCACCGACCGCCCTCCCCCTACGAACTGCGCCGCTACTGAAACCCCCGCTCCTTCGGGAGCCTATAAACATGAAGCAAGCTTTAGCCTATACGATGGCAAAATAGTACCCGAACGTGTCGATCTGAGTGGGCCTATCATCTTCATCAGCGTGACGGGTTTCAGCCCTAAAAGACACACTGTTGTGCTGGCTTCGGTCAAAAATTGTCAAGAGCAAGAGTTGCGCCGGATCGAAGATATCGTCAACAGTCTCCAAGCCCATTATATTAAGATCTCTCTCCCCCCAGGAGAATATCTTCTCTATTGCGTCGTCCGTGAAGGGAAGCTCACCCACCGCGACCTCGGAGAGATTGCCAAGATCATCGTTCACTGAGAGAAAATCCTAAGAACTAAGAAAAAAGTAGGGGCACAAGATACTGCGCCCCTACAGATTGTTTGTCACGCTTTCTTGGAGTCCTTCGCGGTCAGCGCCTGCATAATTTCTATCGGCAGCGGGAAGACAATCGTGGATGTGCTGCGCTCGCTCGAGATATCAATCAATGTTTGCAAATACCGCAGCTGCAACGCCGCCGGGTTCTGCTGCAAGATGCTCGCGGCTTCGCGTAGTTTTTCGGCCGCTTGGAGTTCGCCCTCGGCGTTGATGATCTTGCTGCGGCGCTCGCGCTCTGCTTCGGCCTGGCGGGCGATCGCGCGCTGCATCTCTTGCGGGATGCGCACGTCTTTGAGCTCGACGGATTTGACTTTGATCCCCCAAGGATCGGTGTGCTCGTCGATGATCGTCTGGAGTTGCTTATTGAGCTTCTCCCGCTCGGCGAGCAGATCATCGAGTTGGACTTGGCCCAGCACGCTACGCAAGGTCGTCTGTGAAATTAGGCTCGTCGCCTGATAAAAGTCCTCGACTTGGACAATCGCGTCTTCGGGTTTTACGACACGGAAGAAGACGATCGCGTTCACACTCACTGTCACGTTGTCGCGGGTTATGACTTCTTGGGGGGGCACATCCAACGTGTGCGTGCGCAGGCTCACCAGGACGATCTTATCGACGATCGGGATGATGAAAAAAAGCCCGGGCCCTTTCGCCCCTTGCAATCTCCCTAAGCGGAAGATCACCACACGCTCGTACTCCCGCACGACCTTTACGGCGCTCGTGAAAATGAATAGGCCAACGAAGAAGATCACTAATACCGGTATCGTCCATTCGGCCATCGACTGCGCACCTCCTAAGAGCTTAAGAATCCAATCTCGAACTGCCCGAATCTGGATGACCGCGATCGCGATGGTCAACAGCACGAATAAAGTAGACCAGCCCGAAGGGTTGTTACGGCCGCTCCTGTTAGCCATCCCACGATCACCCTCAGCGTATCTTAGAGCAAGCGCCCCGACCGAAGCAAATCGCGTTTGCCCGAAAATCCATTTGCGCTTATAATCCCCACGATGAATTTGCGCCATCCGTTCGTCGTCGCCAACTGGAAGATGCACAAGACGCGCGCCGAAGCACTCTCCTTCGTGCACGAGTTCAAGCAAGCGCTTCCCGCTCCACCAGCCCTCGAGATCGCGATAGCCCCTTCGTTTCCGTTACTCGAATCGGTCGCTCAGGCACTCGAGGGCTCTCGCATAAAACTCGTCGCTCAGAATATGCACTTCGCCAAAGAAGGCGCTTTTACCGGAGAAGTCTCCCCGAATCTTTTGTACGAGCTGGGAGTTACGTATGTGATCTTGGGCCATTCTGAGCGCCGGGGACACTTTCGCGAGACCGATGGGCTCATTAACCAAAAAATTCACGCGGCGTTCGAGTTCGATCTCGTCCCTATTTTATGTGTCGGAGAAACGTTGGAAGAGCGTCAAAGGGGACAAAAGGAGACCGAGCGTGTGCTGGAACGCCAGTTGAGTTCAGACTTAAAAGATTTGATCCCAAGCTCTGTCGACAGCCTCGTGATTGCCTACGAGCCGGTCTGGGCCATTGGCACGGGCGTCCATGCGTCCCCGGCCGACGCGGAAGCGGGCGCCGCGTTCATTCGTCGTTCTATCGCTCGCTGGTTTAATGAAATAACGGCTTCGTCCGTGCGCATTCTCTACGGCGGCAGCGTGAAGCCCGACAATGCTCCAGAGCTCTTGGCATTGCCGAACATCGACGGAGCGCTTGTCGGCGGAGCTTCGCTTGATCCCAAGGCTTTTGCAGAGATCGCGCAAGCCGTTCCGAACAGATAAGTTCGTGTCGTCTGTTCTGCAGGAGCGCAGCATGCTGCGCTTTTACCAATGGTTGTACTAATTCCAGTTCATCTTGTCTCATTCATGGAGTCGAAAATCTGCTGAAAACAAGGGGCTTAAGCCCCCTGTCTCATGACATTTCGAACGCAAATCAGTATTACTCCAAGAAATCGTTTGTTGAAAAATTGCCTCAGCCCACCTACAATTTTGCGATGAAATCGAGCAATATCTTTAACTTGCCGAACCAGATCACGCTCTGGCGTATCGCGATGATCCCCACGTTGATGTTCTTCTTGCTCACGCCCTGGGCTTACGGCAAGCACGTCGCTCTGATTATTTTCATTCTCGCGGCGATCTCCGATGCGGTCGACGGGTACATCGCACGTAGCACGGACCGGGTCACAGATTTTGGTCAGTTCGCCGACCCCATCGCCGACAAACTTTTAATCACGGCAGCGTTGTTGCCTTTTGTCCAATCGGGCAAGCTCTGGTCGGTCTGGGTGATGGTCATCCTCGCGCGAGAGTTTCTCGTCACGGGGCTACGCATCTTAGCGCTCGCCAAAGGCGAGGTCATCAAAGTGAGTGCTCTCGGGAAATGGAAGACGTTCTCTCATATCGCCTTGGTGGTCGTGCTGATCGGGCAGGATTTGTTCGATTGGGGACCTTGGGGCTGGCTCATGAAACAACTATTTATCGCATTGGCCGTCGTCTTGGCGATCGCTTCGGCGTTAGACTATTTTTACAAGAGCCGTCACGTCTTGCGCCAACTCTAAGAATATCTTTTCATAACTGCCGAAGATGCAGAAAATATAGCGCAAAAAGCACATCCGAATTTGCTTTTTCTTTAAGGATGGGGGGAGTGCAAGCACCGAGGGGCCTGCCCCTATGGCCCCCCTAGCGCTCTCCCTCGTTGTGACTGAGGATATCTAGGCTCCGCCCTCCGGGCGCTTGATGACGCTCTTGCTCTGGATGGCGAGCGCGCGTCGTATGTCTCGCTCGCCGACCATCTTCTCAGCGAGTAAGACCTGACCGAGCTTGCGTTTGTTGCCCTCGCGCTTCTGGATTTCTGTGGCCGCACAAGATCTCCCCGAGCTTCTTGTCGGCCTCAAAATACTCTTCGATGATCGACAGGATGACCGCGCTCTTGCTGCGGCGCTCGGCATCGGCCTTGTCGTCAATCTGGTCGAGCAAATACTGATCGTCCTTGGTGTAGTAAATCGTGAGCTGCATCTGCTGTCATCTCCTCCTTGGAATGATAAACTCACTTCTCGGCTGTAGGTATTTTATACCAATTCTCTCAGGAATTCAAGAGATCATAGGGTAAATATGTATTTTCTCCTTGTCTTATCGCATTGGGGAACCACGGGTATTATAACACAATCTCCCCTAGCGATGCTCGTACGCTGCTCAAACTAGGAAAAGAGAGGCTCTTGCCCCCGTCCGCTGAGAGTGCTTGCACCATCTAAAAAATTCCTCTAAGCTCTGGCCATGAGCAAAAAAGTCGCATTGGTGACCGGATCGAGCCGCGGCATCGGCCGCGCGATCGCGCTCGAGCTGGCACGCCACGGTTCAGACCTTGTGATCAATTATCGCCGCAACAGCTCACGCGCACTGGCCGAAGCGGTCGCTACCGAAGTAAGAACGCTGGGGAACCGAGCTCTCACGGTTAAAGCAGACATTGCTGATTCTGAAGATATCGTATCTCTGTTCGACCAGATTCAGAACGAATTTAGCTATTTGGATATTTTGGTGAATAACGCAGCATCAGCCGTCTTCCGCCCGCTCCTGCAGCTCGAAGAGAAGCACTGGGAGCACGTCTGGGATATTAACTTACGAGCGCTCAACGAGTGCATTCGCCACGCTGTCCCGCTGATGAAGGGGCGCAAAGCGTCGATCGTGAACATCACGAGTCTGGGGAGCATCAAGTATCTTCCGAATTACGGAGCACTCGGGGCTGCCAAGGCGGCGATCGAATCGCTGACACGCAGCTATGCCGTCGAGCTCGCGCCCGATATTAACGTCAACGCCGTCTGTGGCAGCTTGGTGGACCAAACGGGTGTGAGCGAGTGGATCCCCGATGATGAGAAAGAAAAATGGGCCCAAATGGCTCCCGCTGGGAGAATTCTGCGACCCGAAGATATGGCCAACGTAGTCGCGTTTCTCTGCAGCGAAAGCGCCGAGATGATCCGGGGACAAGCGATCGTCGTCGACGGCGGACTCACGCTGAAAATCTAATGTTCATCACCAACGAAAAGACGCTTCGCGACCTGGAGTATGCAAAGCTCAAAGAGATTTTGAAAGAGTATGCGAGCAGCGATCTGGGGCGCGATCTGATCGAAAAACTCAGGCCGTCTGCTGAGCAGGCTACGATCGAGCTGGAGCTCGTTCGTGTGGCCGAGATGCGCAGCGCACTGCGCGAAACGCATCTGGGCTTGAACGGTATTTCTGATTTAAGACCCATTCTGCATCATGCCCATGAGACGACGTCGCTTCCCGGAGAAGAGTTTTTGGCGATCCTCCAGACGCTTGAAGCCCTGCGACTTCTCAAAGAAAATTTGGAAAATTTGGAAAAATTCCCAAAGCTTCAAGAACTGGGAGAGCGCATCGGCGTTTTCAGGGAGCTCGAAGAATTTTTGCGTAGAGTGCTCGATGAAGAGGGGGAAATCAAAGAGAATGCTTCGCCTAAACTGAGAGAATTATCCGTGCAAAAGCGCATTCTGGAAGAGCGCGTCCAGAAAAAATTAAGGGCCATGCTGCAGTCGTCAGAATTTTCTGAGCTCTTACAAGACGGCATCATCACGCGGCGCTCCAGTCGCCTCGTGATCCCGATCAAGAGCTCGGCCAAGCACGAGATCGATTGCGTCGTGCACGATAGCTCGGATTCGGGCCAGACGCTCTATGTCGAGCCCACTTCGATTGTCGAGGAGAACAACGAGATCCGTGAGCTCGAAGCGTCCATTCGTGACGAGAAGCTCCGCATCCTGCGGGAACTCACGAGCAAATTGAACGCCGAGAGCAAGCGCCTCGAAGAGACTCTGAAAGCCTTAGCGTATCTCGATCTGCTTTACGCCAAGGCGAATTACGCGCTCAGTCTCAATTGCACTATCCCCCAGATTAACGCAGACGGGCATGTCTATATGATTAACGCACGTCACCCGTTGCTCGACCAGCCGAACGTTGTCCCGATCGAGATGCGCTTTGGCGAACGCCATCAGGGCGTGGTCATCACCGGACCCAACACGGGCGGAAAGACAGTCTCGCTCAAGACGGTTGGATTGCTGACGCTGATGGCTCAGTCGGGTATCCCGATTCCTGCTGCGCCCGACAGCAAAGTCTCCATCTTTTCTAAAATCTTTTCGGACATCGGCGATGAGCAGAGCATCTCTCAGAATTTAAGCACTTTTTCAGCGCACATGAAAAACATCGTCGGCATCTTGAGCGAAGTCGATCACCAGACGCTTGTGCTCATCGATGAACTCGGTGCGGGCACCGATCCTCAGGAAGGCGCAGCGTTGGGCATCGCCATCTTAAGAAAGCTGCTGGACGCCGGCGCAAAGATGGTCGTCACGACGCACTTTAGTGCGATCAAGCACTTTGCCTATCAGAACGAGAAATTGAAGACATGCTCGGTCACGTTTGACGTCGAGACGCTCTCGCCGACCTATCGCTTGGTCGAGGGGGTTGGCACGAGCAACGCGTTTGTCATCGCCCAGCGCTTGGGCCTGGCCGAGACAATGATCGGCGATGCCCAGTCTTTTCTCACGGAAGGACAAATACGCGTCGAAGATATTATCCGCCAGCTCCAAGAAGAGCGCGAAGATTTGCGAGCCGAGCGCGAGCGTGTAGCTCAGCGCCAGCAAGAGGTCGACCAGAAATACTCCGAGTACATCCACAAATTGCAAGCCTTCGAAGAAAAAAAAGAGTCTGCACTCCGGCGTGAGCTGCGTCAGCTGGATGATTTAGTGCGTGAAGCACGAGGCTCGCTCGAATCGGCGATTCATATAGCCAAGCAAAAAGCGATCGACGAAGCCCAGCTGCGTCAAGCGTTGCAAAAGACCGTGGAGCTGAATCAGCAACTGAACGAAGCCGAGAAACAACTGAATGCTGAGCCGGCGCAAACGCCGCTCGCTTTCTCGGAACTACGCGAGGGGTTTAAAATCATATTCCGGGGCAGTAAGAAGATCGGCAGCGTGCGCCAAGCAATTGCTCCGAATCGTATCGAAGCCGACCTCGACGGTCTGAGAATCTGGACGAAGCTTGGTGATTTAGTCAGAGCTCCCGAAGCAAAGCCAGAAGAGCGCCCGACGCTGCGCCCCACGGTCGAACTCTCGCCGGGCTCGACGCCTGAGCTTGAACTTCACGTGCGAGGCATGAGCGCGAGCGAAGCGATTCGCGAGGTTGATCTGTATTTGGACAAGTGTTTGCTCGCGGGGTTCTCTCGCGGGTTCATCGTGCATGGCAAAGGCACCGGAGTGCTGCGCCAAGAGATTCGCAAGCACTTGACGAATTTGCGTCACGTGAAAAAATTCTACTCGGCTCCGCACAACGAGGGTGGCGATGGGATCACGGTCGTCGAACTGGCAGACTGAGAATCGTTGGAACCGCCAAGACGTCAAGGTCGCCAAGAAATCTTCATTGTAGGGACAAGGCTTGTCTTGCCTTGATCGGGTGCGCAGCAAGCAGTGCTCTATGAATTTGCGTCCAGACTCGCCGTGATGTATGCTCAGCAGGAAAGGAGAAAACCTTGAAAAGAATTTCTTCGCTGGTATTCTTTGCTCTCTTGAGTCTATTCGTATCTTCGCTCGCGCTCGCGCATGGGAAAGCCGAGACAACCGCTCCGCAGGTGCTGATCGCGGGTCCCTCGAACGGCCAAGTAATCTCCGGCAGTGAGATTACCGTAGACCTCATAGCCACAGGCGTCACCATACAAAAAGCCGACGGGCAACATGTGGATGGGATCGCGCATTTTCACTTGTTTCTCGGCACTGAGGAGATGACTCCCAAAGCCGGTGAGCCGCTCGGCAAAGATTGGGTCCATACAGCCGAAACGAAATATACTTTCAAAGATGTGAAGCCGGGGAAGTACGTCTTGACCGTCGTGCTCGCGGACGGAAAGCACGTTCCGCTCGAAGGGGCAACGGCTAAGGCCACAGTGCAATTCGCGACCGAAGCTTCCGTGGGTCAACCGCCCCCCGCCACCGAGACCAAGAAAGAAGAGCACACGATGGAGCAGGGCAAGAAGATGGACGAGAAGATGATGCAGATGCATAACCAGCACACAATGCTACTCGTCATCGGGCTCTTGTTGGTTGCTGCCGTCGCTGTTTACGTCTTCTTCTTTAACAAATAATTGCTTGTAGGGGCGAGGCAACCTCGCCCCTACAAGCAATTTCTACACAACAAAATTTCTCACAGTTTCACGAACTGTCCCAACAGCAATGCCATCACAAAGCCCACAAACCCAACGAACAGAGCGCCCGCAAACCCAACCGCAAAGGGCTTTAAGCCCACACCCTTAAACACTGAAAAGCTCGTGCTCAACCCGACGGCCGCCAATGCTGTTCCCAAGAGATACCGCGAGCCCCAGACTTCTCCCACTTGAGCTGTCAACCCTTTCCAAGCGTCGCTATTCCAAAGCCCGAGCGCAGCACCATTGTTTTGCAACGTCGCATCGCCCAATGAGCGCACGAGCGCCATCGCCACGAAGCCTAACACAAAAATGGGGAATAATTTTTTGATGTTGACACTCGTGTTCGCTTCCCCTCTTTGTTTCTTCAGATAATAGAACGCTAAGAGCGGAACGACTCCGGCCAAGAAGAGATTGCGCGTTAGCTTCGTGACGGTCGCCGCTTTGAGTGCTATCTCGTCTTGGAAAACTTCTTTGTAAGTAAGTGCTGCGCCGACCACTTGCGAAGTGTCGTGAATCGCCGTTCCCAAAAAGAGCCCGATCTGTTCCGAAGTGTGCAACAGAAAATGAGCAAGATAGGGATATGAGAGCATGCCCACGAGCCCGAAGAGCGTCACGTTCGCCACAGCGTACGCGACTTCTTTCTCTTCGGCTTTGATCACGGGCGCGGTCGAGACGATCGCCGTCACGCCGCAGATGCCCGTGCCGGCGGCTATTAATGTTCCGAGCCGCTCCGGCAATTTTAAGAGCTTATTGAACCAAGCGACAAAGAGAAGTCCGCTCGCGATGGCGATCATTACGATTGGAATTCCCCATGCTCCCAGCTTCAGCATATCCAAGAAGCTTAGTTTGATCCCGACAAAGATTATGCCGAGTCGCAAAATCTTTGTCACGCAAAAGTGCAACCCGGGCTTAAAATTTTCCGACAGTCCCACGAGATTGCGAATCAAGAGCCCCGTCAGAATCGCGATCGGGACGCCGGAGATCGGACTCGCCTTGCCCGTCGGATCTATCCCCTGAAAACTCAAGCTCCAGCGACCGATAAGATCAGAGAGAAACAGTGCAGCCAACATAACCCCTGCGGCCAACCCCAACCCAGGTAAGAGCTTGAAAATCTCACGTGGTTGCTTGACTCCGAGGACTGCTATGAGCAAACGATTTGATAACGCATTGTTCATCAGGATGTCACCCCAGAGATCACGGAGAAATCATTCTGTAGGGGCGGTTCGCGAACCGCCCCTACAGAAGAATTTTCTTGGCGTTCTTGGCGTCTTGGCGGTTAAGAATTTTAGATAAAGAGCATCGGGCAAGAGAGCCCGCGCGCATCCAGCGTCTTATCAATTTTACAGCGCTCATCTACTTTCATTCCTTTCCTGTTGACTTGGGCAGGGCAAGCCGTGCCCCTACAAAGAATTATAACAAACCCAAGAACTTTCACGAAGAGAGTTTGCAACGCTCCAGCTCCGTCCGTATGCTCTGCTTCAGATTTACAGACGATGTTCCGCGTCTACTAGAGCGATCGCTACACTTGCTTATGTGTCTGTATGAAACTTAAGATTCAACGCTGGCACAAATCCGAACCACCGAGCGAGCGCGAGCTGCGCGAAAATTTGGCCGACGAAGGGCTCTCGCCCTACACCTGGTCGAACGCGCCGGGAGAGATTTATGGCAAGCACTATCACAACTACGACAAAGTGCTCTACGTTGCCCGCGGCTCGATCACCTGGATTTTCCCAGCGTTAAAACAAGAGTTCGCGACCCGCGCCGGTGATCGCATCGACTTGCCGAGGGGATTCGTGTACGCCGCGCGCGTTGGCCCTCACGGGGTTATCTGCCTCGAAGCGCATATCGATTGACTTCCTTTTGTATCTGATAGGCGAAGATAGATGAGCCAATGCGAAAAGTTGACACGAGGGCCGGGTTGACGATATGATGACATAGCGAAAACCATCTCACCAAAAATCTACAGGAGGTTCAGAGTATGAGGTCTCGTCGGAGTCGTGTGGTCAGCCTGGTCGGATTGCTCATTGTGGGCATTGCCCTCGGTAGTTTGACTGTCGGTTTAACCGCTGTTTCTCAAGGAACTTTGGTTCCCTCTAAATTAACAGTTGTCATGGTGCCTTCGCGCCCCACCACGGTTTTACAGCCTTCAGTTGAGGGCTTAGCAAAGCTTCTGCTTGCCTATATTCAAGCCAACGGCTTCCCACAAGTACAATCAGTGGAAGCTGTCGTCCCAGCGTCCTACCCCGCGACTATCGAGACGCTCGGCACCGCCAAAGCGCATGTAGGCCTCCTTGGCCCTGAACAAATCGTGCAGGTTATCGATCAATATGGTTCCATTCCCATCAACGTGACCGTACGCAACGGCAGCCAACGCTATCGAAGCCAGTTTATGGTCAACACGAGCAGCCCATTGTCTACCATGGACGATTTCGTCACTGCTGTTAAGAGTGGCCAAACTATTAAGTTCAGCTACGGCGGCAGCGCAAGCAGCACGAGCGGCTTCCTCTTCCCGTGCAAAACCCTCAAGGATAACGGGATTCTGCCCGCGAATTTCAACAATTTCAAGACGATTCATGCTGCTAATCACCAAGCTTCTGCGGTTGCCGTATATAAGGGCGATGTGAACGTCGGCGTTGCTTTTGAAGGTGTCGAAACGAGCTTGGATTCCGACAATAGCAAAAAAGAGCTTGGCTGGAACCCCGGTGATGCTTTGCCTAGCACACACATTGTGAAGATCGGCTACAGCAGCTGGATTCCCAATGACGGCATCGTCGTCATTAAGGAACTCGATCCCGGCTTGGCTAAGGTCATCAAGCAAGGCTTCGTAGAAATCTTGAAGACAGCCGATGGCAAAAAGTTTGGGAACGATGCCCTCAACGCAACCGGATTTGTGAGAGCACCGGATGACTACGACATGATCAACGCACTCAAAGCAGTCCGTGTGGTCGTGAATGAGATCACGCCTAAGGCAGCCGACTGCGACAGACAGTGATCGCATTCTGAAATAAAAAAAGACGGCAGGGAGACAGGGTGAACGCTCTGTCTCCCTCGCTTCTTCCAGTAATGGCCACTCCCATTCTGAGCATCAAGAACTTCTCGGTTGTTTACCCATCTGCTCGCGGCGTCAAAGCGCTCGACAATATCAATCTTGAAATCAATCAAGGCGAGCTGGTAGTCATCGCCGGAGTTTCCGGTTCGGGGAAATCGACGCTCTTGCGCTCGGTCAATCGCTTGACCGAGAATGACCGTGCTCAGATGACGGGCAGCGTTGTTTTTGATGGAACTGATGTTCTGAATGCATCGAGTAAGCAACTGCGCCAAATTCGCTCGCACATTGGATTTATCTTTCAAGAGTATAACGTCGTCGAGCGCTTGCCGATCCTCACGAACGTATTGACTGGGACTCTGTCTAAAACGGGTTTTTGGGCCTCCCAGTTTGGAATTTTTAAAGAAGAAAATAAGACTTTATCCCATCAGTCACTCGTTCGCGTCGGAATTGATCAGAAGCGCCACAGTGATCGTGCGAGCAATCTCTCCGGTGGGCAAAAGCAACGCGTCGGCATCGCTCGTGCTCTATTACAAAAACCAAGGCTGATACTCGCTGACGAGCCCGTTGCTTCGCTCGACCCGATTACTGCGAATCTGGTCATGAATATTTTCAAAAAAATCAACGAAGAAGAAGGCATCACGACGATCATCAATTTGCACGACCCAGTGCTCACTTTCAAATACGGGAGACGCATTATCGGCATGAAGCAGGGCAAACTTATTTACGACAAACCCATCGAGGCCATCAACCGAGCAACGTTCGAGGAAGACATCTATGGACGGCCGGACGCTGAGTAGGCGAGGCCTCGGCAGATGGGGTAGCTGGACGCTGCTTGGGCGAAGCCTCTTTATCCTGAGCTTGCTTGTTGCTTATGTCTTGGCTTTCCGAGCCGTAGAATTTGATCCGGCTAATATTCTTCAAAACCTTCATCACCTCCGTAATCTGCTGGGCAAGATGTATCCGCCGGATTTTTCCCACTTCGACCAGTTAATCCGCCCGCTTATACAGACTCTGCAAATCTCGTTCTTAGGAACTCTCTTCGGAGCGCTTCTGGCTATTCCGCTAGTCGCCTTTGGCACCCAGGTGGTGATTCGGAATCCATGGATTTATTGGCCTATTCGCTCTTTGATGAATCTGCTACGCACTGTGCCCGATCTGGTCTATGCCGTGCTCTTTGTTGTAGCCTTTGGGTACGATCATGGACCGTTGGCTGGTATGGTTGCACTCTCCGTCTTTTCCTGTTCCATCATCGCAAAGCTTGCATCCGAATCAGCCGATAATATCAATAGACGGCCCATCGAGGCGATCGAAGCGACCGGCGCGAGTAAATTTCAAGTCATTCGCTACGCGGTCATACCCCAGTTGCTGCCGGCGTTCATCGATCACACGATTTATGTCTTTGAGCTCAACGTCCGTGTGGCTGCCGTGATGGGCTACGTCGGAGCCGGAGGCATTGGCCAGCAACTCCTCACGCAACTAGATTTACTCAAGTACGATACGGTGTTCGCGATCATCTTAACCATCTTCGCACTCGTGGTGGTGATCGACTTTGTGGGCAATCGCATCCGTGACGCGCTCTTGCATGGCTTGCGCATGCCGTTTCCAGTCCAAGTGCTCACTTGGGTCGCATTGGGATGGACCGCCGTTTGGTCTCTTCTCTCTCTGGATGTCAATCCTGAGCGTGTTCTCATAGGCCTGGGATACTTGAAGAACCTCCTCTGGGCCATCGTGAGCAGCCCAGCGATGGAATTTTTTAACATCAGCATCAGCCGCATGTGGGAGTCGTTGTTGATCGCCTTTGTGGGGACGACCTTGAGCTTCATACTCGCTTTCCCGTTGGGCTTCTTGGCCTCGCGTAAGTACACGGGCATCCCTTCTCAAGTGGCATTTTGGGTGAAACAGATTCCAGGCGCCATTCGGGCTTTTCCTGAATTGATCTTGGCGATCTTTTTCATTGCTAGTTTCGGCCCGGGCCCTCTACCCGGAGTGCTCGCGATTGCGATTCACTCCATCGGGATGCTCGGCAAGATGAACGCTGAGGCTGTCGAAAAAATTCGCAAAGAACAAGTGGAAGCCCTCCAAGCTACGGGAGCCAATCGTGCTCAAGTCTTTCGCTTTGGCATATTGCCCCAAGTCTTACCGGAGTTCTTGGCGCTAGCCATTTATCGCTTCGAGATCAACGTGCGCGCTTCTACCGTCTTGGGCATCGTAGGAGCCGGAGGCATCGGGATGCTCATCAATGAAGCTCTTCAACTAAGGCAGTGGAACATCATCGGATTGTGCTTGCTGGTTATCATTCCGGTCGTGATCGTGATTGACTTTATCAGCGAGCGTATCCGCCGAAAACTGATCGAAGGCTCTCATTCTGCTTAAGATAGAGCCACAGATTCTCTGTCACTGTAAGGGAGAACCTCTGTGTTCGCCCGGGGCAGAGTAAAGAAAGGGACTGTACTCAATCATGAAGAAGATGAAAGTTCGCGTGATTTTTTTTGATTTAGACGGCACGCTCGTCTGGGTGCCCGGCAATAGCCAAGCTGAATGGATTGCCAAAACGCTCAAAGATTTCGGTTTCTCACCAGCGACGGAAGCTCTGGAACGAGCGTATCATATATCGGAGAAGCGCTGGCAAGAAACAGTTCGCCCTACGAAAGGATTCACGAGCGAATCGTTCACAGAATGGAATCGCATAATCTTGGAAGAGCTAGAGATCAAGGGCAACTTGGCAGAGATCGCCAAGCAAATCCAACGATATTGGAACAACCCGGCCGATCAGCTCTTTACCGATGTGCCCGAAACGCTGGAAACCCTTCGACGCCAAGATATTCGTTTAGGCATCGTTACGCATCGGCCCTCGGAAGGGATCGATTACTTTCTGAAAAAGCACGGGCTTGCTCCGTATTTTGAGTGGAAAGCGAATCCTAATTCTAAAGCTCCTCACGGCAAACTCGACAAAACCCTTTGGGAGCCACTCCTAAGATCAGCCAGCGTAAGCCCGGACCAAGCCCTTCACGTTGGTGATGATTTCGAGACCGATGTGCGCGGCGCGCGACGCGCCGGGTTGCACGCTATCTGGCTCGACCGCACCGAACTCGCTGGAAAACTTTATCCCGGACGGCTCACACTGACAGCACCGACAGAGCACGCTCCTGCGCACGAGCAGCCCTGCGCGCGCATCGGCAACCTCAAGCAACTCACAGAACTCGTCCAAGCGATCTGATATATAGTAGTGAGAAGTATGAAGCCCAAGCGAGTTATTTTTGTTTGTATCGGTAATTCTTGCCGGAGCCAGATGGCCGAAGGTTTTTTGAGACACTATGCCCGCGAGCGCAAGCTCGCTCTCGAAGTGCACAGCGGCGGCACGCGTCCAGAGGGCTACGTGCACCCGCTCGCAATCCAAGCGATGGCCGAGAAGGGCATCGACATTTCACCTCATAAATCTAAAGGGATTCAGCCCGCAGAACTAGCTAAGTTCGATTACGTCATCAGCATGGGCTGCTCGGACAAAGAGGTCTGCCCGGTCAATTTTCACGGAGTCAGCCGCGATTGAGCAATTGCAGACCCAATCGGACATCCGATCGAATTTTACAGAAATGTGCGCGATGAGATTGAGAAGAACGTGTTAGCACTCCTGGATGAATTCACAACTTAAGCTTTCAGCCATTCATTTTTGAGCTCCTTCAAAGTCCCGTTCGCTATCGCAGCCCGAATCTCTTCCATCAGTTTCTCTAAAAAGCGCAAGTTGTGAAGCGTCGCCAAGCGCATCGCCAACGGTTCTCGGGCTTTGAAGAGATGCTGCAAGTATGCCCGCGAGTGATGCTGGCACGTATAGCAATCGCAGGAAGGGTCAATGGGATTAGAGTCTTGGCGATGCTGGCTGTTATAGATATTGAGCTGAAAGTCTTCACTCTCTCTACAAAGCAACCAGCCTGTGCGGCCTTGCCGAGTTGGTGCAACGCAGTCAAAGGTGTCAATGCCACGCTCGACGGCCTCGAAAATATCTTCGATCGTGCCGATGCCGAGCAAATGCACCGGCTTCTCTGGAGGCAGCAAGGGCATCGTCCATTCCAAGACTTGGTGCATCTCTCGTTTGGATTTTCCAAGCGAGCCGCCGATCGCGATGCCGTCAAACTTCAGATTTGCGATAAACTTGGCGCTCTCGAATCTCAAATCTTGATACGCTCCGCCTTGGACAATTCCATAAATTGCTTGAGGGGAGGCTTGCGCACTTTTTCCCCGGAAAGCGTCGAGCGCACGCTTGGCCCAGCGATGCGTGCGCTCCATCGCGCGGCGCGTGTACTCGTAATCGTGTAACGGCGAAGTGCATTCGTCCAGCACTAAGATGATGTCCGCGCCGAGCTTGCGTTGAATTTCTATCACGCTCTCGGGAGTGAATTTTCGTTTCGAGCCGTCGATGTGCGAACGGAACTCGACTCCCTCTTCGCTGAGTTTTACTAGGGATTCACCGCGTGCAGCTGGATGCAAATGTCCTCCGGGATCTTGCTCTTCGGGAAAGATCGAGGCGATCTTGCCGACGCCGTGCTCGTTGCCCGCACCTAAGCTAAAGACTTGAAAGCCGCCGGAGTCGGTCATCATCGGACCGTTCCAGCCCATAAAGCGATGCAAGCCGCCCATCTGAGCGATGAGGTCTTCGCCGGGGCGCAAGTGCAAATGATAGGTGTTAGCAATAATCACTTGAGTGCCGATCGTCTTCAAGTCATCGGGCGCGATCGCTTTCACCGACGCTTGCGTGCCGACGGCGACGAATGCAGGCGTCTTGATCACACCGTGCGGAGTTTGATAAATTCCGAGACGCGCCTGTGTCTTTTGGTCTCGGTGAGTGACTGTGAAAACAAATTCAGACATAGCTCAGTAATAGATCGTGACCGTCCGATGGTAGGGCTTCGCCCGGTACGTATCTTCTTGTCCTAAATTCCAGAGTAGCCAATCTATTTCATACGCTCGCAAAGAATAGTTCAGTGCAGCTAGTCCTCGTCGGATCAGCTCGACGGCCCAGAGCGTGTGCGCACGAATCTCAACCTCTTCCAAACTGCCCGGCGCGATCAGTTCCTGGCGATCTACTCTCTCTGCCAAGCTTGTGCTGTACTTCAGAATGCCTAAGTGTCGTAAGACTTGCGGGAGTTTATAGTCCGCGAAGGCGGTCAATTGATCTATATCAAAAAATTCTCCCCAGCTCTTCCCTTGGAATGCTACGTGCAAATCCGCGACAAAAATTTGCGCGCGCTTATGAAAGAGCACTCTGTGCCCTTTGTATGATGCTTCATCTCGAAACGAAGGAAAATCTGCAACTAGCAGTTCAACCAATCTTGTCGCTGAACGTTGCGCAGCTTCGACCAAGCAATGTGCTTGCCCGTGATATTTTTCGAGCAGCACAGTTCCCGTTTCGCGCAGAATTTCTAAGCGCTTTTCCCATAAGTGCAAACGCCCTTCTCCGTGGAGAGTTCGGGATAATTCTTTGTCAGAGATCTTCGCTAAATAGCTCGCATCCAAGACTGGAACTTTTTCAGTGATTGCGCGTTTGAGCGTAGCTGTTAGAGCGAGATAGCCCGAAAGTTTTTCATGCTCGTAGACGATTTCCCAGTGCGGATGGCCCCAAAAACAAAAATTGAGACTGTCGAGCACAAGCAGATACGTGACGGTGCGCTCGGTGCCATCGTCGAAGTGATAACGCACATCCCACGCAGGAGCACGTCGCTTCTCAACGACAACCCACTGACAGAACTTCTCCAGCGCATGGCCATCAATGCGGACATGATCGCTCTGCGCAATGACCGGCTGCAAACTTTCTAGGATGAGGTTCACAAGAGCAAAGTATAATTGAAGGGTTTGAGAAATATTTTCATAGTTTCAAAGCTCTGCGCACCGCGTCTTCGATTTCAACCAACTGCACCGAGCTAAGTCGTCCCAGTGCTGCTCGCCCAAGGCGCTGCTTATCGATCGTCGTTACTTGATCGCACTTAACCCAACTCTGTTCTCTCAGCCCACCCTCGCCGACATCCAGCTCTATCCGTGTAGGAAACGCCTTGCGCTTTACCGTTGTGATGGGCACAACTGACACATCATGGGCGAAACGATTGAGCCAATCCGCTGACAAAATCAGACAGGGTCGTCGTTTGCGCTCTCCAAGAATTTTGGCAAGCCAGATTTCTCCACGTTGCGGTGAAGAGCTAGTCATCTTCGCGAGATAGAACCTCCAAGCCCAGCTTCTCCCAAGCTCGGCGCTCGGCAATTTCCTCGGTTAGCTCAGGCGTAGCGAAGAATTCTTGGGCTAACTGAGCCAATTCCTCTTCCTCGCGTCGACTAAAGTGCTCTTGAAGAAGCGCTTCGAGAGCCGCGCTTCGGCTTGTTTTCTGACGCCGCGCGAGGGTGTCTAGAAATTCTATGGACTTAGGGTTCAGTGTCAATGTCACTCGTGACTTCATACTTAATCTCTTACTAAAGAGCATACATAAGCTCTTACCTAAAAACAAGCTGCTTTCTACTAACCGCACCCATCGGGCAGAAACGCTGTCGTGAAAAGCTTGTTCAGTTCTATCTTTTTCTTAATTAAACTCCTGTCCAACAGAAAGTCACGCGGTTTCGTCCATATTTGATGTACGACGGTTGCCTAAGCCAGCTTCAGCTCCCAGGTATCGTTCAGGCTGGAGGGCCCGTTGCCCCCAAAAATCAAGAGTCTTCGATCGGACTCAATGAATACCATACTATGGCTGTGGCGCGCGCTCGGCTTCGTTCCGTCGAGTGTGAGCGAAGACCATTTGCTCGTATTCAAATCCAAAGCCCACGCGTCATCGAAGCGCTCAGAACCAGAGCCCCCGAAGAGAATCATCTGATTTTTCGTGGGATCGTAGATGCTTGCAGCGAAGAAGCGTTTGTCCGGAGATTTTTCGCCTTGCGCTTCATGCCACGAGTTCTCGTTGAGCTCAAAGAGCCAGGTATCTCTGAGCGCGCCTGAGCTTTGGCCGCCAAAGATCACAAGCCGATGCCCGCGCGAGTCATAAACACCCGTGTGCAGACAGCGTCGCTGCGGACGCACTCCGTTACTGGCGGGAGAAATATCTTTCCAGGTCATCTCAGAAAACTTGAACGCTTGCGTGTCATCGAAGCGCCCTTGGTCGGTGAAGCCGGCGAACGAGATGCCTCGCTGCTCTTTGGAGTCGTAGACCATGATGGAGCCGTAGCGCACTTGGGGGCGCTCTTTCTCATTGACGGGGCTGATGTCTTGCCAGGTGTTGGTACCTGCATCAAACGCCCAAGTATCGTTAAAAAATTTTGCCCCCTGGCCGGCGTAGATGATCATGCGACGCCGGTTGGGATCGAAGATTGCGTCATGTCCGAAGCGAGCGGCTGGAGCAGAGCCATTGGGAGTGATGTTTTGCCAACTCAAATCTCTAAGGTTGAGTGCCCACAGATCGTTCGTGATGCCCGCGTCGCCGCGCCCGCCGAAGACGAGCATGCGATTATTGATCGAGTCATAGACAGCCGTGTGATTGAAGCGGGGCGATGGCAGCGCGCCGGAAGTGTCTAATTTGCGCAAAGCGCCATCGGCCGCGCTGGCTGTATCGGGATGGAGGCTGAAAATTCCGAGAGCTGCCAGAGATGCTCCTGCGGTTTTCAGGAATGACCGGCGTGTCCAGGTTGAGTGACGTAGAGTATTCACGAGAACCTCCTTGACCGAGATTGTTTGATTTCTTATACGAGCGCGAGGCCTGGTTGGATCTCTCGCAGCGTCGTTCGTATCTAGATTAGCAGCTTTTGCGAGTATTTACCGCTCGGTGGCAAACGTCTTTGAATTTTGGAACGATGAGACTGCCAAGTTATAAACTCAAGGAGGGTCTCTCATGCGCGTTCCAGTGGAACCTGAAAAAGTTCTCCAAGTGTTTAAGCAATACATGCACGAGCCTGGCTTTGAAGAGAGCAAGTCGATCGTCGAGCAAGGGGAATTACCCGTCGAGATGTTGCAAGCAATGTCGCTGCGACCTGAGATTCTGAAAGCCTTCGCGGGTTTCGGGAATTGTTTGTATCCAGGGGGCTTGCTCGAGCGCGCGCTCAAAGAGAAAGTGATCTTAAAATCTTCTCTGAGAAACTCCTGTCAATTCTGCATCAACTCTCACTATGAGATCATGCGCATGGCGGGCATTCCGCAACAACAAATTTATCATCTTGAAGACCCGAAGAATCTCACTGAGCGAGAGAGAGTTGCGCTCGCTTATACTGAAGCTGTGATGAGAGACTCAAATCGTGTGAGCGATCAACTTTTCACTGACGTGAAGAGACATTTCTCGCTACCGGAGATCGTTCAGCTCACGATGCTAATTGGGTATATCAATATGCTGAACTGGTTCAACAACGCGCTGCAAGTAGAGTACAAAGGAGATTATGGGAAGTGACGAGCAATGACACTGCACAGACTTGATTGTAAAAATCTCTCATTTTGTTTCTTGGGTAATTTCTTACGGAGTTTGCAATGGAATCAGTTCTCTTTTAATAAGTTGCTCAGCTTTCCTCCAATCCAAATCCTCAATCTGCTCAATGGAACCACATAACTCAGAGAGAATTCGATCTTGAATTCGACCTCGCGAGAGCGCAACTGAGCAGGGCAACCGATGGAAGGTCACCATCGAGTACTTGGGCACGAAGAGATCGGGATATTTTTTCTCCAGCGCGTGCTCAACTTTTTTCTTGAAGAGAAATTTCGGATCAGCGACACGATCGCGCATCTCGATGAAATTTTCTAACGCTAATTCGGCGATCGCATCTGTATTTATTTTTCGCATCTTCTCAAACTCACTGAAAATCTTTTCCCAATCTGTGTTGTACTGATCTATTAGTGCTGCTACTTGTATGCATCCTTCGAAGGCACAGTTCACGCCCTGTCCAAAGAAAGGCACGATCGCATGCGCTGCATCCCCAATCAAGAGCGCTTTTTCATTCACGTGCCAGGGATTGCACCTGATCGTGACCATCGAACCCGTCGGATTCACAAAAAATTCTTTAGTCAAGTCGGGCATCAAAGGTATAGCATCCGGAAATTGTGTTTTGAAAAAATCTAGCACTTTGGCTTCTGTATCCAAATTGGCAAAACTCTCTTCACCCTCAAACGGGAAGAAGAAGATGCAGCCGAAACTTCCATCAAAGTTGGGCAGCGCGATCAGCATGTACGTATGACGCGGCCAGATGTGCAGGGCGTTCTTCTCAACCTGAAACGCGCCATTTGATCCCGGAGGAATTGTTAGCTCTTTGTAGCCGTGCTCCAAGTATTCTTGAGAGAAATTGAATCGCCCCACTTTGAGCATATCGGTTCGAATCGCCGAGGCCGAGCCGTCAGTCCCGATGACTGTCTCGCACTTAATGACTCGCTCTTGCCCTGTCGTTTCGTTGCGCAGTCGCACGTCGCCCGTCTTAAAATCCATGCCCGTGCAACGTTCACTAAAATAGATTGTGACGCCGGGTTGCTTCTCCGCTTCGGTCATCAAGGCTTTATTGAGCTCAGCGCGCGAGACGGCATAGATCACTTCGGTCTCGTCTTTGCCATACGGCTGGAACGCAAGTTCTCCCTTGACCGAGTGCATCATGCGACCCTTCATCGGGACAGCGATTTTGTTGATCGTTTCCCACAAGCCCGCTTCTTGAAGCGCATGGATGCCGCGCGTGGAGATCGCGAGGTTGATCGATCGCCCGGCGCTGATCTGAACTCTACGCATATCTGGACGACGCTCATAGATTTCGACTTGGAAGCCGCGCTTGGCTAAGAAAGTTGATAGAAGAGAGCCTGCGGGGCCAGCACCGATGAGAGTGATTTTTTTAGTCATACAATTATTGAATCGCGGAGATCGCGGAAGCTCCACTGAAAACACGGAAGAAAGACAAGCCGTTTTCCGTGTCTTCCGTGGCAATTCCGCGCGTTCCGTGATTCAGATGCATACCAATTTAGTCAATAATACTCTCGCTCGTTTCCTTGAGCGCCTTGCCCAAGAAAGCTGAAAAACTTGTGCCGCCAGTGCCTTTCGCTTCGATGCCCTTAGGCGCTTGATGCGCGATGTAGCGCACGGCGATCTCGAAATGCTTTCGGCGAAATTCTTGGAGCGCATGGATGCACTGATTGTAGACATCGCACAACTCCGCATGAATCTTCTTGTGATGGGACACGTATTGTCGGATCGACGGCCCGTTTTCGAGTGCTTCGATGAATCGTCGATGGGCTGGAGAAATGTATCGTCGCATCTCCAATAGATACGGGCTCGTCTCGTTGTCGCGATGTTTCACGCCGAGCGCGGCATCTACTGCTTGAAACCACGGGCTTTGCGCGGCGCTGCCCCCATAATATTTCTGAGGCTGATCGCTGACGCCTTCGTAGATGACGCCCGGCGCATCCCAGCCCGTCAAATATGGGCGCACGCGATAGTAAAAGACATGTGGGTCGCAGTATTCTGTCATGCGCACCAGCGTGGCGTTCACCGCTTCGATGGATGAAACCACTCTCTTGAGATTTAAAACGAGATCATCGACTCGATTCTCACCCACAGCCTTCTCGGCCTCGACCAACGCCGTGAGTGCAGGGCCTCCCTTGGCCTCAATCGCTACTCCAACCAAGTAAAACCACTGCTCATCGACTCCGCCGAGAAAGAGCTGCAGACAAACGAGATTATCGAGATCAATGGGATCGTCTTTGTCAAGACGACGCCAGTTGTGGAGCACGATCGAAGCGTGCGTGATGATCGGCGGACGGCCCAGTTTGTCGGCAAGCTGGCATAATGGCTAGCCACACCCTGAGGGATGCGCGTGGCTGGTTTCTCACCGGCCCATACGTACGCGTTGGCCAAGACAGACAAAATGAGAAGTGCGCGCTCTTGTTGTCTTAAGTCTTTCAGCTCGCCGAGACTGTGAGAAGACAATCGCTCCAGCGTTGAGCGCAGCTTACCCGTCATCAACAAAGCCGACACTTCAGACCCAATTTGGTCCCAGATTTCATACGCTTCCGGCAGTCGCTCTAAGGGGTCTTGGGAGGGCAAAAAACCGCGCACCGGATCGACTTGATAGTTTGTAATACTAATTTGTCATAGGAATGTCTGGATAGAGTGGAGACCCCTGAGCCACCAGGGATAAGCGGTCAAGCATCGCAAGTGCGCCGGTGCTTCCCAATAGGGGCGCAGCGCTTCTCCCAAGGCTTGCTCCAGCGCCTCCAAG